>SKYU01000033.1 GCA_007127715.1 Gammaproteobacteria bacterium | reverse complement strand
CGGCCGCTCGGCCCGGAGCGCCGTGAGGCGGCCTACTTCCGCACGCGGGTCCCGGCCTTCGGCGACGACCAGCTGCTGCCGCTGCTGGAAGCCTCGCGCGTGTCGGTGCGCGTCGCCGAGGCACCCTCCGAGCGCGACCCGCTGGGCTCCGCGCTGCTGATGTTCGTGCCGTGGCTGATCTTCATCGCGCTGATCATCTGGCTGTTCCGGCGCACCGCACAGAACCTCGGCGGTGGTGGTGGTGACCGTTTCGGCGGTACAGGCGACCTGCGCCGTTTCCTCGATGCTTCGGCCCGTCAGGCGGAGGTGCCGGAGGTCACGTTCCGTGATGTCGCCGGCCAGGACAACGCCAAGCGCGACGTCGCCGAGCTCGTGGCGTTCCTGAAGGCGCCGGAGAAATTTACCGAGCTGGGTGCCGAACTGCCGCGCGGGGTGCTGATGATGGGCCCGCCGGGCACCGGCAAGACCCTGATGGCCCGTGCCCTGGCCGGGGAGGCCGGCGTCCCGTTCTATTCGATCTCCGGCTCGGAGTTCATCGAGGTGTTTGTCGGCGTCGGTGCCTCGCGCGTCCGGCGGCTGTTCGAGGAGGCCAAGAAGCATGCCCCCAGCATCATCTTCATCGACGAACTCGACAGCATCGGGCGCACCCGCGGCACCGGCCTCGGCGGCGGTCACGACGAGCGCGAACAGACCCTGAATCAGATCCTCGCCGAAATGGACGGCTTTGCCGGGCACGAGGCGGTGATCGTGCTGGCGGCGACCAACCGGCCCGACGTGCTCGATCCGGCGCTGCTTCGCCCCGGACGCTTCGACCGGCACCTCACCCTGGATCTGCCCGACCGACGCGACCGCGAAGCGCTGCTGAAAGTGCACACCCGCAAGGTGCCGCTGGCGGCAGATGTGGATTTCGCGCAGATCGCCGCCGGCACGCCCGGGTTCTCGGGTGCCGACATCAAGAACCTCGTCAACGAGGCGGCGCTGCTGGCCGTGCGCCAGGGGCGCCGGGAAGTCGCGAGGGTCGATTTCGAGGAGTCGCGCGACAAGGTGCTGATCGGTTCTGTCCGTACGCTCGCGATCCAGCCGGACGAACGCCACCGCCTGGCCGTGCACGAGGCCGGCCACACGCTGGTCGCCTGGCATCTTCCCACCGCCGATCCGCTCTACAAGGTGAGTATCATTCCCCGGGGCCGCGCCCTCGGCGGCACGCAGCAGCTGCCGACCCAGGAACGCCACACCCTGGAGGAGGCCTACCTTCGCGACCGCCTGGCGCTGATGCTGGCCGGGCGCGCGGCCGAGCGTGAAGTGCTCGGCTCGGTGAGCAGCGGGGCCGACGACGACATTCGCCAGGCGACCAGCACGGCCCGGGCCATGGTCAGCCGCTGGGGCATGGCCGGCGAGGTGGGCCCGATCGACCTGGCCAGCAGCGAAGAGCATCCCTTCCTCGGTCGTGAGATCTCCCAGCCCCGCCGCTTCAGTGAACATTCGGCGCAGGCGGTGGACGAGGCGGTCAAGGCACTGCTGGTGTCGGCGGAGACCCGTGCCGCCGCACTCATCCGCGAGCATCGCGAGGCCTTCGACCGGCTGGTCGAGGCGCTGGAGCGCGAGGAGACCCTGCACGCCGCGCAGATCGCCGCCACGCTCGGGCCCACCAGCGGGCGTGGACCGGACGCCGGAACCGGGCCCACGGCCGCCATTCCGCTGCGGCGTCCGCGCGGGCAGGGTTGAACATAATCCAGTGTCAGGACTGGGAAACTATTCCCCGAGCAGGTAAGAAACGAGACGCGCATCACGGTCCGGCAGGCTGATTCTGCGGAGGATTCCACTTGTCTGGACAGTTCCTGTGAGTGCGCATGTCTCAGCCTCTCGACACCTCGGCGTCGGCAGGCCGGGTCCCGGAGTCTGAAGACCGGCACCTGGACGGGGCGCTGGAGACTGTCGGCGCATATTATGACAAGGCGACCCGGCGACTGGCCGCCGCCGTGCCTGCCGCCCCCCCGGCCGCGCCCGAGGCCCACACCACCTCCGGCCGCCACCGCCTCCAGGATCTCGCGCTGCTGCGCGAACCCGCCACCGTCGAGGCGATCCTCGACAACGTCAAGGATGCCATCCTGACCCTCGACGGGCAGGGCCGCGTACTGGGCTGCAATCTCGCCGCCCTCAGGGTCTTCGGCTATGCGCCCGAGGAAATGGAGCGGCTCAGCATCGAGGCGCTGCTCCCCTACAAGACACGGCCGCAGGCCTATCTCGAGCGGCTCTCGCGGCGCGACGACGACACGGTGTTCGATCTGGCCGGTGACGAGGTGGAAGCCCGGCGCCGCGACGGCGAGCAGTTCAAGGCCGAGCTTGCCGTCAGCCGTCTGGTACTCCAGGGCAGGGCGCTGTTCGTCGTGTGCCTGCGCGACATCACCGAGCGCTACCGGGCGGCCCAGGCCCTGAAGGAGAGCGAGGCGCGCTATCGTGCCCTCGTCGAGCACTCCAGCGAGGTGATCCTGGTGCTGGATGTCGATCGCGGACGTTTCGTCGACGCCAATGAACATGCCGCGGGTTTCTTCGGTTTGAGCCGCGAGCAGCTGCTCGCACTGGGGCCCGAGGCCGTGTCCGCGCCCGTGCAGGCCGACGGCCTGCCGTCGTTCGGGGTCGAGCGTGGGCACGTCGCCCGCGCCCTGGCGGGTGCCAGTCCAGTGTTCGAGTGGCTGCACCGGCATGCCAGCGGCCAGACGCTGCCCTGCGAGGTGCGCTTCACGCGGCTGCCCTCCAGCCGCCGACGCCTGATCCGCGCCAGCATCATCGATATCAGTGCCCGCAAGCGCAGCGAGATGCTCGCGCATGCCGAGCGTCACGTGCTGGAAATGATCGCCGCGAACGCGCCGCTCGAGCGCACGTTGGGGGCGATCTGCCGCGGCCTCGAACACCTCGACAGCGGTGTGCGCTGTGCCGCCATGCTGCTGGCCGACGACCACCGCTACCTGCGCGTTGGCGCCGCCCCGGGGTTGCCCGGGGCGCTGCGCAGTGTCCTCGATCGGGTGGAGATCGGGCTGCGTGCCGGCAGCGGCGCGGCGGCGGCGTCCATGAACCGCCAGATCATCGTCCAGGACCTCGGCACCGATGTGACCTGGCGCGAGTTCGCGCCGCTGGCCCTGTCCGCGGGCCTTGCTGCCTGCTGTGCGACGCCCGTACTGAGTGCCACGCGACGTCTGCTGGGGACGCTGGACGTGTATTTTCCAGAGTCCCGGGCACCTCGCACCGACGAACTCGATACCGTGGCGCGCTTCAGTCAGCTGGCCGGGATCGCCATCGAACGCCGCCGGGACGAGACCGCGCTGCGTGACAGCGAGACGCGCTGGCGCGGGCTGTTCGAGCATGTCGCCGACGGTGTCTACCAGGTGTCGCCCGAGGGCGAGATCCTGGCGGCAAACCCCGCGCTGGTCGAGATGCTGGGCTATGCCAGCGAGGCCGACCTCCGGGACGCGGGGCCGACCGCCAATTTCCACGTCAGCGCCGCCGAGCGCGACAGTGGCGCACGCCTGCTGGCCCGCGACGGCGTACTGCGCAACCATGAGGTGCGGCTGCGCCGCCGGGACGGCAGCGAGATCGTGGTGCTCGAGAACGGACGCGCGGTGCGCGATACCGAGGGCCGGCTGCTGCATGTCGAGGGAACGCTGACCGACATCACCGAGCGCAAGCAGGCCGAGCAGGCGCTGTTCGAGGAGAAGGAACGGCTGCTGGTGACGCTGCGCTCGATCGGGGATGCGGTGATCACGACCGATGCCGCAGGACACGTCGACGAGCTCAATCCGGCCGCCGAGGAACTGATCGGCTGGGAGGCCCGCGCCGCCCGCGGACGGCCGGTGGAGGAGGTGCTGACCATCGTCGATGTCGAGCGCCGGACGGTGCTCGAGAATCCGGTCAGCCGCTGCCTGCGCGAGGGACGCAAGGTCTCGCTGCCCGAGGGCGCCGTGCTGATCGGGCGCAACGGCATGGATCTCAACGTACGCGATTCGGCGGCACCGATCCGGGACCGGCAGGGGCACGTGATCGGCGCGGTCATGGTGTTCCACGACGTCAGCCAGGAGCAGCGTCTGCAGCGGGAGCTGAACTACCAGGCCAGTCACGATCCGCTGACCGGCCTGATCAACCGGGCGGAATTCGAGAATCGCCTGTCGCACGCGCTCGAGGAAGTGCGGCGTCATCCCGAGCGCAGCCATGCGCTGCTCTACCTGGACCTCGATCAGTTCAAGGTGGTCAACGACACGGCCGGCCATGCGGCTGGCGACCAGCTGCTGCGGCAGGTCAGCGAAGTGCTGCTCGCCCGCGTCCGGGCCAGCGACGTGCTGGCCCGGACCGGCGGCGACGAGTTCGCGCTGCTGCTGCAGGACTGCCCCGGGCGCAAGGCGTTGCAGGTCGCGGATGATCTGCGCGAGGCGGTGCGAGAGCACCGGTTCACCTGGAAGGACCGCAGCATGTCGGTGTCGGTGAGTATCGGTGTCGTGGCACTGAACGCCGCGAGTCCGAGTGCCGAGGAGCTTTTCAGCCTCGCCGACGTCTCGTGCTACGCGGCGAAGGACGAGGGCCGCAACCGAATTCACCTCTGCGAAGCCGGTGACGTCCCGGAAAAGCACAAGGAGATGCAGTGGGTCTCGCGCATCACCCATGCCGTGGAGGACGACCGCCTGGAGCTGTACTTCCAGCCGATCATCCCCATCGGCGGGAATGCCGACCGCAGCGGCCACTACGAGCTCCTGCTGCGGATGCGCGATGAGGCCGGCAAACTGGTCCCGCCGAGTGAATTCATCCCCGCCGCCGAGCGCTACAACCTGATGCCGGTGCTGGATCGCTGGGTGGTGCGCGAGGCCATGGAACGTCTGCTGTGTCGTGACCCGGCCGATCCCTACACGCTGTCGGTCAATCTCTCCGGCACCTCGCTCAGCGATGCGCAGTTCCTTGCCGACATCGTCGCCGCGTTCGAGCAGCTTCAGCCGCCGCCAGGCGCCATCTGCTTCGAGATCACCGAAACCGCTGCGATCAGCAACCTCTCCGCCGTCGCACACTTCATGCAGGCGCTGAAGACGCTTGGCGCCCGGTTCTCTCTCGATGATTTCGGCAGCGGCCTGTCCTCGTTCACCTACCTCAAGACCCTGCCGGTGGATTTCCTGAAGATCGACGGCCAGTTCATCAAGAACGTCATCCGGGACCGCATCGACCAGAGCATGGTCGATGCGATCAACAAGGTCGGCCTGGCCATGGGCATCCAGACCATCGCCGAGCGGGTGGAGAGCGGCGAGGTGCTGGCACGGCTGGCGGAGATCGGCATCGCCTATGCCCAGGGCTACCACATCGCCGTGCCCAGACCCGTGGCCGAGCTGCCGGCCCGCGAGGCCCTGCGCCAGAGCGCCTGAGCCCGGCTGGTCGGCCGGGCGCTTTCCGGTACACTGGCCCGTGGACCCCTGCACGAGAGACCGCGTTCTTGATCCATGCCGCTGCGCGCGCCCGTGATTCCGGCCTGCTGGCCGAACACGAGCCACCCCCCTACACGCTGGAGAACCCGGAGGCACGCGGCTGCGGCCTGGTGGTCTGCGATCACGCCTCCAACCGTATTCCCGAGCGCCTCGCCGGGCTCGGGCTCACGCCGGGAGCGCTCGGGCGCCATATCGCCTGGGACATCGGCGCCGCCGGGGTCGCGCGGCGCGTGGCGGCCCGGCTGGATCTGCCGGTGGTGCTGGCGGGCTATTCGCGGCTGGTGGCCGACTGCAACCGGCGTGCCGACAGCCCCTCGTGCATGCCGGTGATCAGTGACGGCATCCTGATTCCCGGAAACCTGGCCCTGGATGCCGCAGCCCGCGCCCAGCGGCGGGACCTGCTGTACTGGCCCTATCACCAGGCGATCGAGACGGAACTCTCGCGGCGCGCCGGCGAGGGGCGTACGCCCGTGGTGGTCAGTGTGCACAGTTTCACGCCGCGCATGTACGGGGTGGTGCGGCGCTGGCAGGTTGGCGTGCTGTGGGATCGCGACCCGCGCATCCCCCTGCCGTTCATGCGTCGCCTGCGCGCGATGCCGGGCGTGATCGTCGGCGACAACGAACCCTATTCCGGCCGCCATCCCGCGGACTTCACCATCGATCATCATGCCGAGCGGTTCGGCCGGCCGAGCATCTCCATCGAACTGCGCCAGGATCTGATCGCCGACGAGCCCGGCCAGACGCGCTGGGCGGCGGTGATCGCCGACGCCCTGGCGCCGATCCTGGCCGACCCGTCGCTCTATCGTCCCTTACCTGAAGGCCGATGGCCGACCGCCCACGATGGCCCGGTCAACACCGCCGCCGGCATGCTCTGAGTCCATCGTCCAGCCAGCACCGCGGGAGCGCGCAACATGGGGATCAGCGAACCGGGCTTCACCATCGGCATCGAGGAGGAATACCTGCTGGTCGACCGCGAGAGCCGGGATCTCGCCGGAGATCACTGCGGCGCCATCATCGAGGCCTGCACGGCGCGCTGCCAGGGGCAGGTCGGCCCGGAACTGCTCAAACCGCAGATCGAGGTCGGTACCCGGGTCTGCGGCAGCATCGCCGAGGCCCACGAGAACCTGGCGCATCTGCGCAGCACCGTGGCGGCCTGTGCGGCCGAGTACGGGCTCGCGCCCATCGCCGCATCGACCCACCCGTTCGCCACCTGGAGTGCGCAGACGCACACCGAGCGCGAGCGCTACCACGCCCTGACGCGGGAGATGCAGGCCGCCGCGCGGCGGCTGCTGATCTGCGGCATGCACGTGCATGTGGGGATCGAGGACGATGAACTGCGCATCGATCTCATGAACCAGCTGAGCTACTTCCTGCCGCATCTGCTGGCGATGTCCTGCTCCTCGCCGTTCTGGCAGGGACGCGAGACCGGCCTGAAGTCCTACCGGCTGACGGTGTTCGATGCCCTGCCACGCACCGGCATCCCCGAACGTTTCAACAGCCACGCGGAGTACCGTCGTCACGTGTCCATTCTGGTGGAGGCCGGCATCATCGAGGACGCCAGCCGCATCTGGTGGGACCTGCGCCCGAGCATGCGCTATCCGACGCTCGAGACCCGGGTGATGGACGTCTGCACCACACTGGAGGATACGCTGGCCCTGGCGGCGCTCAACCTGTGCATCCTGCGGATGCTCTACCGCCTGCGCCGGCGCAACCAGCGCTGGCGGATCTACACACCGATGCTGCTGCGCGAGAACCGCTGGCGGGCCATGCGCTACAGCTTCGAGGAAGGGATGATCGATCTGGCGCTTGGACGGGTGGTGCCCTTCGCCGAGCTGCTCGAGGAGCTGATCGAGCTGACCGCCGAGGATGCCGAGGCGCTGGCCTGTGAGCCGCAGATGCAGCAGCTGCGGGAGATTCTCTCACGCGGCACCAGCGCCCATCGCCAGGAACAGGTGTTCCGTGAGCGGCTCGCGGCCGGGGACAGCCCCGAGCAGGCGCAGCGGCGGGTGGTGGATTTCCTGGTCGGGGAGACGGTGCGGGGCGTGACCTGACGCCCGGAGTCCGGTGTGCTCAGGGCAGTGGTGGCAGCGGCAGCGCATCCTCACCGTCGGGCTCGAGCAGGCAGTACTCCTGCATCGTCATGATCAGCTCGGCGAGCCTCTGGCGGGCCAGCGCATCCTCGCTGCCGGCCACGGCCAGGCTGCAGGTTTCGTCCTCCAGTGTCCCGCGTGCCGCGCGGCAGGCCGGCGAGTCCAGCAGGCGCATGGCATCCTCACCGAGCAGCTCGCCCAGGAATGCGGCGAGTTCGGCTGTTTCCTCGAGCGCGTCGCCGGCCGCGGAAAACAGGAATTCCGTCCGTGCCAGCGCCTCGCCCTCGAGTCCGCCGACGCCGGTGAGCACCCGGCGGCGCGTCTCGGGTGACTGTGCCTGCCACTCGCCCAGCGTCTGGCAGGTGGCCGCCACCCGGTCTTCCAGCGGCGCGGGCTCGGGACTGCAACCCGCTGCAAGCAGCAGGCCGGCGGCGAGCATCACGGGGATGGCGTTCGTGCACGCCCGGTGGCGTGACAGCCCGTCACGCCGCATTCTGCCGGAAAGCCTGGAGGACACCATGGGGGGGCAGGATAGCATGCCCGGCTAGACTGGCCGTGCGACGCTCATGACGACGATTGCGCCAATCAGCACCCACAGGCCGATCAGGATGCTGGTGGCCTGCCAGTAGCCACGTCGCAGCGTCGCCTCGTGCGTCTCGCCGCCCCCTGAGCCCATCAGGGCGCGCCAGCTGGCAAACCACTCGATCAGGGCGAACCGGATGCCCACACCGCAGGCCATTACTCCGGCGAACAGCAGCAGCTTCCAGGCGACCCACGCCGGGGTTGCCAGCAGACCGCTCAGCGCCGCCACCGCTGCCGCGACCAGACCCGCCATCACCAGGTACCTGAGCCCGCGGTCCAGCGCCGCCAGCCGTTCGCCGAGCGGCGCGTGCCGCTGGCGGTGGGTGATTTCCACCAGCACCAGCCATGCGGCCGCAAACACGCCCGCCGTCCACGCCCCGGCCATGCCCCCCGGCAGCCAGCCCATGCGCATGGCCAGCGCCAGGCCCAGGCCGAACTGCAGCACCAGCGCATAGCGCACGTGCTGATCGACATCCATGACGTGCTCCATCAGCCGGCTGCGTTCGGCGATGGGCATGCCCGCGCCGTAGGAGACGTAGCGGAAGGTGCTGTTGATGACCAGTTCCGAGCCCAGCCAGTAACCGAGGACGGCGATATGGGCGACGAGCAGGCTGTTGTGCAGCATCACGACTCCTTGTGACTGCTGGGGGACCAGGGATGCCGCGAGCGCACAGGGCGCCGGGGCATGCCGACGCGGATGATACAATTTCGAGATGTCGAAGTGGGTCGAAGGCGGGCTGTCTCCCCGTGCGCCGGGCAGTCTCGTGTGCCTGCGCAGGCCTGCCGGGTGGGGCTGTGGCGGGTCGCCGGAGCGTGTCCGATGAGTGTTCACAGGCACACCGCGCTCTCCGTGGCGCCGATGATGGAGTGGACGGACCGGCACTGCCGGTTCTTCCATCGTCTGCTCGCGCCCCGCGCCGTGCTCTACACCGAGATGCTGGTCGCGGATGCGGTGCTGCGCGGGGAGGCCGGGCGTCTGCTGGCCTTCGACCCCGCCGAGCACCCGGTGGTCTGTCAGCTCGGTGGCAGCGAGCCCGGCAAGCTCGCAGCCGCCGCCCGCCAGGTCGAGGCCGCGGGCTACGATGAGGTGAACCTCAATGTCGGCTGCCCCAGTGACCGCGTCCAGTCCGGGCGTTTCGGGGCCTGCCTGATGCGCGAGCCCGCCCTGGTCGCCGACTGCGTTGCCGCGATGCGCGCCGCCGTGCAGATCCCGGTGACGGTCAAGACCCGCCTGGGGGTGGACGAACTCGACAGCGACGACTATCTGCGGTCATTCATCGATACGGTGGCCGCGGCCGGCTGCGAGGTGTTCATCCTGCACGCACGAAAAGCCTGGCTGCAGGGCCTGTCGCCGAAACAGAATCGCGAGGTGCCGCCACTGGACTACGGGCGGGCCTACCGCATGAAGGCCCTGTTCCCCGCGCTGACCATCGTGCTGAACGGCGGCATTCGTGATGCCGTGTCCGCGAGGGCGCATCTGGAACGTGTCGATGGCGTGATGCTGGGCCGCGAGGCCTACGAGCGGCCCTGGTCGCTGGTGGGTCTGCACCGGCAGCTGTGTGGCCCGGGCGGGGTGGATACCCGCGAGGAGGCACTCCTGGCCCTGGCTGCGTACGCCGGGCGCGAACGTGCCCGGGGCACGCGGCTTTGGAGCATCGCCCGGCATGTGCTCGGTCTGTATGCCGGCCAGCCCGGGGCCCGGGCCTTCCGCCGCGCGCTGAGCGAGGCCTGTCGTGACCCCGCGGCATCCCCCGATACCCTGCTCGCCAGTGCCGCCCATTGTCATCCCGGAGTCGGCGTGGCGAGCGATCTGGCATACAATCCCCGGAAGGCGCCGCTTCGGGCGCAGGCAGGGGAGAGCCAGCCCGGTGGGAAAACGCAATCTCAAGCGCACGGCAGCGCGTCAGGCACCTTCGATGGCCGAGCAGGCCGATCGCCATGAACTCTACGAGGCGTCCGTGCAGGACGTGGTCGAGGAGACCCGCTTCGTGGCCGCCACCTACCAGGCGCTGCGCGGGCGCGCCCCACGCGGACTGCGCGAGGACTTCTGCGGCACGGCCAGTGCGGCCTGCCAGTGGGTGCGTGGTGGCGAGGACAGGTTCTCCATCGGTGTGGATATCGACGGCGAGGTACTGGCCTGGGGACGGGAGCACCGTCTGTCGCGGCTCTCGCCGACTGAGCGGCAACGGGTTCGACTGCTGAACGGCGACGTACTCACGGTCACCACCGAGCCGGTCGACGCGCTCACGGCGTTCAATTTCAGCTACTGGACCTTCCGCACCCGCGAGCAGATGCGCCGCTACTTCGAGCGCGCGCGAGAGGCGCTCGCTGACGACGGCATCATGTTTCTCGATATTTTCGGGGGCTCGGAAAGCTACGTGATGGGCAAGGAGAAGACCCGCCACGACGGGTTCACCTATGTCTGGGAGCAGACGGAGTTCGATCCGGTGACCGCCGAATGCGTCTGTCACATCCACTTCCGGTTTCCCGACGGCTCCCGGCTGCGCCGTGCCTTCAGCTACGCCTGGCGGCTCTGGACCCTGCCCGAGATTCTCGAGTTGCTGACCGAGGCGGGGTTTGCGAGGCTGCGGACCTACTGGGAGACCGAGGACGAGGACGGCGAGGGCACCGGCGAATACGCCGAGTCGGCACGTGGCCTCAACGACCCGGCCTGGATCGCCTATATCGTCGCCGAGAAGTCCACCTGACCCCGGGGGCTGCGGAGGCCCGCATGAGCCAGGAAACCGATACCGCCATCCTCTTTGCCGACGTGGTCGGCAGCACGCGGCTCTACGAGCAGCTCGGTGACCTGCGTGCGCGCGAGGTGGTCGGCCGCTGCGTCGACATCATGCGTGAGGAGACCGAGGCGGCGGGCGGTCGTGTGATCAAGACCATCGGCGACGAGGTCATGGCCACCTTCGACACCCCGGATGCCGCCATGACCGCCGCGCGACAGATGCAGCAGCGCATCAGCCGGGATGCCGAGCTGCTGTCCGATGGTGGTCATGTCGCCATCCGCGTGGGCTGTCATTTCGGCCCGGTGGTGCGCGAGCAGCGCGACATCTTCGGCGTGGCCGTGCATATGGCCAACCGCATGACCAGCCAGGCCAAGGCCGGTCAGATCCTCACCACGGAGGACACCGTGAGCCGGCTCTCGCCCGAGTGGCAGCCGCTGGTCCGTCAGATCGATGTCGCCACGGTGCGCGGTCAGAGCGGTGAGGTGGCGGTGTTCGAGGTGCTCTGGCAGCCCGAGGAGGCGACCAGCATGCTGCCCATCCCCGGCGGCTGGGACAGCGGTCCGAACCGTCGCCCGGCACGTCTGCGACTCCGGCTCGGCAGCCGGGAACTGCTGCTCGGCAGCGGAGGACGTCAGCAGGTGAGCATGGGCCGCGCGGAGGACAACGACCTGGTGATCAAGGGTTCACTGATCTCGCGGCTGCATGCGCGGATCGACATCGACCGGCACAAGTTCATGCTGGTCGACCAGAGCACCAACGGCACGTTCATCCACACCGCCGATGGCGAGGAGATCTTCGTGCGTCGGGACTCCACCCCCCTGAGCGGTGCCGGCAGCATCGGCCTCGGCCGCGCGCCCGCGGCCGACTCGCCGATGTCCATCCACTACGACCTGCTGGACAGCTGAGCGGTCTATTTCAGCCGCGCCAGGACCTGCTCGCGCACCTCGCGCAGCGCCTCGGGAACCCGGTCTCCGAACCCGTCAAGGTAGTCGCCGATCTGCGTCAGTTCCTCGCGCCAGGCTGGCGCATCGACCGCCAGCAGTGACTCGAGCGTCTGCGGATCGATGTCCAGCCCCTCGACGTCGATGTCCGTCGGTCCGGGCAGCCACCCGATCGCCGTGTCCCGGGCCTCGGCACGCCCGGCGCAGCGGTCGATGATCCAGCGCAGGACCCGCAGGTTCTCGCCGAAGCCGGGCCACAGGAAACGGCCCTCGCCATTCTGGCGGAACCAGTTGACGTGAAAGACTTTCGGCGGCGTGGTCGTGCGCTCACCGATCGACAGCCAGTGCGACCAGTAGTCGGCGAAGTTGTAGCCGCAGAAGGGCTTCATCGCCATCGGGTCGCGCCGGACCACGCCGACCTGTGCGGTGGCCGCCGCGGTGGTCTCCGAGGCCATGCCCGCGCCGACCAGCACGCCGTGTCGCCAGTCGCGCGCCTCATAGACCAGCGGGGCGAGTTCGCGGCGACGGCCGCCGAACACGATGGCCGAGATCGGCACGCCTGCCGGGTCTTCGGCGCGGGGTGACCAGGCCGGGTTCTGCTGCGCGGAGACGGTAAACCGTGAATTCGGATGAGCCGCCTTGCCGTTGCCGGGGGCCCAGGGGCGGCCCTGCCAGTCCAGCTCGGGGTCGCCGTGGCCCTTGTCCTCCCACCAGGGCTGGTTGTCTGCCGTGACTGCCACGTTGGTGAAAATCGCATCGCGGCGGATCATGTCGAAGGCGTTGCGGTTGGTTTTCGCGTTGGTGCCGGGAACCACGCCAAAGTAGCCCGCTTCCGGGTTGATGGCACGCAGCTGACCCGACCCGTCGACATGCAGCCAGGCGATATCGTCACCGACCGTCCAGATCTTCCAGCCGGCGTGCGACTCGGGTGGCAGCAGCATCGCGAGGTTGGTCTTGCCGCAGGCCGACGGGAAGGCGCAGGCCAGGTAGTGGGTCTCGCCTTCTGGGCTTTCCACCCCGACGATGAGCATGTGCTCGGCCAGCCAGCCTTCCTCGCGCGCCTGCCAGCTGGCGATGCGCAGTGCATGGCATTTCTTGCCCAGCAGCGCGTTGCCGCCATAGCCGGAACCGTAGCTCTTGATGGTCAGCTCTTCGGGGAAGTGCATGATGAAACGGCGCTCGGGGTCGAGTTCGCCGATCGAGTGCAGCCCGCGTACGAACCGCTCGCCGCGCTCGATCCGCGCGAGCGCCTTGCGGCCCATGCGGGTCATCAGGCCCATGTTCACCACCACGTAGGGACTGTCGGTGATCTCGACACCGCAGCGCGCGTAGGGCGAGTCGATGGGGCCCATGCAGTAGGGGACCACGTAGAGCGTGCGGCCTTCCATGCAGCCCTCGAACAGCGCATCCATCTGCCCGTGAGCCTGGTCGGGTGCCATCCAGTGGTTGTTGGGGCCGGCGTCCTCCGGGTCGGTGGTGCACACGAAGGTCAGGTGTTCGACCCGCGCGACATCGCTCGGGTCCGAGCGGTGCAGGTAGCAGTTGGGATGGGTGTCCTGGTTCAGTTCGAGCAGTTCGCCGGACTCGAGCATCTGGGCGATGAGCTGCTCGCGTTCGGCTTCCGAGCCGTCGCACCAGTGGACCCTGGCGGGGCGGGTGAGGCGGGCGACCTCGTCGACCCAAGATATCAGCTGATCGTTGGTGGTGGTCATGATTCTCGGCAGCAGCGGACGGGTGGCCGGTGGAGACCGGTGCGAAAGACCGCGGATTATACCCCTGCAGCCGCCGCCTGCCGCCCCCTGATGCACATAAGCCGGCGACGTATGCCGAATTGACGGTCTGGTGCCGGATTCTCGCCACGCAGCGCGCGGGGACCCACGGTATAGTGTCGCCCCCATGAACGACTGGGCCCAGGAATTCTCGGCGGGCTCGCCGCTGGCCCAGGCGGTCGAGGGCTTTGCGCCGCGGCCGGAGCAGCAGGTCATGGCCGCGCGCGTGGCCGATGCACTCGAGCACCAGCGCAGCCTGGTGATCGAGGCCGGCACGGGGATCGGCAAGACCTTCGCCTATCTGGTGCCGGCGTTGCTCTCCGGACGGCGCATCATCGTCTCTACCGGTACCCGCAACCTCCAGGATCAGCTCTACGAGCGGGATCTTCCCACGGTGTGTGCGGCGCTGGGACGTCCCGTGGCCACCGCCCTGCTGAAGGGCCGGAGCAACTACCTGTGTCTGCACCGCCTGGCGCTCGCCGACAGTGGCGAGACCCGGCTCTCCAGCCGTGCCCAGGTGGCCGAGCTCGCGCGGGTGCGCGACTGGGCGGGCGTCACCGCCACCGGTGACATCGCCGAGGTCGAGGGGGTCGACGAAGGCAGCCGGCTGTGGCCGCTGGTGACCTCGACGCTGGACAACTGCCTGGGCACGCGCTGCGACCATTACCATCGCTGCCATGTCGTCCGGGCCCGGCGCCAGGCGCAGGAGGCGCAGGTGGTGGTGGTCAACCATCATCTGTTGCTGGCCGACCTGGCGCTCAAGGAAGACGGCTTCGCCGAACTGCTTCCGGGCGCCGATGCGGTGATCGTCGACGAGGCCCATCAGTTGCCGGATACGGCCGTGCAGTTCTTCGGCGTGGCGCTGTCCTCGCGAGGGCTGGAGGCGCTGCTGCGCGACGCCCGGCTGGAAGCGGCCCGCGGTGCCGGCCTGCAGGCCGGACTCGAGCAGCGCTGTGACCGTCTGGTGCTGGCCCTGCGTGAACTGCGTCTTGCGCTCGGGCCGGGCACCGGCCGCCAGGACTGGACCAGCCTGCCGGCCGCCGCAGCCCCGGCACTCGAGCAGCTGGCCGAAGCGCTCGGCGCACTGGCTGAAGACCTCGAGCGCCTGGGCGACCATGACGCCGGCCTGGAGCGCTGCGCCGAACGCGCCGCCGCACAGCTCGGGCGGCTGGAGCAGCTGCTGGCGGCAGACGCGGAAGCCGGGCTGCGCTGGGTCGACACCAGCCGCACGGGCCTGGTGCTGCACCTCACGCCCTGGGACGTCAGTGCGCGCCTGGAAGGGGTGATGCAGGCGCGGGCCTGTGCGTGGATCTTCACCTCGGCGACCCTGGCCGTTGGCGAGGACTTCAGCCATTTCACCCGGCGGCTCGGCCTGCACGAGGTCGACAGCTGTGTGCTCGCCAGCCCCTTCGACTATCCGCGTCAGGGCTTGCTGTACCTGCCGGAGGGTCTGCCCCTGCCCGGCGGCGAGGGACATACCGCCGCCCTGGTGGCGGCCGCGCGGCCCTTGCTGGCGGCCGCCGGCGGGCGGGCTTTCCTGCTGTTCACCAGCCATCGCGCGCTCGAGGAAGCCCATGGCCTGCTCGCCGACTGTGGCGACGATTACACTCTGCTGGTCCAGGGCACGGCCTCCCGGCGCGAGCTGATCCGGCGTTTTCGTGGTGAGCCCCGGGCGGTGCTGCTGGGGGCGGCGAGTTTCTGGGAAGGGGTGGATGTGCGCGGAGATGCATTGAAACTGGTGGTGATCGATCGTCTGCCGTTCGCCTCTCCGGGGGATCCGATGCTGCGGGCGCGGCTGGAGGCGGCACGCCGTGAAGGCCAGGATCCGTTTCGCAGCGTACAGCTGCCGCAGGCCGTCATCGCCCTGAAGCAGGGGGTGGGGCGGCTGATCCGCGATCATGGCGATCGCGGCGTGGTGATGCTGGGCGACCCCCGTTTGACCGGGCGCGGCTACGGACGGGTGTTCCTGCATGCGCTGCCGCCGTTCCGGCGCAGCCGTCGCCTGGAAGTGGCACTGGCGATGCTTGAGGATGCCGAGGTCGGCGGGACGGTGGGCACATGAGCGGCGCCCCATGCCGCCTGCTGGCGCTGGATACCGCGACGGAGAACTGCTCGGCAGCCCTGTATCTGGACGGGGTGCTGCGCATGGTCTCGCATGTCTCGCCCCGCGATCACTCGGCCCGGCTGCTCGGCATGGTCGACAGCCTGCTGCGCGGGGCCGAGCTTGCGCTGGCTGATGTCGAGGCCATTGCCTTCGGTCGCGGCCCGGGCGGTTTCACGGGCGTGCGCATTGCCGCCAGTGTCGCCCAGGGGCTGGCGCTGGGCGCAGCGCGGGGGCTGGTCGCGGTGTCCGATCTCCAGGCGCTGGCCTGGCGGGCCTGGGCAGAGCACGGCTGGCCGCGGGTCCTGGTGGCCATGGACGCCCGCATGGGAGAGCTCTATGTCGCCGCCTGCGAATTCGACGGCGACGGCCGGCTGATGGACGCGGGCGAAGAGCGGCTGCTCGCCCCCGAGGTACTGGAGGTCCCGCCCGGGACCTGGTGGGGTGCTGGTCCGGGCTGGGCCGCGCATCCCGGGGCGCTGGCGGCGGCTGCGGCGAGGCTCGCCGATTGTGACGCCAGCCTGTTCCCAGATGCCGGCGCGGTGGCGACGCTCGCCGTGGCGCGTCTGGCCGGGGGCGAGGTGCCCATCGATCCTGCCGACATCGCCCCGGTGTACCTGCGCGACCGCGTAGCCACCCCCCGACGATCTGCCTGAGCGGCTGCGGCTGTAACGTCTTTGCAATACACTGGCGGTTCAATGGCGCACGGGTCACGGTGCGCCACGGGAATCCCATGACAGGCAAGACCATATTGATCGTCGAGGACGAGAAAGCCATCCGCGAGATGCTGGTGTTCAACCTGGGTCGGGCGGGGTTCACCCTGCGCGAGGCCGTGGACGGCCACAGCGCCCGCAGCATGGTGGCCGACCGTTTCCCTGATCTCATCCTCATGGACTGGATGCTGCCCGACATCAGCGGCCTGGAACTCACCCGCCAGTTCAAGCGCGATGAGGCCACGCGCGAGATTCCGATCCTCATGCTGACCGCGCGGGCGGAGGAGGATGATCGTGTGGCCGGGTTGGAGGGCGGGGCGGACGACTACATCGTCAAGCCGTTCTCGCCGCGGGAGCTGCTGGCGAGAGTCAACGCCGTGCTGCGCCGCTACGGCGGTGGCGAAGACGACACCCTCTCCATCGGCGGGCTGACCCTCGACCTCGCGGGCCACCGCGTCTCGGTCGGTGACGAGCCGGTCGCGCTCGGCCCGACCGAATACCGCCTGCTGAGCTTCTTCATGCAGCATCCCGACCGTGTCTACAGCCGCACGCAGCTGCTCGACCGTGTGTGGGGCGGCAACGTCTACGTGGAAGAGCGGACCGTGGACGTGCACATTCGCCGCCTGCGCAAGGCTCTGACACCCTCGGGCTGCGACCGCCTGATCCAGACCGTCCGCGGCGCAGGCTACCGTTTCTCGGCGCGGGAGGCCTGATGGCCCCCGGCCTGCTCCCGGCGCTCGCCTGGCGCGTCGGGCTGGCACTGCTGGCCGCGCTGTTTCTGGGCCTTACGCTGGGCGGGCTGGCCTGGTGGCTGTTCGCCGCGACGCTTGGTCTGCTGGGCTATCTCGTGTACTCGCTCTGGGGGCTGGAGCGCTGGCTGCGCACCGGCAAGCGTCGCAGCCGCGCGGAGTCTGACGGCGTGCTCGGCGCCATCTATGCCGACATCATGCAGCTGCGCCAGCGCGCCCGCCGGCGCAAGAAACGCTTCCACCGGCTGCTCCGCGAGGTCCGGGATTCCACCGATGCCATGCACGACGGAGGCGTCATCCTCAACGCCGACATGGAGATCGCCTGGCTGAACGATGCCGCCAGCCGCCTGCTGGGGCTCGACCCGGCCCGCGACCAGGGGCAGCACATCACCAACCTTGTCAGGCATCCCGATTTCGTCGCCTACATCGAGGAGGCGGAGTTCAGCGAAAAGCTGAAGATGCCCGGTCCGCGGCGAAACACCCACCTGTCGGTCCAGCTGATTCCCTATGGCAACCAGCAGAAGCTGCTGATCGTTCAGGACATCACCCGCGAAGTGCGCCTGGAGCACATGCGTCGGGATTTCGTCGCCAACGTGTCGCACGAGCTGCGCTCCCCGCTGACCGTGATCGCGGGGTATCTCGAGAGCCTGGGGGACGAGCGCAGTCTCGACGAGGTCTGGCGCCAGCCGGTCGCCGAGATGCAGCGCCAGGTGGCGCGCATGAATTCCATCGTCCACGACCTGATCACGCTCTCGCGCCTGGAGGCGGCCGAGCGTCCGGCCGGTCAGGAGCCGGTCGATGTGCCGGACATGCTCGACCAGCTGCACCGCGAGGCGCTCACCCGGAGGGAGCGGCCAAGTGAGCTCGAACTGCGGCTGGAGACCACCGCGCGGGTCCGCGGCGAGGAGCAGGAACTGCACTCCGTGTTCAGCAATCTGCTGAACAATGCGCTGAGGTTCACGCCGCCTGAGGGTCGCATCGAGTGTCGCTGGTGGCAGGACGAGGAAGGCGTGCATTTCAGCATCACCGACACCGGCATCGGTATTCCTGAGACACTCATTCCCAGGATCACCGAGCGGTTCTTCCGCGTCGACTCCGGGCGTGCCCGCGAGGTGGGCGGGACAGGGCTTGGCCTGGCCATCGTCAAGCACGCACTGCTGCGACACGGCGGGCGCCTCGAGATCCGCAGCCGGCCGGGTGAAGGCAGCACCTTCATCTGCCATTTTCCGACCGCACGGACGGTCCTGCCACCGCCGGAGGCCGAGGCCGCGGCACCATCGCCCGGCTGAGCGACCGGTCACTTGCACCGGCTCGTCGCGATGGTAGTCTGCCTTCGGCGGACGGCATCGGGCCTGCCGCCTGGAGTCACCCATGGATACCGCTGATCTCGGGCATCACATCTCCTCGCGTTTCAACGAGGATCTCGACCGGCTGCGCAACAGCGTGCTCGCCATGGGCGGGCTGGTCGAGTCGCAGCTTCAGCGCGCGGTGGAGGCCGTGGTGCGTGGCGACAGCGAACTCGGTCTGGCGGTGGCCCGGGACGACCAGCGCGTGGACCGCATGGAAATCGAGATCGACCAGGCCTGCAGCCGCATCATCGCCACCCGCCAGCCCGCGGCCGGTGATCTGCGTCTGATCATGGCCATCATCAAGGCCATCACCGATCTCGAGCGCATCGGCGACGAGGCGGAGAAGATCGCCACGCTGGCTGCGCGGCTGGCGACCATGGAGCGCCCGGCGGACCGCTACCGCGAACTGGCGAGCCTCGCTGGCCATGTGCAGGAGATGCTGCGCGCGGCGCTCGACGCACTGGCCCGGCTCGACACCCGGGCGGCAGTCGAGACCCTGGCCATGGACCAGGCCATCGACCGCGAGTACGACAGCATCACCCGCCAGTGCATCACCTTCATGATGGAAGACCCGCGCACCATCAGCCGGGTGATGAACGTCACCTGGGTCGCCCGCTCACTGGAGCGGATCGGCGACCATGCCAAGAACATCTGCGAGTACGTCATCTACATGGTGCATGGGCGCGATGTCCGTCACCTGGACGAGCAGCGGGTCGCACGCGAATTCGCCCCGGGCGTGGTGGACGGGCAGGGCTGATGGGGCTGCTGCGCAATCGCCGCTGGGTGAACGGACTGGGTTTCCTGGCCTGCGCGGCGCTGATGACCTATGCGCTGTACGCCGAGGTGGTGCTCGGGCTGGAGCCCTGTCCACTGTGCGTGTTCCAGCGCGTCGCCGTGATCTCGCTCGGTCTGGTGTTTCTCGCCGCCGCGCTGCATCACCCGCGCGGGCGGCTGGGTGCGCGACTGTATGCGGGGCTGCTGGCGGTCGCGGCCGGCGGGGGCGTGGCAGTGGCCGGCCAGCATGTGCGCCTGCAGGGCTTGCCGGAAGACGAGGTCCCGGCATGCGGCCCCGGGCTGGATTTCATGCTCGACGTCTTCCCGCTGCACGAGGCCGTCATGATGGTCTTCAGCGGCTCGGGCGAGTGCGCCGAGATCGACTGGGCCTTTCTCGGCCTGTCGATGCCCGCCTGGGTATTGCTGGCCTGCCTGGGTCTCGGTGTCTTTGGCGTGGTCGGCAACTGGCTGGGCGGCCCTCAGCCGAGCAGCCGGGAGAGGATGTCGGCATAAGTGCGGCGCAGGCGATCGATGTCCTCGACCCGCACGTGTTCGTCGATCTTGTGGATGCTGGCGTTGATCGGACCCAGTTCCACCACGTCGACGCCGTAGGGCGCAATGAAGCGCCCGTCAGAGGTGCCCCCGCCCGTCGAGAGTTCGGTCTCCATGCCGAGCACGCCGCGTACCGCCTCCTGGACGGCCGCCGTCAGGGTGCCCTCCCGGGTGAGGAATGGCTCTCCTGCCAGTCGCCAGTCCAGCGTGTGCCTGATCCCCAGCTCCGCCAGCAGCGTCTCGATGTGGGTGCGCAGCGTCTGGTGTGACCACTCGGTGGAGTAGCGGAAGTTGAAGCGCGCCCGCAGCTGCCCCGGCACGACATTCGGCGCGCCGGTGCCGGCCTCCACCCACACGGTCTGGAAGCTGGTCGGCGGGAAGAACGTGTTGCCGTCGTCCAGCGGTTTCGCGGCGAGCCGGGCAATGAACCGGGCGAAGTCGTGGATCGGATTGTGCACCAGCTGCGGATAGGCGACGTGACCCTGAACGCCCTCGATGGTGATGATCCCGGACAGCGATCCTCGTCGCCCGATACGGACCATGTCCCCCAGCACCTGATGACTGGACGGTTCGCCGACCACGCACCAGTCGATGTGCTCACCGCGTGCCTGCAGGGTTTCCATCACCCTGACCGTACCGTCGGTGGCCGGGCCTTCCTCGTCGCTGGTGATGAGGAAGGCGATCGAGCCACGTGGCGAGGGGGTGGCGGCGAGGAAGTCCTCCACCGCGCCGACCATCGCCGCCAGACTCGCCTTCATGTCCGCGGCCCCGCGCCCGTATAGCAGCCCGTCACGGATCTCCGGTACGAACGGATCGAGACTCCACTGCTCCAGTGGCCCCGGCGGCACCACGTCGGTGTGTCCGGCAAAACAGAACACCGGCCCCGTGTCGCCCAGACGCGCCCAGAGGTTGTCGGTGTCGCCGAAGCGCAGCGGCTCCAGCCGGAACCCCAGCCGTGCCAGGTGTTCGCCGAGCAGGCCCTGGCAGCCCGCATCCTGCGGAGTGACCGAAGGCCGGCGGATCAGTGCCTGGGTCAGTTCGAGCGTATCGATGGGCATGCGTCGTCCTTGTCTGCGTGCGCGTGGGTGGAAGCTTTCACCGCCGGGTCCTCAGGGGGCCTGTGCGAAGGCCAGCCAGTCCGGTGCCCGGCCCCCGCAGTGTACCCGTGTACCCTCGACCAGCACCGGTCGCTTGATCAACGTGGGCTCGGCCGCCAGCAGTTCGGCGGCCGGGCGCTGACGTGCGGCCTCGTCGAGGCCGCGCCACGTGGTGCTGCGCCGGTTGACCAGCGCCTGCTCGCCGAGCACCGCCAGCCAGTGGTTCAGGGTGTCGCGGTCGGGCGGCGTCGTGCGCAGGTCGATGAAGGTATGCGCGACACCCGCCTCGCTCAGGGCCCGTCGTGCGGCGCGGCAGCTGTCACAGTGGGTCAGTCCGTACACCTCGAGCATCACGGGTGGCTCACTCGGCCAGGCGAAGCAGTTCGTTCAGGCTGGTCTTCGCGCGGGTCTTCTCGTCCACCCGCTTGACGATGATGGCTGCATAGAGCTGACAGCGACCGTCCGAAGAGGGCAGCGTGCCCGGGACCACCACGCTTCCGGCCGGGACACGGCCACGGAGCACCTCGTCGCGCTCGCGGTCGTAGATGCGCGTGCTCTGACCGATGAACACCCCCATGGAAATCACCGCGCCCTGCTCGACGATCACGCCCTCCACGATTTCCGAGCGCGCGCCGATGAAGCAGTCGTCCTCGATGATCGTCGGGTTGGCCTGCAGCGGCTCGAGTACCCCGCCGATACCTGCGCCGCCGGAGAGGTGGACGTTGCGCCCGATCTGCGCGCAGCTGCCCACCGTCGCCCAGGTGTCGACCATGGTGCCGGAATCAACGAACGCGCCGATGTTGACGTAGGAGGGCATGAGCACCACATCACGGGCGATGTAGGCGCCCCGGCGCACCAGCGCATCGGGGACGACGCGCACGCCATCGGACCGGAAGCGTGCCTCATCGTAGCCGGCGTACTTCAGCGGAACCTTGTCGAAATACCGGGTGGCGCCGCCCTGTACCGCGTGGTTGTCGTGGGTGCGGAAGTACAGCAGTACGGCTTTCTTGAGCCACTGGTGAACCTGCCATTCGCCGTCGATCTTCTCGGCAACCCTGGCGCGGCCTTCGTCCAGCGCCGCGATCGCCTCGCTGATCGCGTTGGCCACTTCGCCCGGCACGTGTCCGGGCCGGTAGCTGCCGCGCTCTTCCCACGCGGCTTCGATCGTCTGTGCCAGTGCCTGCATCGTGTCCTCCATGTCCAGGCGGAGTCTCAAGGGGTCTCGTGGCCGGCTGTGCTCAGGCGGCCACGGTTCGGTGTCCGTGGTGTGCGCACCAGTCGCGGATGCGCTGCGCGGCCTCGATGCAGGCGCCCGGCTCGGCGACCAGTGAGAGCCGCAGGCGCCCCTGGCCCGGGTTGCCGGCGGCAGTGTCCCGTGCCAGAAAACTGCCTGGCAGCACCGTCAGGTGACACTCGCTCCACAGCGCGGCGGCCACGGCCGTGTCATCACCGGCGACGCGGGGCCAGAGATAAAACCCCGCCGGGGGGCGACGCAGTGCCAGCCAGGGCGAGAGCAGCGGCACCACCGCGTCGAACTTCTCGCGATAGAGGGCGCGGTTGGCGGCGACATGGGCGTCGTCGTCCCAGGCCTCGGCGCTCGCGAGCTGTGTGGCGTTCGGTACCGCGCAGCCGTGATAGGTCCGGTACAGCGCGTATTCGTGGAGAATGTCAGCATCGCCGGCGACGAACCCCGAGCGCAGGCCGGGCAGGTTGGAGCGCTTGGAGAGGCTGTGGAAGACCACCACCCGCCGGTAGTCGTCCCGACCGAGCTGCCGGCAGACTTCCAGCAGGCCCGGCGGCGGCGCCGACTCGTCCAGATAGATTTCCGCATAGCATTCGTCGGCCGCGATCACGAAGTCGTGTTCGTCCGCCAGCGCGAGCACCCGCGCCAGGGTGGCGGCCGGGATCACCTCGCCCGTGGGGTTGCCGGGGGAGCAGAGATAGAGCAGCTGAACCTGCCGCCAGGTCTCGGCGGGCACCTGCTCGAAGTCCGGGACGAAGCCGTTGTCTTCGGTGCAGTCGAGATACAGTGGCGTGGCGCCTGCAAGCAGGGCCGCGCCCTCGTAGATCTGGTAGAAGGGGTTCGGCATGGCCACGCGCGCGTCCTGCTGACGGGTGACCACGGCCTGGGCGAACGAGAACAGCGCCTCGCGGGTGCCGTTGACCGGCAGGACCTGGGTGTCCGGGTCGAGCGCACCCGGACCAAGCCGGTAACGTCGCTCCAGCCAGCCGGCGGCAGCTTCGCGCAACCGCGCGAGCCCTCGGGACACCGGGTAGGCGCCGAGTCCCGTCGGCAGGGCGCGGGTCAGGGCTTCGACCACGAAGCCCGGCGGGGCATGTCGCGGCTCACCGATCGACAGCGAGATATGCTCGAGCGCCGGATCCGGCGCGGGGGCTGCGGCCTTGAGCGCGTTAAGACGTTCGAAAGGGTAGGGGTACAGGCGGCCAAGGTCGGGGTTCATGCCGCGGCTCCGTTGCCATTCCCATTCCCGTTGCCGTTACTCTCGTCCAGCGCTTCGGCGAGTGCACCGCTCAGCTTTTCCTTCAGCGCAGGCGACAGCGGGTGGCCTGCGCGATCGGTCACGTAGAAGACGTCTTCGGCGCGCTCGCCCACGGTGGCGATACGCGCGTTGCGGACATCGACCTGGTAACGACGGAACACCCGGCCGACCCGATAGAGCAGGCCCGGCCGGTCGGCGGCCACGAGTTCCAGTACCGTGCGGCCCGCCGCGGTATCCTCGGCGAAGCGGATTTCCAGCGGCGTGTTGAACGCCCGAACCTGCCGTGGTGGTCGGCGGGTGACGTTGACACGGGAAAGATCCTCGGCGGCGAGTCCGCGCGCGAGACGCGCGGCGATATCTTCGATGAAGTCTTCGGCCACCGGCGATCCGTCGGCACCCAGCACGGTGTAGGTGTCGAGGCTGCGGCCGTCGGCCATCGGCACGATGCGGGCATCGACGATGTTCAGGCCGAGTTCGTCGAGCACGGCGGTGACCCGCGCGAAGCTGTCGAGCTCGTAGGACGAGCACACCATCACGGCGGTCGCACCGCCGACCGGCTCCGCCTTCAACGCCACCAGCGGCGAGGTCCCGCAGTCGTGTCCGGCCAGCAGGCCGGTGTGCCAGGCGATCTCCGCCGGCTGGTGGCGCAGGAAATACTCGCGGGTGAAATGTGCCCAGACGGTCTCCGCGGCCACTGGATCGATCAGGGCCTCGGCCAGCAGGTCGCGGGCCTCGCGTTGGGTCTCGTCGATCAGCTGCTCGACGTCGATGGGGTTTTCCAGACCACGGCGCAGCGCCCGGCGGGTCTGGTGGTAGAGCTCGTGAAACAGGCTGGCCTTCCAGGAATTCCAGAGCTTCGGATTGGTGGCCCGGACGTCACTGACCGTGAGCACGTAGAGATGGTCGAGGTGCGTCTCGTCGCCGACCAGGCGGGCGAACTCCGCGATCACCTCGGGGTCGCTGATGTCCTTTTTCTGGGCGGTCAGCGACAGGACCAGGTGATGGCGCACCAGCCAGGCGACCAGCCGCGCCTCATAGGGGCTCAGGCCATGTTCGAGGCAGAAGGCTTCGGCGTCGAGCGCGCCGAGCTCGGAGTGGTCGCCGCCGCGGCCCTTGGCGATGTCGTGAAACAGCCCGGCGAGGTAGGCGAGTTCTGGCTTGGGCAGCGCCTGCATGATCCGTGAATGTTCCGGGTGCAGGTGGTCGAAGCGGGGCAGGGCGAGCCGCCGGAGATTCTCCACCACGAACAGCGTGTGGGCATCTACGGTGTAGACGTGGAACAGGTCGAACTGCATGCGCCCCACGATCCGTCCGAAGGCCGGGATGTACAGGCCAAGCACGCCGTAGAGATTCATGCGCCGGAGCTGCCGGGTCACGCCCTGCGGGGCTCGCAGGATGTCCATGAACAGCCGCTGGTTGCGCGGGTTCTGGCGGAACTCCTCATCGATCAGGTGCAGGCTGCGCTTGATCAGCCCGATGGTCTGGGCGGCCACGCCACGGATCTCGGGGTTCTGCTCCAGTACCAGGAAGATCTCCATCAGCGCCGAAGGATCGCGGTTGAAGACCTCGTCGTCGCGGACCGACAGAAACCCGTTCCTCACCTGGAAACGGGCGTTGAGGATGCGGGGCTGCGCCGCCGGATCCTGCAGGATGGCCTCCTCGAACAGTTGCAGCAGCATCTCGTTGAGCCGGGAGAGCTCCATCACCGTGCGGTAATAGCGCTGCATCATCTGCTCGACGGCCAGCGTGAAGCTGGCGTCCTCGTAGCCCAGCAGCTTGGCCAGGCGCACCTGGTGATCGAACAGCAGCCGGTCCTCCCGCCGTCCGGTCAGCAGATGCAGGCCCCAGCGCACTTTCCACAGAAAGCCCAGTCCCCGCCGGAAGATCTCCAGCTGCCCCGGGGTGAGTACCCCCAACGGGACCAGGTCCTCGAAACGGCGCGTGCCGTAGTGTCGCTGGGCGATCCAGCCAATGACCTGGATGTCGCGCAGCCCGCCCGGCGAGCCCTTGACGTTCGGCTCGAGGTTGTAGCCGGTGTCGTGATAGCGGTGGTGGCGCGCCTGCTGTTCCTCCACCTTGCCGCGGAAGAACGCCGCGGAATCCCACATGTGCCCGGTCCCGATGCGCTCGAGCATGTCGTCGACCAGTCCTGCCGGCCCGCACAGCCGGCGCGCCTCCATCAGCGTGGTGACGACGCTGAGGTCGCGGGCCGCCTCGGCCGCGCACTGCTCGACGGTGCGCACGCTGTGCCCGACCTCGAGGCCGATATCCCAGAGCAGGGCGATGAACCCGCCGATGGCGCCCTCGTGGCCGTCGCTGCCGCTGTCGGGCAGCAGGACCATCAGATCGATGTCTGAGGCCGGGTGGAGCTCCCCGCGCCCGTAACCCCCAACGGCGACCAGCGCGGCCGTTCCGGCCAGCGGACCGGCCGACGTCTGCCAGGCCGCAAGCAGGAGTGCATCGATCAGCGCGGCGCGGCCTGCGACCAGCGACTCGACCGGCACCCCGTCGCGGAACGCCTGTTCCATGCGCGCGCTCTCGGCGGCGAGCACCTCGCGGAACCGCCGCAGCCGCTCCGCCGGAGCCTCACCCGGCGCGCCCTCGAGGTCGAGCCGGAGGGGCCATCCGTTGTGCGCGTCCGCTGCCGGGACACTCACGCGACGCGCCTAGACCTGGCCGCTGGCGCCCAGCGTGAGCACCTCGTGGCCGTCCTCTGTGACCAGCACGGTATGCTCCCACTGCGCCGACAGCGAGTGGTCCTTGGTCACCACCGTCCAGCCGTCGCGCAGCAGCTTCACGTGGCGGCGGCCGGCGTTGACCATGGGTTCGATGGTGAAGGTCATGCCAGGCACGAGCTCGAGCCCGGTGTCGGGCTGGCCGTAATGCAGCACCTGCGGGTCCTCGTGAAACACCCGGCCGATGCCGTGACCGCAGTATTCCCGCACCACCGAGCAGCGCTCGGCCTCGACGAAGCTCTGGATGGCGTGGCCGATGTCACCGAGGCGCGCGCCGGGCCTGACCATGGCAATACCTCGGCACATGGCCTCGTGAGCGATTTCCGAGACCCGTCGGCCGACCACCGGAGGCTCGCCGACGTAGAACATGCGGCTGGTGTCGCCGTGGAAGCCGTCCTTGATGACGGTGATGTCGATGTTGACGATGTCGCCGTCGCGCAGGCGCCGGTCGCCCGGGATGCCGTGGCAGACGACATGGTTGACCGATGTGCAGATCGACTTCGGGAAGCCACGGTAGTTGAGTGGCGCAGGGACCGCCCCCTGGGTGTTGACGATGTAATCGTGGCAGATCGCGTCAAGTTCGGCGGTGGTCACGCCCGGACGGACATGTTCACCGATCATGTCGAGCACCTCGGCGGCAAGCCGCCCGGCCACCCGCATGAGCGCCTGCTCCTCCGGTGACTTGATGTGAACCGATGCCTCCATGCCCTCTATCCCTGACGCCTGCCCGGCCGGCCTGTTGTCAATCCCACCGCCCGCGCCGGACCCGGCGCAAGTCATTGTGATGACAAAGCAGCCCATGGTATAAAGCCGCCGCCTGCAAGGCAATCTGAAATCCAAACCACTCCACACACGGGCCGGCACATGCCGCCGGGTGCCCGGGCGTTCACGCTCCCGGGTTGCGACATGGGGCTCGTGGAGGCTTAACCCGAGGAGACACAACGTGACAGACGTATCCATGCGCCAGATGCTGGAGGCCGGCGTGCACTTCGGCCACCAGACCCGTTACTGGAACCCGAAGATGGCGCCGTTCATCTTCGGCGAACGTAACAAGATCCACATCATCAATCTCGAGAAGTCGCTGCCTCTATACCGCGACGCCATGGGCTTCGTGAAGAAGCTGGCCGCGGACGGCGGCACCCTGCTGTTCGTGGGCACCAAGCGGGCCGCGCGCGAGGCGATCCGCGCCGAGGCCGAGCGTTGCGGCATGCCGTTCGTCAGCCACCGCTGGCTCGGCGGCATGCTGACCAACTTCAAGACCATCCGCCAGTCGATCCGCCGCCTGCAGGAGCTCGCCGAGATGCAGGAAAACGGCACCTTCGAGCAGCTGACCAAGAAGGAAGTGCTCATGCTCCGTCGCGAGATGGACAAGCTTGAGCGCAGTCTCGGCGGCATCAAGGACATGGGCGCCCTGCCGGACGCGCTGTTCATCATTGACGTCGGGCACGAGGACATCGCGCTGCGCGAGGCGGCCAAGCTCGGGATTCCGGTCGTCGCGGTGGTGGATACCAACTGCTCGCCCGAGACCATCGACTACCCGATCCCGGGCAACGATGACGCCATGCGCGCTATCCAGCTGTACACCCGCGGGGTGTCCGATGCGGTGCTCGACGGCCGTGCCGCCGTGCCGCAGGTGGCGACCAGTGACGACGACTTCGTGGAGCTCGACGAGCAGGGCAAGCCCCGCGCCGATGCCGCCCGTGGGCGACGCCGCAAGACCGGTGGAGGCGCCGGCAGGAGCGAGGCCGCCCCGGCCACCCCGAAGGCCGATGCCCCGGCCCCGAAGGCCGATGCTCCGGCAGCGGAGACGCCCGCAGCGGAGGCGCCTGCGGGCGATGCCCCCGCCGGGGAGGGTGCCGAGGCGAATTGAGCCCTGGCATCCGGCCGCAGGGCCGGCGCAGCCGGCGCCGGCCTGCCCCCGATTCGCGCCCGAGCTCTCGCAGGCCCGGGCAGTACCGATTGACGAGGATGATGAGCAATGGCGATTTCCGCAGCACAAGTGAAGGCCCTGCGCGAGCGCACCGGCGCCGGCATGATGGAGTGCAAGAAGGCACTGGTGGAGGCCGGTGGTGACCTGGAGCAGGCCGTAGAGGTCCTGCGCAAGTCCGGCCAGGCAAAAGCCGACAAGAAAGCCGGGCGCGTGGCGGCCGAGGGCCGCATCGTGGTGCACGAGCACGACGGCGCCGCCGTGATCGTCGAGATCAACTGCGAAACCGACTTCGTCGCCAACGACGACAATTTCACGGGCTTCGCCGAGCTGGTGGCCCAGGCCGTGCTGACCGGCCGCCCGGCGGACGTCGCCGCGCTGATGGCGCAGGACGTCGACGGCACGACGCTCGAGCAGCGGCGCACCGACCTGGTGGCCAAGATCGGCGAGAACATCGGCGTGCGCCGGTTCACGGTGGTCGAGCCGGCAGGTCAGCTGGCCAGCTACGTGCACGGCGCCCGGATCGGCGTGGTGATCGACGTCGAAGGTGGTGATGAGGCGCTGGCGAAGGATCTGGCAATGCATGTGGCCGCCACCAATCCGGCCTGCGTCTCAGCCGACCAGGTCGACCCGGAGGTACTCGCCAAGGAGCGCGAGATCCTGCTCGAGCAGGCCCGCCAGGAAGGCAAGCCCGAGGAGATCGTGCAGAAGATGGTCGAGGGCCGGGTGCGCAAGTACCTGGGGGAGATCACGCTGCTCGGTCAGCCTTTCGTCAAGGATCCCGATGTCAAGGTCGAGAAGCTGCTGAAGGCTGCGGGCGCCTCGGTGCACGGTTTCGTGCGCTTCGAGGTGGGCGAGGGCATCGAGAAGAAGCAGGACAATTTCGTCGAAGAGGTCATGGCCCAGGTGCGCGGCGGCTGACGCAGACGCTTCCGGATCGGCTAGAATGCCGCCAGCCGAGAGGACGCCATGACCGACGCCCAGCCTGTCTACCGCCGGATCCTGCTCAAGCTCAGTGGCGAGGCGCTGCTGGGCGAAATGGATTACGGGATCGACCCGGCGATGATCCGCCGGGTGGCCCGCGAGATCAGCGAAGTGCGTGCCCTGGGCGTGCAGGTCGGGGTGGTGATCGGCGGCGGCAACATCTTCCGCGGCGCCGGGCTGGCCGAGGGCGGCATGGACCGGGTGACCGGTGATCACATGGGCATGCTGGCCACGGTCATCAATTCCCTGGCCCTGCAGGATGCGCTCGAGCGGCTCGGCGTGTATGCCCGGGTGATGTCCGCACTGAAGATCCACGAAGTCTGCGAGGACTACATTCGCCGACGTGCCATCCGCCATCTCGAGAAGAACCGCGTGGTGATCTTCGCGGCCGGCACCGGCAACCCGTTTTTCACTACCGATACCGCCGCCAGCCTGCGGGCCATCGAGATCGGTGCGGACGTGCTGATCAAGGCGACCAAGGTCGACGGCATCTACAGCCGCGATCCTGTGCGCTACCCCGATGCCGAGCACTACCCCTCACTGTCCTTCGAGCGCGTGCTGCGCGAGGATCTCCAGGTGATGGACGCCACCGCCATCGTCATGTGCCGGGACAACGATCTCCCGCTGCAGGTATTCAACCTGAACCGGGAGGGCGACCTGATGCGCATGATGCTGGGCGAGCCGATCGGGAGCCAGGTGGCGAACGGATGACCCCCGCCGGGCCGGACCCGGATGTCCAGCGGAGACACAGGCATGATCGAAGACATCAAGAAAGACGCCGCTACGCGCATGAAAAAAAGCGTGGAGTCGCTGCGTAACGACCTGCGCAAGGTGCGCACGGGGCGCGCCCATCCCAGCCTGCTCGAATCGCTCAGCGTCGAGTACTACGGTTCGAGCGTCCCGCTGCGCCAGGTCGCGAACATCACCGTGGAAGATGCCCGCACGCTGGCCGTGGCGCCCTGGGAGAAGCCCATGGTCGCGGTGGTCGAGAAGGCCATCATCGATTCCGACCTCGGCCTGACGCCGAATTCGGCGGGGATGGTGATCCGGGTGCCGCTGCCGCCGCTCACCGAGCAGCGACGGCGCGATCTCACGCGCATCGTGCGCAACGAGGCCGAGGGCGGCCGCGTCGCCGTGCGCAACATCCGTCGCGATGCCATCGGCGACCTCAAGGAGCTGCAGAAGGAAAAGCTCATCAGCGAGGACGACGAGCGCCGTGCCCAGGAGGAGATCCAGAAGCTGACCGATCGCTTCGTCGCGGAGATCGACGAGGTGCTGGCCGAGAAGGAAGCCGAGCTGATGGAGATCTGAGCGCCTTGGGCGCCGGTCTTCAGGGGAGCACCGGGTGAGCACGGAACACGGCGCGAACGGCGGCGCTGTCCCGGCGCACGTGGCCATCATCATGGATGGCAACGGTCGTTGGGCACGCGCCCGCGGGCTTCCCCGGCATGCCGGTCACAGCGCCGGCGTGCGCCCGGTGCGCCAGTGCGTGGAGCAGGCGGCGCGCCGTGGCGTGAAGGTGCTGACCCTGTTCGCCTTCAGCAGCGAGAACTGGCGCAGGCCGCGCGAGGAGGTCTCGCGCCTGATGACGCTGTTTCTCGAGGCCCTGGACCGGGAACTCGACGAGCTGCATGCCAATCGTGTGCGGCTGCGGTTCATCGGTGAGCGCGAGCGCCTGGCACCGGCACTGCAGCAGCGTCTGTCCGCCGCCGAGATGCGCACCCGCGAGAATACCGGTCTGGTGCTGGTGGTGGCCGCGGCCTACGGTGGCCAGTGGGACATGGTCCAGGCCGCGCGCGGGCTCGCCCAGCGGGTGGCCCGCGGTGAGCTGTCGCCGGAGGCGATCGACCAGGCCGTATTCGAGGACCAGCGTGCGCTGGCCGGTCTCCCGGGGGTGGACCTGCTGATCCGTACCGGCGGCGAACAGCGCATCAGCAACTTCCTGCTCTGGGATCTGGCCTACGCCGAGCTCTATTTCACGCCCCGGCTCTGGCCGGCGTTCACCACCGGGGACTTCGACGCGGCGCTGGCCGAGTTCGCGGCCCGCCGCCGCCGCTTCGGCCGCACCGACGAGCAGCTGCAGGCCGACGCACTGCCGCAGGTGACGGAGGCCAGCCGCTGACATGCTGCGCGCCCGTGTAGTCACCGCGATCATCCTGGTCGCGGTTCTTCTGGTGGTGCTGTTCGTGCTGCCGCCGGTGGCCGCTGCGTTGGCGGTGGCCGCGGCGGTGCTGGCGGGCGCGTGGGAGTGGAGCCGTTTCCTCGGGCTGGTGCGGACGCTGCCGCGCGTGGCCTACGTGGGCCTGGTGGGCCTGGCAGGTGTGCTGGTGTTGCTCACCACCGAGCTGACCACCGACCCGCGGCCGCTGCTGTGGGTTGCGCTGGCGTGGTGGGGGCTGGCTTTCGCCTGGGTGCTGCGTTTCCCCCGGCCCATCGGCCAGCAGCTCGCGGCCCTGTGCGGGCTGGCGGTGTTGTTGCCGCTTTGGCTGGTGCTGAGCGTACTGGTGACGCGGCCGGGCGATGGCCCGCTGCTGGTGCTGCTGTTGCTGGTCATCGTCTGGGCGGCTGACATCGGGGCCTATTTCGCGGGTCGGGCGTTCGGACGGGTGAAACTCGCGCCGCAGGTCAGTCCGGGCAAGACCTGGGAGGGCGTGCTCGGAGGGCTGGTCGCCGCGACGCTGGTGGCGGCCGCGGGAGCACACTGGCTGTCCCTGCCGTTGGCGGGGCTTCTGCTGCTGACGCCGGCGCTGGTGATGATTTCGGTGCTCGGCGACCTGACGGTGTCGATGTTCAAGCGCAATGCCGGCCTGAAGGACAGTGGCCGACTGTTTCCGGGGCATGGGGGCATCCTTGATCGTATCGACAGCCTGTCTGCCGCAGCGCCGCTGTTCCTGCTGGGTCTCGGCTGGCTGGGGGGGTGAAGATGCACGGTGACGGACTGGTGATCCTGGGGGCCACGGGCAGCATCGGTGAGAATACGCTCGCGGTGGTGGCGGAAAACCCCGGGCGGTTCCCGGTGGTGGCGTTGACGGCACGCAGCGACGACGAACGGCTTTTTGCGCAGTGCATGGAACATCGGCCGGCGTTCGCGGTCCTTGTGGAAGAGGAGGCGGCGGCGCGCCTGGCCGCGAGAGTCGCCCAGGCGGGCTTGCCGACCCGGGTGCTCGCGGGCGAGGCGGCGCTCACCGAGGTGGTCGAACTGCCCGAAGTCGGGCGGGTGATGGCGGCCATCGTCGGTGCGGCGGGTCTGCTGCCGACGCTCGCGGCGGCACGGGCGGGCCGGCAGGTGCTCCTCGCCAACAAGGAGTCGCTGGTCATGGCCGGGCATCTGCTGATCGAGGCCGTGCGCGAGGGCGGTGGCGAACTGGTGCCGATCGACAGCGAGCACAACGCCATCTTCCAGTGTCTGCCGAACGGCAACGGCGGAGCACAGGGTGTGCGCCGGCTGATCCTGACGGCCTCTGGCGGGCCGTTCCTGGAGACCCCGCTGGAGCGGCTGGCAACGGTCACCCCGGACGAGGCCTGCGCGCATCCCAACTGGCGCATGGGGCGCAAGATCTCGGTGGACTCGGCGACGATGATGAACAAGGGCCTGGAGATCATCGAGGCCTGCTGGCTGTTCGACATGCCCCCGGAGCGCGTGGACGTGATGATTCATCCCCAGAGCATCGTGCACTCGATGGTCGAGTACGAGGACGGCTCGGTGCTCGCGGAACTCGGTGCACCGGACATGCGCACGCCCATCGCCCATGCCCTTGGCTGGCCGGAGCGCATCCGCTCCGGTGCACCCTGGCTGGACCTGGTGGCTGCGGCACCACTGGACTTCCGCGTGGCCGACGAGCGCCGGTTCCCGTGTCTGCGTCTGGCGCGGGAGGCGGCCCGGGCGGGCGGCACCCATCCGGCCATCCTCAACGCCGCGAACGAAGAGGCCGTCGGTGCCTTCCTCGACGGCGCCCTGGGGTTTACCGACATCGCCCGCGTGGTCGGCCGGGTGCTCGACAGCCTGCCCGCCGAGCCGGTGATCTCGCTGGAGCAGGTGTGCGGCGTCGATGCCGCCGCGCGTGACGAGGCGCGCACCCTCATCGCCGGGCTGGAAGGTGCGCGCGCGTGAGCTTCCTGATCTCGGTGTTCGCCTTTCTGCTCGCCATTGGCGTGCTGGTGGCCGTGCATGAGTACGGGCACTTCTGGGTGGCACGCCGGTTGGGGTTCAAGGTCGAGCGTTTCTCGATCGGGTTCGGCCGGCCGCTGGTCCGCTGGCATGGCCGGGATGCCGACCGCACCGAGTACTGGCTGTCGATGATTCCCCTGGGTGGCTACGTCAAGCTGCTCGACGAGCGCGAGGGTCCGGTGGCTCCCGAGGACCAGGGCCGCGCGTTCACCCATCGTCCGGTGCCCCACCGTATTGCCGTACTGCTGGCCGGTGCCGGGGCCAACTTCGCCTTTGCCGTGGTCGCCTTCTGGATGATGTTCATGGTTGGTGTGCCAGGCGTGACGCCCGTCCTCGGGCCTGTGCCCGCAGAGTCGCTCGCTGCCCGTGCCGGACTCCAGGAACGCGAGCAGATCCTCGAGGTCGGCGGTACCCGCACGCCCACCTGGGAGAGCGTCATGCTCGCCCTGTACGACGACATGCTTTCCGACGGGGTGATCCGGCTGACCGTCGCGACCGCGCCCGACGCGCCCTCGCGGCTGGTGGAGATTCCGGTAGCCGGCATGGAATCACGGCTGACCGAACCCGGTGCGCTGCTGCCAGGGCTCGGCCTGGAACCCTGGTCGCCCTCGGTGCCCGCCATGCTCGGGCCGCTGGTCTCGGGGGGCAGCGCCGCCCGGGCCGGGCTGCAGGAGGGGGACGAGATCCTCGCCGCCGACGGCCAGCCCGTTGCCGACTGGAACGACTGGGTCAGTTTCGTGCGTGCGCACCCCGACGAGCGCGTCGAGGTGGTGTTCCAGCGCGATGGGCAACGCGAGCGCGCCTGGCTGGAGATCGACAGCGTGGTGGCCGACGGCCAGGTGATCGGCCGGATCGGCGCCGAGATCAACCTTGACCACGCGCGCGGACTCGCGGAGCATCTGCGTGCCGAACAGCGTTACGGGCCGGTCGCGGCACTGGCGCAGGGCTGGACCCGGACCTGGGACATGACCGGGTTGACGCTGCGGATGCTGGGGCGGATGGTGACCGGGGACGTCTCGGTGCGTAACATCAGCGGCCCGATCAGCATTGGTCAGTATGCGGGCTTCAGTCTGGTGCTGGGCCTGAGTACGTTTCTGAACTTCCTGGCCATCATCAGCATCAGCCTGGGCATCCTGAATCTGCTGCCGATCCCGATGCTGGATGGCGGTCAGATCATCTACCAGCTTGTGGAGTGGGTCAAAGGCAGTCCGCTCTCGGAGCGCACACTGATGATCTGCCAGCAGATCGGCCTGGCCATGCTGCTGGTGATCATGAGTTTCGCGTTCTACAACGACATCACGAGGCTTCTGGGTTGACGATTCGAGCGAAGACACGACGTCGTAACGCCGTCCTGGCAGCGGCCTGCGCGCTGGCGCTGGGCGGGCCGGTTGCTGCGCAGGCGCAGCAGGGCGATGATTTCACGGTACGGAACTTCCGCGTAGAGGGTCTGCAGCGTATCGCCGAGGGTACGGTCTACAACTATCTGCCGATCAACCTCGGAGATACGGTGGACGGCCGCCGCTCGCGCGAGGCCATCCGTGCACTGTTCGCCACGGGTTTCTTCCGCGATGTGGAGCTGCGCCGCGATGGGGAGACCCTGGTGATCGCCGTGCAGGAGCGGCCTTCGATCCAGTCCTTCACCATCGAGGGCAACAAGGACATCAAGACCGAGGACCTGATGCGCTCGCTCTCTGGTGTGGGCCTGCGCACCGGGCGCACCTTCGACCGCGCCATCCTCGATGAGGTCACCCAGTTCCTCACGGAGCAGTATTTCAGCCGCGGCAAGTACGCCGTCACGGTTGATACGACGGTCGAGGAGCTCCCGGACAACCAGGTCGCCATCGCGATCGACATCGTCGAGGGCGATCGCGCGCGCATCCGTCAGATCAACATCGTCGGCAACGAGACCTTCAGCGACCGTGAACTCCGGCGCCAGTTCGAGCTCTCCACGCCACGCTGGAATTCCTGGTTCCGTCAGAACGACCGCTATGCGCGTGAAGCGCTGCAGGGTGACCTCGAGACCCTGCGTTCGTTCTACATGGACCGCGGCTACGCCGATTTCGACATCGAGTCGACGCAGGTGGCGATCTCGCCGGACAAGAAAGACATCTTCATCACCATCAACGTCAACGAGGGTGAACGCTACACGATCTCCGATGTGCGTCTTGCCGGCCAGCTGCCGGTGCCCGAGGAGCGCCTGAATGCGCTGGTGCTCGTGCGCCCTGGCCAGACCTTCTCGCAGCAGCTGCTCAACCAGACTGCCGAGCTGATCGGCTTCAGTCTCGGGGCGGATGGCTATGCCTTCGCCGACATCAACCCCGTGCCGACCCTGGATCGCGAGACCCTCGAGGCCAGCGTCACGATCTACATCGAGCCCCGCAACCGGGTGTATGTCCGCCGGATCAACTTCCGGGGCACCGATCGCGTCAACGACGAGGTCTTCCGCCGCGAGATGCGCCAGTTCGAGGGCGCCTACCTCTCCAACGTGCAGGTCGAGCGCTCCAAGACCCGTATCCAGCGGCTGCCCTACATCGACGGTGTGGACGTCGACACCGTGCCCGTGGCCGGCACGCCCGACCAGGTGGATCTCGAAGTCGATATCGAGTATGGCCTGCCGGGCCAGTTCGGTGGCGGCCTGGGCTACTCCGCCAGCCAGCGCCTGATCCTCTCGGGCAATTTCGTGCACAGCAATTTCCGCGGGACTGGCCAGCGGGTGGCCGCAGAGATCCAGAGCGGGCGCTTCAGCGACGTCTACAGCATCTCGCATACCGATCCCTACACCAACATCGACGGCGTCAGCCGGACGATCTCGATGTCCTATCGCGACATCGTGCAGTTCGTCTCCCAGGCCTCGGACTTCTCCACCAAGCAGCTGAGCTCCGGAGTGGAATACGCCTACCCGATCAGCGAATTCCAGTCCCTGCGCATCGGGGTGAACTGGCAGCGGGCCGAGCTGCTGGTCGATACGTTCAGCACGCTGCAGGCCCAGGAATGGGTGCGCAACAACGGCAAGCCCTTCGAGACACCCCTGAACGAGCAGCGCTCGGTGCTCGGGACGAAGTTCGACGCCTATGAGCTGGTGGCCGGCTGGGTGTTCGACAGCCGCAACCGGGCGCTGTTCGCCGACCGCGGTGCCCGTCATCGGATCAGCCTCGGCTACACCATCCCGGGCAGCGACGTCGAGTATTTCTCCCTCAACTACTCCGGCACCCAGTACTGGCGGCCCTGGCGCAACCTGACCACGCGCTTCAACCTGGACCTCGGCTACGCCGAGGCCCTCGGGGACACCACGGCCATTCCACCGTTTCGTAATTTCTTTGCGGGCGGACCGGGCACGGTGCGCGGGTTCCGCGAAAGCCGGCTGGGCCCGGTGGACACCTTCCAGAATCCCTATGGCGGCAATCTGCTGGTGGCCGGCCAGGCGGAGGTCGTGCTGCCCATCCCGCAGGCCTGGCGCAATCGGGCGAGGTTCGTGCTGTTCTACGATATCGGCAATGTGTTCTCCACCGGGGGCGTGGAGTTCTTCGACCGCCAGGGCGATCCGATCGACTACCGCTTCAGTTTCAACGACCTGCGTCAGTCGGTCGGCATTGGTGCGGAGTGGTTGGCACCGCTTGGCATCTTCCGGTTCAGTTATGGTATTCCGTTGAACGCCTCCGAGGGCGATGACCGACGGTTCCCTGATCAGACCGAGCGCTTCCAGTTCACCATTGGCTCGGCATTTTGAGGTTTGGAGTTATGACATCTGCAAGCAAGCTTTCCCTGACCACCCTGCTCGCCACGGCGGCACTCGCCCTTGCCCTTCCCGGGCAGGCCGAAGCCCAGCTGAAGGTTGGCGTGGTCAACCTCGCCGCGCTGCTCGAGCAGTCGCCACAGGCACAGTCGGTGGTCGAGTCCCTGCAGGACGAGTTCGGTCCGCGCCAGCGCGACCTGGTCTCCCGTGCCAACGAGCTGCGCGAGCTCGAGGAGCGCTTCGAGCGCGATGAGGCCGTGATGACCGATGGCCAGCGTCGCGACATGGAACGCCAGCTGCGCGACACCCAGCGCGACCTGGCGCGCCGCCAGAACGAACTGGTGGAAGACTTCAATCTCCGTCGCAACGAGGAGCTCGGAGCACTTCAGCGCTCGCTGGTTCGCGAGATCCAGGACTACGCCCGGCGCGAGAACTACGACATGATCGTCGCCGAGGGCGTGATCTACGCCAGTTCGGGGATCGACATCACGCCGCGCATTCTCGAGACGCTGCAGTCGAATTTCCGTAATTCCGGCCGCCGCTGAGGGCGGGCGGCGCGATGGGCGGGGAGGCTGGCACGGGGCCCGGCCTGTCGCTGGGTGAGCTCGCGGTGCGCCTGGGCTGCGAGCTCGAGGGCGACCCGGATGCGCGAGTCACCGGCGTGGCCACACTGCAGCACGCCCGGTCCGGCCAGCTGAGTTTTCTCGCCAATCCAGCCTACCGGCAGGCCCTGGCCCGAACGGCGGCGACCGCCGTCGTCCTCGCCCCGGAGGATGCCGGGGAATGCCCGGCCGCGGCCCTGATCCATCCCAACCCCTACGCGAGCTACGCCCGCGCGGCCGCGTTACTGCATCCACCACCGGTCTTCCCGCCTGGCGTAGACCCCAGTGCAGTCGTCTCGCCGGCCGCGGAGCTGCATCCCGAGGCCAGTATCGGGCCGCATGTGACGGTCGAGGAGGGCGCCCAGGTCGGGCGCGGGGTGCGCCTGGGTCCAGGCTGCGTCGTCATGCGCGACAGCGTCATCGGCGCCGGGTCGACCCTGGTCGCTCGGGTCACCCTGGGTCCCGGCGTGCGGATCGGCGAGCGCTGCCTGCTGCATCCCGGCGCGGTGCTGGGGGCCGATGGCTTTGGTATCGCCCAGGATGGCGGGCGATGGCTCAAGGTCCCGCAGGTGGGCGGTGTGCTGATTGGCGACGACGTCGAGATCGGTGCCAACACCACCATCGACCGCGGCGCGATTGGGGACACGGTCGTCGAGGAGGGCGCGAAGCTCGACAACCAGATCCAGGTGGCCCACAACGTGCGCATCGGCGCGCACACGGCGATCGCCGCCATGGTCGGGATCGCCGGCAGCACACGCATCGGCAGTCACTGCATGATCGCAGGGCAGGCCGGGATCGGCGGTCACCTGGAGATCTGTGACCGGGTCGTGCTGATGGGCCGCGCCATGGTCACCCATTCGATCCGCGAGCCGGGCATGTATGGCAGTGGCATCCCGGTTGAGGAGGTGCGCGAATGGCGCCGCGGCGTGGCCCGCTACCGCCAGCTCGCGAAAACCGTCGAGCGCCTGCGCCGCCTCGAACGGCGTGTCGACAATTTGACCGGCGAGGGGCCGGGTGGGGAGTCCGATGACTGATGAGACCTACATGGATATCGAGGGCATCCTCGGCCAGATGCCGCACCGGTATCCGTTTCTGCTGCTTGACCGGGTGCTGGAGTGCGAGCCCGGAAGCCACGTGCGTGCCCTCAAGAACGTCACCATCAACGAGCCATTCTTCCCCGGGCATTTTCCGGGCAATCCGGTCATGCCCGGCGTGCTCATCGTCGAGGCTCTCGCGCAGGCCACCGGCATCCTCGCCTATGCCACCGTCCAGCGCTCGGCGGCCGATGAGGTCTATTATCTCGCGGGTGTCGACAACGTGCGCTTCAAGCGGCCCGTGGTGCCGGGCGACCAGCTGATCCTGCACGGCCGCCTGGAACGCCAGATGCGTGGCGTCTGGCGCTTTTCCACCCAGGCTGAGGTCGACGGACAGCTGGTGGCCAAGGCCGAGCTCATGGCAGCCCGCGGGAGGCAGGGATGATCGACCCGCGAGCGATCATCTCCCCGGGTGCCAGGCTGCACGAGTCGGTGGAGGTCGGTCCGTTCTCGATCATCGGTGACGACGTCGAGATCGGTGCCGGGACGGTCATCGGGCCGCACGTGGTGATCAAGGGACCCACGGTGATCGGCGAGGACAACCGGATTTTCCAGTTCGCCTCGCTGGGCGAGGCGCCGCAGGACAAGAAATACGCCGGTGAACCGACACGGCTGGTGATCGGCCACCGCAACACCATCCGCGAGTACGTCACCCTCAACCGCGGCACGGTGCAGGACCGCGGCGAGACGACCCTCGGTGATGACAACTGGATCATGGCCTACGTACATGTCGCCCACGACTGCGTCATCGGCAACCACACCATCCTGGCCAACGGGGCGACGCTTGCCGGTCATGTCACCGTCGATGACTTTGCGATCCTCGGCGGGTTCTCCGGGGCCCACCAGTTCTGCCATATCGGAGCACATGCCTTTCTCGGGATGCAGGTGGCGGCGGGGCGCGACGTGCCCGCCTACGTGATCGTGACCGGCAATCCGCCGGTGCCACGCGGCATCAACCAGGAAGGCCTGCGCCGCCGGGGCTTCGATGCCAGCCAGATCCGCAATCTCCGCGAGGCCTACAAGGTCGTCTACCGCCAGCAGCTGCGCCTCGAGGAGGCCGTCGCGGAGCTGGAGCGCCGGCTGCCCGAGCAGCCGGAACTCGGCGTGTTCATCGACTCGCTGAAGCGCGGCGAGCGCGGCATCCTGCGCTGATGCCGCCCTGGCCCGGGCGAGCGTGAGCACCAACCTGCCGGCCTCCGCCGGACTGACAGTGGCGCTGGTGGCCGGCGAGGCGTCCGGTGACCAGCTCGGGGCCGGGCTGGTGCGCGAGCTCAGGCAGCGTGTTCCGGGCGTGCGCTGCGTCGGGGTGGCCGGCCCGGCCATGCAGGCCGCCGGCTGCGAGCCCTGGTGGGATGCCGATGAGCTGGCGGTGATGGGTCTGTTCGAGATCCTGCGCGACCTCCCGCGGCTGCTGCGCCTGCGAAGGGCGCTGATCGCACGCCTGCTCGAGACCCGCCCGAGCGTGTTCATCGGGATCGACGCGCCCGATTTCAACCTTGGCGTGGAGAAGACGCTGCGGGCCGCCGGCATCACCACCGTGCATTACGTGAGCCCCAGTGTGTGGGCCTGGCGTGAAGGCCGCATCCGCACGATTCGCAAGGCCGTCGATCGCATGCTCTGCGTGCTGCCGTTCGAGGAAGGGTTCTACGCACGTCATGGCGTGGATGCCCGCTTCGTGGGGCATCCGCTGGCCGACGAGCTCGCCCCCGACGGCGATGCCGGAGCAGCCCGGCGGGCGCTCGCGCTGCCCGCGGCCGGTCCGGTGCTGGCGATCCTGCCTGGCAGTCGACGCGGTGAGATCGAGCGCCTCGCGGGGCCATTCGCCGAGACGCTGGCCTGGCTGCTCCGCAGCCTGCCCGGATTGACCGGTGTCATTCCGGTTGCACGGCCGGCGCTCATGCCTGCGCTGCGCGCGGCGCTGGCGGATGCCGGTGTCGACCCGGCGCGCTGTCGGCTGGTCGAGGGTCAGGCACGCACGGCGTTGGTGGCGGCCGATGCGGCACTCGTGACCTCGGGAACAGCCACGCTCGAGAGCGCACTGCTCGGCTGCCCGCTGGTCGCGGCCTATCGCGCGTCACCGCTCAGTCTCGCGCTGGTGCGGACGCTGCGGCTGATCCGCATCCGCCATTTCGCCCTGCCGAACCTGCTCACCGACGCGCCTGTGGTGCCGGAGTTCCTGCAGGGCGAGGTCACGGCCGAGCGCCTGGGCCCGGCGCTGGCGCGGCTGCTCGACGACCCGGCTGAGCGGGCAACGCAGCAGCGGGAGTTTGCTAAACTTCAGACCCTCCTCAGGCGCGACGCGAGCCGCAGTGCAGCGGCTGCGGTCGCGTCCCTGCTGCCAGGATACCGAGCCCCGAATGAGCCCTGATCCGCATCCTGTCCCCCGCCAGCGCCCCTCGGCCGCTGGCCGGGCGGGGTCGGCGGACGTGCTCCCACGGGTGGCCGGCGTCGACGAGGTGGGCCGGGGTCCGCTGGCCGGGCCTGTGATCGCGGCGGCGGTCATGCTCGACCCGGCGCGGCCGATCGCGGGGCTGGCCGACTCCAAGCGCCTCACCGTGCGTCGCCGTGAGGCGCTGGCCGAGCGCATTCGCGACGAGGCGGCCGCCTGGGCGCTCGGTGCCGCCGACCCCCGCGAAATCGACCAGCTCAACATCCTGGGTGCCAGCCTGCTCGCCATGCGCCGCGCGATACTCGGCCTGGGGGTGACGCCCGGGGAGCTCAGGGTGGACGGCCCGCATGCGCCCGAGGTGCCGGGGTTTGCCGGAACCCTTGTCTGCATGGTGGGCGGCGATGCCCTGGATGCGGCCATCGGCGCCGCCTCGATTCTCGCCAAGGTGCACCGCGACGGGTTGATGCGCGAGCTGGATCAGCAGTACCCCGGCTACGGGTTCGCGGCGCACAAGGGCTATCCGACGGCGGCGCACCGTGCCGCACTGGCCGCGCTGGGTCCGACTCCGGTGCATCGGCTGAGCTTCGGACCGGTACGCGCGGCCCGGCAGTCCGGGGCGGACGGCCCATGAGCGCATCCTTCGTCCACCTGCGGGTGCACACCGAGTACTCGTTGATCGACAGTGTGGTGCGGATCGGCGGGCTGATGCGCGCCTGTGTGGATGCCGGGATGCCTGCCGTGGCCCTCACCGACGAGGGCAACCTGTTTGCCATGGTGAAGTTCTTCCGCGCGGCTCAGCAGGCCGGCATCAAGCCGATCATCGGCGCGGACCTCCGCCTCGGCGGCAACGACCCGGCGGAGAAGCCGACCCGGCTGACGCTGCTATGCCAGGACTTCGAGGGCTACCGCAACCTCTCGCGTCTGATCAGTCGCGGCTACCAGGAGAACCAGGTGCGCGGGCTGCCACGTGTGGATCCGGCCTGGCTCGACGCTGACAGCGTCCGCGGACTCATCGCGCTGTCGGGCGGACGCGAGGGTGACGTCGGGCGTGCGCTGGTCTCCAGCCGCGCGGAGGAGGCGCGTGCCCGGCTGGCGCACTGGCGGGCCCTGTTCGGCGATCGCTATTACCTGGAGCTCTGCCGCAGCGGGCGGCCGGACGAGGAACTGCACGTGGCCGAGGCCGTCCGGCTGGCAGCCGAGACCGGGGTGCCCGTGGTCGCGACCAATGACGTACGCTTCCTCACGCCCGAGGATTTCGAGGCCCACGAGGCCAGGGTCTGCATCACGGGCGGGCGCATTCTGACCGATGCCGGCCGCCCGCGGGAATACAGCGAGGCGCAGTCGCTGAAATCTCCGCAGGAGATGGCCGCGCTGTTCGCCGACCTGCCCGAGGCGGTGGCCAATACGCTGGTGATCGCCCGGCGCTGCAACCTGCAGCTGACCCTGGGCCGCACGGTGCTGCCGGACTTTCCCATCCCCGAGGGCATGACCATCGAGGCCTTTCTTGCGGCCGAGTCCAGCCGCGGGCTCGAGGCCCGGCTGGCTCGCCACGGCGCCATGCGCCCGCGCGAGGCCTACGATGCACGGCTCGCGCGCGAGCTCGAGGTCATCTGCAGCATGGGCTTCCCGGGCTACTTCCTGATCGTCGCCGATTTCATCCGCTGGGCGAAGGAGAACGGCATCCCCGTCGGTCCGGGCCGTGGCTCCGGCGCGGGCTCGCTGGTCGCCTGGTGCCTCGGGATCACCGATCTCGATCCGCTGGCGCACGATCTGCTGTTCGAGCGTTTCCTCAATCCCGAGCGCGTGTCGATGCCGGACTTCGACGTCGACTTCTGCATGGAAGGCCGCGACCGGGTCATCGACTATGTCGCCAGCCGCTATGGCCGCGACCGGGTCTCCCAGATCATCACCTACGGCACCATGGCCGCCCGCGCCGTGGTGCGCGATGTCGGCAGGGTGCTCGGCATGGCCTACGGCCACGTCGATCGCATCGCCAAGATGATTCCCTTCGAGATCGGCATGACCCTGGAGAAGGCGCTGACCGATGCCGAACTCAGGCGCCGCTACGATGAGGAGGAGGACGTCCGCACCCTGATCGACCTCGCCCGTCGGCTAGAGGGGCTGGCGCGCAACGCCGGCAAGCATGCCGGTGGCGTGGTGATCGCCCCCGACCGGCTGACCGAATACACCCCGCTGTACTGCGAAGAGGGCTCGGCCAGCCCGGTGACACAGTTCGACAAGGACGATGTCGAAGCCGTCGGTCTGGTGAAGTTCGACTTTCTGGGGCTCAGAACGCTCACCATCATCGACCGCGCGGTGGCGATCATCAATGCCGAGCGCGCCGCGGCCGGTGAGCCGGCGCTGGTGATCGATGAGCTCCCGATGGACGACGAGGCGACCTACCGGCTGCTCAAGGCCTGCCGGACGACCGCGGTGTTCCAGCTGGAATCCCGCGGCATGAAGGACCTGATCAAGCGTCTGCAGCCGGACTGTTTCGAGGACATCGTCGCGCTGGTGGCGCTGTTCCGGCCCGGGCCCCTGCAGTCGGGCATGGTCGATGATTTCATCAACCGCAAGCATGGACGCAACGCCGGGCCCATCGACTATCTCCACCCGCGTCTCGAGCCGGTGCTCAAGCCCACCTACGGCGTGATCCTCTACCAGGAACAGGTCATGCAGATTGCCCAGGAGCTGGCAGGCTATTCGCTGGGCGGCGCCGACCTGCTGCGCCGGGCCATGGGCAAGAAGAAGCCCGAGGAGATGGCCAAGCAGCGCAGCGTGTTCATGGCCGGAGCGCGCGAACAGGGGGTCGATGAGGGGCAGGCGAGCTACATCTTCGACCTGATGGAGAAGTTCGCGGGTTACGGCTTCAACAAGTCGCACTCCGCCGCCTATGCCCTGCTGTCCTATCAGACCGCCTGGCTGAAGGCCCACCATCCTGCGGCATTCATGGCGGCGGTGATGTCGGCCGACATGGACAACACCGACAAGCTGGTGGTGCTCAAGGACGATGTCGAGCAGCTGGGCCTGACGCTGCTGCCGCCCGATGTGAATGCCTCGGAGTACGGCTTCACCGTGGCTGGCCCCGAGGCCATCCGCTACGGTCTGGGCGCCATCAAGGGCCTGGGACGTTCGGCCATCGAAGCCATCGTCGCCGAGCGCGAGGCCGGCGGCGCATTCACCGGGCTGCAGGCCTTCTGCCGGCGTGTCGATGTGCACCGGCTGAACCGACGGGCCATGGAGGCGCTGATCCGTGCCGGCGCACTCGATGCGCTGGGGCCGAACCGCGCCAGTCTGATGGCCGGCCTGGAGCATGCCCTGCGGGCGGCGGAGCAGGACGAACGCTCGCGTGCCGCCGGTCAGGATGACCTGTTCGCCGCGGCCTGTCCGGAGGCCTCGCCGGTGGCCGACGAGCCGCTTGCCGAGCTTCCCGAATGGCGCGAGCGCGACCGCCTGGCTGCCGAGAAGGAAGCCCTGGGGCTGTATCTCACCGGCCATCCGTTCCAGCCCTATGCCGAGCACTGCCGGCATTTCACCACCGCGCCCCTGGTGGAACTGGGCGGCCCGGCGCCCGCCCCGGGCCAGCGTTTCCAGGCGAGACGCGATGTGGTGGCGGCCGGCCTGGTGGTCGAGGTCCGTCGGCGTGGCGGACGCCTGACCCTGGTGCTCGACGACGGCACGGGGCGGCTGGAACTTTCGATGTTCGAGGAGGCGGCGCGCGAGTACGCGCACCTGGCGGTGGTGGACGAGGTGCTCGTCGCCGAGGGCAGTCTTCGGTTCGACGAGTTCATCGATGGCTGGCGGCTGGCCGCCAAGGTGCTGCACGCCGCCGACGAGTGCATCGAGACCCACGCGCGCCGACTGCTGATCCGCTGGGACGCGCCGGCCCCGGGACAGGGACAGGCGTTCGTGCGGATGCTGCGCGAGACCCTGGCCCCGTGGCGCGAAGGCCCGTGTGACGTGTGCGTGGATTACCGCGGTGGCGATGCCCGTGGGCTGGTCTCTCTCGGGGGGGCGTGGCGCGTGCGCCCGAGCCGGGAGCTGCGCGAACAGCTCGGTCAGCTGGTGGGCGAGGAGCACGTCCAGGTGCTCTACCCGGGGCCTGCCGCGGCGCCATGAGGCGCCGGTCGCGGCCGGCGCACTTGTCAGTGCCGGGGCACAGGGGTAGTGTTGGCGCCTCTGCGCGGGACGGGCTAAAAAAATGGAAGTCAAAT
>SKYU01000092.1 GCA_007127715.1 Gammaproteobacteria bacterium | reverse complement strand
CGCAGGCCCAGGGGCGTCAGCGCCTCATGGATCTGCTGCCAGGTCACGCCGGCTTCCACGGTCAGGGTCATGTCCTCGGCGTTGATATCGAGGATGCGGTTCATCGACCCCAGGTCGACGATGACGCTGTGCTCGGCGATCGGCAGGTAACCGCCGGTATACGACAGCCCGGCCCCTCGGGGGAGGACGTGACACCCGCTGCCCGTGACCAGGCGCACAGCCTCGGCAAGCTTCGCGGGGTCGCCGCAACGGATGACCGCCGCGCAGGTCGCGCCACGTGCGTACACATCCGCGGAGCAGGCCTCGCGCTGCGCGCGATCTGTCGCAACGGCCTCATCACCGAGCAGCCGACGCAGCCGTTCCACCATCGCCTCGACATCGGTGACGAAAGGCGCGCTCTGCGCCTGATCGGGGATTTCCGGGCCGAGGGCATCAGGCTTCGCGGACATGACTCACTCCAATACGGTTCAGCCCGACAGTTTAACGTTCGGTGTACCCAGCAGAAAGGGCCCCCGAGGGGGCCCTTTCTGGTCCGGTCCGCCAAGGCAGACCGGGACGGCGATGGGGTCGCTTACCAGCGACCGCCGCCCCCGTTGCCGCGGGGCGGCCGCGACTCGCGCGGCTTCGCCTCGTTGACCTTGATGCTACGACCACCCAGCGCCTGACCGTTCAGCCCCTTGATGGCGGCATCGGCCTCGCTGTTGTCGTTCATCTCCACGAAACCGAAGCCCTTGGACTGACCCGAGAACTTGTCGGTGATGACGTTGGCGCTGCGGACCGCACCGTACTGGGCAAAGGCGTCGCGCAGCTCGTCCTCGGTCACGGAATAGGCCAGGTTTCCTACATAGATGTTCATACATGTACTCATCGTGAAATGCGGTCTGAGCGTGAGAGCATCGACGGGTTGCCAGACCACACGCGGTCCGTCGATGAGATGCCGATGACGGCAAATGCGTAACCTGTCAGGCGCGGGCTCCGGCGCGCCGCCGGCTGCGCGAGGCCTGCCCCCCGCGCTGTCCTGGACGGCCGCCTTCCCCGGCGCGCGGCCGTGCTGGCCGCGGCTGACCGGCACCGCCACGGGGCGGCTTGCCGCCCCGGGCGCGTCGGCCGTTTTCAATGGGCTCGGCGCGGACACGCGGGTCGGGTTCGAAACCGGCCAGCGTCTCGCTCGGCAATTTTCGCCCGAGCAGCTTCTCGATGCCCCGCAGGAGGTCGTGCTCGTCGATGCACACCAGCGACACCGCCTGCCCCTCGCGGCCGGCGCGGCCGGTACGGCCGATGCGGTGAACGTAATCCTCCGGCACCTGGGGGAGCTCGTAGTTGACCACGTGCGGCAGCTGGTCGATGTCGAGGCCCCGGGCCGCGATGTCGGTCGCCACCAGCACGCGCACCTTGCCGGCCTTGAAGTCGGCCAGCGCGCGGGTGCGGGCACCCTGGCTCTTGTTGCCATGGATCGCGGCGGCGGACAGCCCGTCGCGCTCCAGCTGCTCGGCCAGGCGGTTGGCCCCGTGCTTGGTCCGCGTGAACACCAGGACCTGGCGCCAGTCGCCACTGCCGATCAGCCAGGACAGCAGCTCGCGCTTGCGTGCCCGGTCGACCGGATGGACTTTCTGATCGATCAGCTCGGCCGCCGTGTTCCTCGGGGCCACATCGATACGTTCGGGGTCGTGCAGCAACCCATCGGCCAGGGCGCGGATGTCCGGCGAGAAGGTCGCCGAGAACAGCAGATTCTGCCGTTTGGCGGGCAGCAGCTTCAGCACGCGGCGAATATCGCGGATGAAGCCCATGTCCAGCATCCGGTCGGCCTCGTCCAGCACCAGGATCTCGACCTGCGAGAGATCGACCGAGCCCTGCTGGGCGTGGTCGAGCAGACGCCCTGGCGTGGCGACGAGGATGTCGACGCCGCGACGCAGTGCCGTGATTTGCGGATTGATCGAGACGCCGCCGAACAGGGCCAGTGACTTCATCGACAGGTGGCGGCCGTAGGTGACCACGCTGTCCTGAACCTGGGCGGCCAGTTCGCGGGTGGGCGTCAGGACCAGCGCGCGTACCGCGCGGGCACCCGCCGGTCGACCGGCGGCCAGACGTTGCAGCAGCGGCAGGGTGAACCCGGCGGTCTTGCCGGTCCCGGTCTGCGCACCTGCGAGCATGTCGCGGCCCGCGAGGATCGGCGGAATGGCCAGACGCTGGACAGGGGTGGGCTGGTCGTAGCCGGCATCGGCCACGGCACGCAGCAGTTCGGCCTGCAGGCCGAGAGATTCGAAAGACATTTCGGGTGTTGCTCCTGGGAGGCCTACCCAGGGCTTTCGCGCGGGGCCGGTCTAGGCTCTTGGGTGAAAGTTCACTTCGAGGCTAACCGGGAGAGATTGACCGCGAGAGAGAAACCGGCGACCGGAGGCTCGGTTTCGAGCGTGCAGGCTAACAGAGTCCCGACCCCGTTGCACGGTTTTTCTTCATGTCTGCGGAAACTACGAATGCCTGCCCCCCCGGGGCCCCTGCTAAAAAACAGTCAGAGATGTCGATTTCAGACACGGCTGATGGTGGGAGGAGCTGGCATGCAACAGGCAATCGAGCAGACGCTGTTCGACGGGATGGCCGCCGAGGCGGCGCGGGACGCGCCACCTGCGGGCTTTCCCGCCCTGCCCATGATTCCGGGTGCACGCTACACCGACCCGGAGTTCCTCGCGCTGGAGACGCGCTTTCTGTGGAAGAAGTCGTGGCTCTACGCGCTGCACGCCGACGAGCTGCCACGCCCCGGCAGCTACCGGCTGTGGCGGCGCACCGGCTCGCCCATCATCATCGTGCGTGGCCGCGACGATCGCATCCGGGCCTTCTACAACACCTGCCGACACCGCGGCGCACCGCTGGTGGCCGATGGCCAGGGCGAGACCCGCGGCTTTTTCTGTCGCTACCACGGCTGGACCTACACGCTCGAGGGCAAGCTCACCGCCGTGCGCGAGAAGCGCGACTTCCCGGGCATGGATACGAGCTGCCTGGGTCTGTCGGAGGTGCGCTGCGAGCAGCTCGGCCACTGGGTGTTCATCAACGAGGATCCCGAAGCACCGCCGCTCATCGAGGCGCTTGCGCCAATTCCCGAGCACCTCGCCGAGATGCAGCTCGAGCGCATCCGGCACGTCCACAGCGCAAGCTTCGAGGTCGCCTGCAACGTCAAGATCCTGCTGGATGCGTTCCTCGAGACCTATCACCTGAAGTCCATCCACCCGCAGACGGTGGATCGCTTTCTCGAATCGCGGGGCACCTTCCACCTGCTCTGGAACAACGGCAACTCGCTGATGGTGACCCCCCATCGGCGCGAGGACTGGGAAGACCCGGGGGCGGTCGGCATGCCGGCGATCGAGACCGCGCCGCAGATCTTTGCCGAGCAGAACGCGAGCTACAATGCATACCCGAACCTCATCACGCCGATCTCGGCCACGGGCATCCCCTTTCTGACGTTCTGGCCGAATGGCCCGCGTGACATGATCGTCGACGTCCACTGGTTCGCGCCCGAGGGCGCGCATGGCCATGAGCTCTGGCCGACGCGCATCTCCAACTTCGTGCGCATCCTCGAGGAGGACACGCAGTTCGCCCCGCAGATCCAGGAATCGGTGGAATCGGGTGGCTTCAAGGGCATGTATCTCTCCTACCAGGAGCGGCGCATCTACCACTGGCACGAGGCGCTGGACCGGAAGATCGGCCACGAGAACATTCCCGAAGCCCTGCGCGTCCGGCCGATGCTCGGCGACTGGGTGAGCGCGGCATGAACACGGCGCCGCCGCGGGCCGGCTCACCGGGCCCGAGCTACCAGGACTACCTCGACCGCGACAGCCGCGAGGTACCCGCCTGTCTGCGCGAGCGTGCCCCGGCGGACTTCGACGACACGCCGATCGAGGCCGCGCGCTACACCTCGCAGGCCTTCTTCGACCAGGAGGCCGAGCGGCTGTGGCCGCGCGTCTGGCAGATGGCCTGTCGCGAGGAGGACATCCCCGAGGTCGGCGACGTGCACGTCTACGAGATCGTGGGGCGTTCGCTGCTGGTCACGCGGACCGCGCCCGACCGCATCCGCGCCTACCACAACGTGTGTCTGCACCGGGGCCGCAAGCTCTGTGACGCCAGCGGGCATTACCGGCAGTTCCGCTGCGGTTTCCACGGCTTCACCTGGGATCTCGACGGGCGGATCGCGCGGCTGCCGTGCCGCTGGGATTTCGCCCACCTGGGAGACGAGGACCTCACCCTGCCAGAGGCGCAGGTCGACACCTGGGGCGGCTTCGTATTCATCAACATGGACCTCGAAGCGCCCCCGCTGGCGCACTACCTCGGCGTGCTGCCGGCGCACTTCAGCGTCTGGCGGCTTGAAGACCGCTACAAGGCCGTACACGTGGCCAAGCGGATTCCCTGCAACTGGAAAGTGGCGCAGGAGGCATTCATGGAGTCCTTCCACGTCATCGCCACCCACCCGCAGATCCTCGGTGTGATCGCCGATGCCAATGCGCAGTACGACGTCTACGGCGACCACGTCAACCGGAACCTCTCGGCATTCGCCGCACCGAGCCCGCACCTGGGGCGCACACCGCCAAGCGAAGAGGAGATCGCACGCGGAATGCTGGAGATGTACGGGCACCCTGAAGCCCTCGACGCCCTGCGCAGGGCCGCCCCGGAAGCCGATGCCCGCACCCTGGTCGGTGAACTCAACCGCCGCGCGCTCGGCCGGGCGGACGGACGGGACTACTCGCAGGTCTCCGACGCCGAGCTGCTGGATGCGCTGGTCTACAACGTCTTCCCCAACTTCTCGCCCTGGGGCGGAGTGGCGCCGAATATCGTCTATCGCTGGCGCCCGGACGGACGCGAGGTGAACGCCTGCGTGATGGAGGTGATGTTCCTGCGCCCTGTGCCGTCGGGACGGCCCCGCCCGGCGCCGGCAGCACTGCACTGGCTGGGCGACGACGAGCCCTGGGCCAGTGCACCGGAGCTGCCCATCCTCGGAGCGGTGATCGACCAGGACATGGACAACATGCCCGCCGTACAGGCCGGCCTGGTCGCCTCGGCCAACGGCAGGGTGCAGCTCGCAAGTTACCAGGAGAGCCGCATCCGGCATTTCCACCGGACGCTGGACCGCTACCTCGCCACAGCACCCTGAGCCGCACCGGCCACGAACGCGGGCAGCAGACGTTCCAGGGCGGCGATCGAGTCGACATCACCGCTGAGCAGGGGCAGCTCGAGGCGCGGCCACGCCGCGAACATCTCGGCGATACGCGCGAGATGAATCCGCTCGCGCGCCTTGCGTTCCGCATAGAACGGATCGCGCGTCGCCTCGGGCATCACCCGGTTGACCACGAGGGCAGCCGATGCCAGCCCATGGGCGACGAGTTCGTCGATCCCGCGGCGGGTCTCGGCAATGGGCAGTGCCTCCGGCACCAGCACGAACACGATCCCGGTGACCGCCGGGTCGGCCAGCAGGGCGCGCGCCTGTTCCAGGCGCAGCCGACGCCGGTGCAGCAGCTCGAACACGGGGTCTTCCGGCACCTCGGCCCCGCCCACCCATCCGGCTCGCGCTTCATGATGGGCGGCACGACGACGCAGCAGCCCGTCAACCCAGGCCCCCATCAGGGAAGGCATGGTCAGCAGGCGCAGCGTGTGCCCGGTAGGCGCGGTATCGAAAATGACCCGCTGATACCGTGTACGCTCGTCGAGCAGCACGGCGACCATACGCTCGAGCAGCGCCGATTCCTCGGCCCCCGGCGCGCGGCCAGCAAGATCCACCTGACGCTCGGCCTCCTCCAGCAGGTTCGAACTGACCAGGCGGCGCATGTTGGCCTTGACCTCGTCGAGGTAGCGCCGGGTCTCGCGCGCGGGATCGATTTCCAGCACATCGAGCCGGGTCGCCACTTCACGCGTGACGCCAGGGGCGCCGGGCCCGAACAGATCCCCGAGATTGTGCGCCGGATCGGTGGACACCAGCAGCGTCCGCTCGCCGGCCCGCGCCGCGGCCAGCGCTGCCAGGGCCGCGCAGGTGGTCTTGCCTACGCCTCCCTTGCCCGCGAAAAACAGGACCGGGCGGTCTAGCAGCACCGGATGTGGTCCAGCGGCGAGCGCGCCATGCCCGCCCGGCGATGCCAGTCGTGGAAGGCCTCGAGCAGGCGGGGATAGAGCTCCAGGGTATGCCAGGCTGCCGGATTGGGCAGTCCCATGCTCTCCGAGAAGCACAGCAGCAGGAACAGGTCGTCGATCTCCTCCAGCGCCCGCTGACGCTCGGCAGCCTGGCCTACCGACAGCGCCTCGTCCCAGGCGGCGAGGAAGGCCGCCAGCCCGCCGGCCTGACCGGAGTCCTCCCCCGCCCGCCGTCGGGTCATGGCCGCCGTCCGGGCGCATCCTGTGGCCCGGCATCACCCTCGTCACCAGGAGCGCGATCGGCGCCCGCAGCGTCACCGGCCGCGGCACGTGCCGCGCGCGCCGTGGGACTGGCGAGCAGCCGCACGGCCTCCAGCAGAATCCACAGCGCAAATCCCAGGATCGCGCTGCCGAGCACGAACAGCAGCCACTCCGGCGGCGCATCGCCCAGACCCGACCACGAGAAGATCACCTGCGCGCTCATCGCCCAGACCGTCATGGCGAGCAGGAACACCATCGGCACCAGCGTGGGCAGGGGGTTCCTCCCCTGTCGGACCAGCCACAGGGAGATCAGCATCAGCGTGATGCCGGCCAGCAGCTGGTTGGAGGTGCCGAACAGCGGCCACAGCAGGTAGCCGCCGGAGCCGAAACCGCGCCCGCCGTCCGGCAGGATCACCAGCAGCGCCGTGAAGCCCACGGCCAGGCTGGTCGCCACGTGCCGCCGCGTCAGGGCGGGGACCCGGTACTCGATACCCAACTCACCGATGATGTAGCGCAGCAGGCGTACGGCCGAATCGAGCGTGGTGGCGGCGAAGCACACGATGATCAGCGCCACCAGCGTGGCGGCCACGTCGGCTGGAATCCCGAGACCACCTGCGAGCTGCGCCGCACCGCCGACGAAATACCCGAGACTGGCCGAGCCGGCCTGGGCGAAGCTGGCGTAGCCGGCGAGGAAATCCGCCTGGGTCGCAAAGAACGTCGAGACCGCGATGATGGTGATCAATGCAAGCGTGCCCTCGCCCAGCGCGCCGAGGTAGCCGACGGCGCGCGCGTCGGTCTCGCGGTCAAGCTGCTTGGACGAGGTGCCCGAGGCGACCAGACCATGGAACCCGGAGATGGCTCCACAGGCGATGGTGATGAACAGCAGCGGAAACCACGACGGATCGGCGCCCGCGTTGTACAGCGGCGCGGTCACCTCCGGCCGGATCACCAGCAGCCCGCCGTAGAGGATCAGCAGGCCGAACAGCAGTTGCTGGGCATTGATGTAGTCACGCGGCTGGAGCAGCTTCCACACCGGCAGCGTCGAGGCCACGTAGACATACGCGAGCAGCACGACGATCCACACCAGGAACGCCGCGCTGGTGGCATCGAGCGCGAACAGTGCGGTGGTCGCACCGGCGCCGCCGAACCAGCTGACCAGATCGATCTGCAGCCACCCCACGCGGGTGGTCAGGATGGCCGTCCCGTACATCACCGCCAGGGCGACCAGCGAGGGCACCAGCATGGGCCGGTTGCGGCGGATCACGGTGTAGCCGAACCAGATCGCGATGGGGATCTGCAGGATGACCGGCAGGACCGAGGCGGGGTTGTTGATGAACAGGTTCGCGATCACCCAGGCGAACACCGCGTTCACCATCAGGATGAGGATGAGGATGATGAACAGGAACAGCAGCTTCGCCCGCCGCCCCACCAGCCGGTGGGCCAGTGTGCCGATCGACTGCCCCTTGTTGCGCACGGACAGGACCAGGGCGCCGAAGTCATGCACCCCAGCTGCAAAGATCGTGCCCAGCACCACCCAGGCGATCGCCGGCCCCCAGCCCCAGTACATGGCGATCGCCGGACCGACGATCGGGGCCGCGCCCGCCACCGAGGTGAAATGATGCCCCCAGAGCACCCACTTGCGGGTGGGCACGAAATCCACGCCGTCCCGGTAGCGGTGTGCCGGGGTGACATAGTCGTGGTCCAGGCGATAGATGCGCTCGGCGATGAACCGCGAATACCACCGCCAGCCGACATAAAACGCCAGCAGCGCGGCACACGCCAGCCATACGGCATTCAAGATCAGGCTCCTCCGCAGATGCCAGGACTCGCGGGCTGCACTATAGCAGCTGGCGGATCGAGCTCAGCGGACAGGCGCCGGCAGGCCGGGACCGGCGGCGGAACGCCGCCCGGGGGATGCTAGACTGGACCACGGACCGGACGTCGTGGAGGAACGATGCGCAAGCTGATCGCCGTGGGCACTGTCGTGCTGACGATTGCTGTGGTGGTGTTCATGCTCAGTCGCCTGCCGCCACCCTACGACACCGATCTCGAGCGGGTCGGCGCCGGGCAGGTGGCCGCAGTCGTCGTGCACGACCACAACACGGTGGACAGCATCATGCTGATGGACGACCTGAACGCGATCCGCCGCGAATGGGAGCCGGCGCTGGCGCTGCTGCTCGCCAACTTCCACCACCCCGACGGCCGCAGTTTCGCCGCGCGGCATGATCTGCCGAGGGCGTCGATGAGCGTGTTCGACGGCCGTGGCGAACTGATCGCCACCTATGACCGCCACCGCGATCGCGAGGCCCTGGTGGCGTTCCTGGAGCAGCACGCACGGCCGCTGATGTACTGAGCCCGGTACCGCAAACCCCGGCCGTGCCTGGTCAGGCCGGTGAACCGGCGTCGATGGCGTCGACATCCACGCCCGAGCGCATGTTGTCCAGGCCGAGCATGAACACGCCGACCAGGAACAGCGGAGGGGCGACCAGCAGCGTGAAGGCCCAGTGCCAGCCCCACAGGCCCACCCCGGCCGCCACCACCACCGGCGCGACGGCGAACCCGGTGGCCAGCCCGGCCGAGCCGGCGAGGGCTGTCCCCGTGGCCCGGACGCGGGTGGGGAACAGCTCGGTCACATAGGTGAGCAGGACGGCCGACACCCCGTAGAAGAACATCGCCATGACGCTGAACCACACGAGGTCCTGCGCGTAGGACGTCGGCAGCCAGATCAGACCCAGCAGGGCCAGCGTCCCCAGCCAGCACCACAGGATGATGGTATTCCTGCGCGTCAGCACATACTCGCCGATGAGCGCGGCGCCGATATACCCCAGCACGCCGATACCATAGGCGATACCCACCAGCAGGGTTGCCGCGCTTTCCGTGTATCCCCGCGCCTCGGCGAAAAACGACGGGAAATAGAACGCCGTGCCCGCGTAGGCACACCCGTGGCAGAAAAACGCAACCCAGCACAGCAGCGTCCGGCGCCGCAAAGGCGCACGAAACAACAGGCCGAGCTGGGCCTGCCAGCGCATCGCATCCCCCGCGGCGGCCGTGGCCTGCCGGCGCAGGAAGGTATCGCTCTCGGGCAGGTAACGCCCCAGCAGCAGCGCGGCGGGCACCACCAGGAAGGCCAGCAGGAAGATCGCCCGCCAGCCATACAGGGCCATGATCGGCGATGCGAGCAGTGAGGCGAAAAACCAGCCCAGCGGGTAACCACACTGCAGCAGGCCCATCATCACGCCGCGCAGTCGGGTGGGTGCCGTCTCCATCACATAGGCTGCAGTGATGGGCGCCAGCGCGGCCGCGATACCGAAGGCCAGGGCGCGGAGAATGGTCAGCGAAACGACATCCACCGCGATGGCGTGCAGGCCGACCAGGGCTGCCGAGACCGCCAGCACCAGCACGAACAGTCGCCGGCGCCCGAGCCGATCGGCCAGCATGCCCAGAAAGACGACGGCAAAGGCGGCGAACACGAAGGAGATCGACAGGATCAGACCCACCACATCCAGGCCGATATCGAATTCGCGGAGGATCCCCGGAATCGCGTAGCCCATCAGCGACTGGTCGAGATTGCTCAACGTCCAGCCCAGCAGGCAGATCAGGAATACCGTCAGCGGGGGGCCGCGAAGACTCGCCAGCGTGGCCCTGAATTGCCTGTCCACCGGTTGACTGCTCCCTGTCGAGGCGCTCGCCCGTGTAGTAGAGTAGGCGATCGGGACCACGCTTGCACAGGAGTATCGCCATGCCCGGAGAACTGGCCCACGACCTCAGGATCCCCCGCCGCCTGGACGAACAGGCGAGGCAGGATTTCGTCTCCTCCCTGCGTGGCTTCGTCCTGCATGACATGGCCAACGACCTCCGCGAGGTCTACCACCGCGACGTTCTGCCCGAGGCCACGCGCAGGCTCGGCCACGAGCCCGCCGACAGCGGCGAGGTGCACCGTGCGCTGAAATCCAACCTGACCTTCCAGCTCTACAGCGCGATGCGGGTGAACGCACAGGAGATGGTGTGGGATTCGGTGCGCGCACCCGTCGAGCGCAATGCGGCGTGGATCAACGCCCGGGTCGAGGAAGCCGCCCGCCAGGCCCAGGGCTCGCTGACACTCGACCCCGAACTCGAGCTGCCGCGCAATGTCAGCGCGCTGGACGTCCACCTCATGCCCGGCAACTACGACAGCGAACACGGCCCGGGGGATGCCTCGCAGGGTGCGCTGTACGACAACGGCACGGTGGTGTTCTTCATGGGTCTGCTCGGGCCGGACCAGGGCGACATCGGCCGTTCGATCGCGCGCTTCATGCGCGCCCGCCACCCCGATCTCCAGCCGCAGAAGATGCTGGATCTGGGCTGCACGCTGGGCCATAACACCCTGCCCTGGGCCGAGACTTTCCCGGAGGCCGAGGTGCACGCGATCGACGTCTCGGCCCCGGTGCTCCGCTACGCCTTCGCCCGGGCGGAGTCGATGGGACGCCCGGTGCACTTCCGGCAGATGAACGCCACCTCGCTCGATTACGAGGACAACAGCTTCGATGTCGTCTGGTCATCGATGTTCCTGCATGAGCTGCCGCTCAAGGACATCCGCAAGGTGCTGCGCGAGGCGCACCGCGTGCTGCGGCCCGGCGGGCTGATGCTGCACATGGAGCTGCCGCCGAACAAGGCGTTGCCGGCCTACGACGGCTTCTACCTCGACTGGGACAGCTGGTATAACAGCGAGCCGTTCTACAAGACCTTCCGCGACCAGGACCCGGCGGCGCTGCTGGCCGAGGCCGGTTTCCCGGCGGACGGGTTCTTCGAGCACGTCGCGCCCAGCGTGAACTGGTATGGCGAGGACACCTTCGATCAGGCTGTCGGCGAAGGTGCGGCGGTCGGGAAAGACACCGGACGCCTCGCCGAGGGGGTGTCCTGGTACTTCTTCGGCGCACGCAAATGAGCGGCGAGGACATCCAGCTGCCGCGGCAGACCCGCGGCAGGCGACCCCAGTTCTTCGAAAACCCCGAGAGCGACGTCCTGATGTCGGTGGTGCTCGCCATGGCGGGCGAGCTCTCCGTGCTCTACGACCGCGTCGATGCGATGCAGCGCCTGCTGGATCGCCAGGGCGTGCTCGACGCGGACGCCCTGGAGCAGTTCCAGCCTACGCCGGAAGACGAGGCCGAGCGCGCCGCGCGTCGCCAGGAATACATGCAGCGGCTGTTCCGCGTGGTGCGGGCCGAGGCGGCCGTGTTTTCCTCGAAGGACGCCGAGGAGGTGCTGGAGAGCGTGGAGCGCGAGCTCTCGGAATGAGCTGATCCCTGCTGCACCCGCCGAGCTCGAACTGAGCCGGCAGGATGCGGGTAGCGTGCCGCTATGGGGGGCGGTGGGGGGAGATGGCGGGCCCGGAGAGATTCGAACTCCCGACCTTCTGGTTCGTAGCCAGACACTCTATCCAACTGAGCTACGGGCCCGCGAGACCGCGCATTATACTGATGCCACGGCGGGTTTGCACAGCCCCTTTTGATCGCCCCTGCGGATCATCCACCGCGGGCGGCGCCTGGGCGGGTGGTCAGACCTTTTCCCGCCACTCCACCGCATAGAGATCATGCCGGCGGTCCTTCAGGTTCTGGACCGTGCCGGAGTTCCGCGCCATGAAAAGCGACTCCAGGCGGATGTCGGCGAAGGCCACCGTCTCGACGTTCGGCGTGGTGTCGGCGGCGATGCCATCGCGGGCGAAAGGAAAATCGCAGGGCGTGAGGATGCAGCTCTGCGCGTACTGGATGTCCATGTTGGCCACGCCTGGCAGGTTGCCGCAGTTGCCTGACATCACCACGTAGCACTGGTTCTCGACCGCGCGGGCCTGGCAGCAGTAGCGCACCCGCAGGTAGCTCTGGCGCTCGTCGGTGCAGAAGGGCACGAAGATGATGTTCGCCCCCTGGTCGACCAGGTGGCGCGCGAGCTCCGGGAACTCGGCGTCATAGCAGATCAGCACGCCGATGGGCCCGCAGTCCGTCTGGATCGCCGCAACCTCCGAGCCGCCCTCGATGTTCCACCAGTACGCCTCATTCGGCGTCGGGTGGATTTTTTCCTGCTCGCTGATGTGGCCGTCGCGGTGGAACACGTAGCAGATGTTGTGGACGTCACCGTCGTCCATCCGCACCGGGTGCGACCCGCCGATGATGTTGATGTTGTAGCGGATGGCCATTTCCCGCAGCGCCTTCTTGAAGGGCTCGGTGTACTTGGTCAGCGCCTCGATCGCCTCTGCCGGGTCGAGTTCCTGGTCTGTGATGGACAGCAGCTGCAACGCGAACAGCTCAGGGAATACCACGAAATCCGAACGGTAATCGGCCACCACATCGACGAAATATTCGATGTACTCGATGAACTGCTCGAAGGAATTGACGCGGCGCTGCATGTACTGGACGGTGGCGACGCGCACCGTATCGGGCAGGCGCTCGCCGTACTTGCGCTGGGTGCGGGACGCCTGCTCCGGCGGAATCGCCGGATTGCGCCAGATCATGTGCACGGCAAAGCCCATGGAGTCCTCGTCCGAGGGCAGGTAGCCGGGAATGACACCGAGGACCTCGAAGCCATTGCGGATCTGGAACGAGAGCACCGGATCGCGCGCCTTCTTGTTCTCGACCGCCTCGATATAGTCCTCGATGCTGGCGAACTGCCGGGAGCGCCGCCGCCAGCTCGGGATACGCCCGGCAAAGACGATCCCGGCCAGCTCCAGTTCGCTGCACAGCCACTTGCGCGCGTCGTAGAGGCGCTGACCAATGCGATAGCCGCGCAGTTCCGGATCGACGAACACCTCCATGCCGTAGAGGTATTCGCCGTCGGGATCGTGGCGGGAGCCGAATCCGCTGCCAGTGATCTCGCGCCAGGTATGCGCCCTCAGCGCGAGCTCGCCACCGATGCGGAAGGTGGCGCAGTAGCCCACGACGCGGTCTTCGTAGGTGGCGACGAACTGACCTTCGGGAAACCCGTGGATCTGCCCGCGCAGCATGGCCGCCGAGTAGGGTTTCTGCCCCGGATAGACACGCCGGAAAAGTTCACGGATGGGCTCGATGTCATCGAGCCTGGCGTTACGCACTTCAAGGCGGCTCGACCCCTGGCCGGCGTTCCTCGCTTTTTTCATGATGCTCCCTGCGGTGATGTCATCGGCCGTCGATGATGCCACGCGGCTGGAGAGGCAGGCAGCAGGGTCTTGCGTGGAAGTGGCGGAGAGAGAGGGATTCGAACCCTCGAAGGGCGTTTTATACCCTTACTCCCTTAGCAGGGGAGCGCTTTCGACCACTCAGCCATCTCTCCGCTGTGTCGCGTCCGCGGCAGCGATTCTAGCAAGAGCCCGCCGCAGGCGTCCAAGAAAAGGCCGCAGGTCCGGAAAATTCAGTCTCCGCGCCGCGAAGAGGCCTGCGACCTGGCAGCCAGGGGACGCTCGGCATCGCCGCACTCGTCCGGGCCGCCATGATCGCGCTCGCGCTGGATCCTCTGGAAGATCTCCTCGCGGTGGACAGCGATTTCCTTGGGCGCGTTGACCCCCAGGCGCACCTGGTTGCCCTTGACGCCCAGGACGGTCACGGTGACCTCGTCCCCGATCATGACGGTTTCGCCGACCCTTCGCGTCAGAATCAGCATGCCAAACTCCTTCTCGGTCTGCTGCGGCCGCACGGCACTCGCTCCGGTGCCCGGGGGCCGATCGCCTCGGGCATCACGCAGGCCGTCGCAAGGGTGGCGAATCACGTGCGTCCCGGCCCCTCCCCCGGGGCCGAAGGCAAGCTCCCCTCCGGATGTCATGCCTTCTTGGACGAGTATGCCAGCACCAGCGCATTACACAAGCACCAGCTGCCAAGGTATTGTTTTCAGTCTGAATCTGGAATGAGTCTAAATTCGGACCAGGCGGTCAGCTCAGCTGTGCGCGGACGTGCTCCGAGACCGTGGCGAGCGCCTCGGGCAGAGCCTCGGGCCGGGTACCGCCGGCCTGCGCGAAATCGCCGCGCCCACCGCCACGACCGCCCACCCGTTCGGCCACGGCAGCCACCAGTCGACCAGCCGGCACGCGCTCGACGAGGTCCGACGTCACACCGGCCGCAAGCCGGACCTTGCCGTCCTCGACCGTACCGAGCACGACCACGGCCGACCCCAGGCGATCCCGCAGCCTGTCCACGGCATCGCGCAGTGCGCGCGCGTCAGCCCCGTCGATACTCGCCGCCAGCACCTTGACGCCGGACACCTCCACCGCCTGCTCGGCGAGATCACGACCCTGGCCGGTGGCGAGCTTCGCACGGAGTTTCTCCAGCTCCTTCTCCAGTTGCCGGGTGCGCTCCAGCGCCTGGCGTACCTTCTCCTCGGCCTCGTCACGGCTGGCACGCACCAGTCCGGCCACCCGGCCGAGCGCCTCCTCGTTGGCACGTACCCAGGCCAGGGCGCCGTCACCGGTGACCGCCTCGATACGCCGCACGCCGGCGGCCACACCCCCCTCGGCGACGATCTTGAACAGGCCGATGTCGCCGGCCCGCTCGACATGGGTGCCGCCGCAGAGTTCGGTGGAGAACTCGCCCACCCTGAGGACCCGGACGCGGTCGCCATACCGGTCGCCGAAAAACGCCAGGGCCCCGGCCTCTATGGCCTCCTCGTAGGGCATCTCCATTGTCTCGGCTGCGGCGTTGCGCCGGATCTCCGCGTTCACCAGACGCTCGATCTCGGCCAGCTCCGCGGGCGAGACCGGCTCGTAATGCGAAAAATCGAACCGCAGCCGCTCCGGTGCAACCAGTGAGCCCTTCTGCTGCACGTGCGTGCCCAGCACCCGACGCAAGGCAGAGTGCAGCAGGTGGGTGGCGGTGTGATTCAACACGGTGGCGCCGCGACGGCCGGCATCCACCCTTGCGGTCAGCCGCATGCCGACCCGAAGCTCGCCGCGTTCGAGCTGGCCGACATGGCCATGTGCCGCCCCGAATCGCCGGGTGTCCTCGACCCGGAAGCGGGGATCGCCGTCCCCGGGCACAGCGGTGGAGGGCAGCAGTTCGCCCTGGTCACCCACCTGCCCGCCGCTCTCGGCGTAGAACGGCGTCCGCGACAGGACGACGATGCCTGCGTCGCCCGGGCCCAGACGCTCGACGGGCGTCTCACCGCGAAACAGCGCAACGACCTCGCCCTCGTCCTCCAGCCTCTGGTAGCCGGTAAACTCGCTGGCGGTATCGATGGAGAGCTCCGCCCCCTGCGCCGCACCGAAGCGGCTCGCGGCGCGGGCCCGCTCGCGCTGCGCCGCCATGGCCGCCTCGAACCCCGGCCCGTCGATCGAAAGCCCACGCTCGCGTGCGATGTCGGCCGTGAGGTCCGCCGGGAAACCATAGGTATCGTAGAGGCGGAACACCGTCTCGCCCGGGATGACGGGCCCGGCCAGCCCCTCGAACGCCTCCTCCAGCAGGGTCATGCCCTGGGAGAGCGTCTCCGCGAAGCGTTCCTCCTCCTGGCGCAGGACCTTCTCGACATGAGCGCGCTGGGCGACCAGCTCGGGATAGGCGCCCCCCATCTCCGTCGCGAGTGTCTCGACCAGGGCGTGGAAAAACGGTGCCTGACAGCCCAGCTGGTAGCCGTGCCGGATCGCCCGGCGGATGATCCGGCGCAGCACGTAGCCGCGGCCCTCATTCGAAGGCAGGACGCCATCGACGATCAGGAAGGCGCAGGCACGGATGTGGTCGGCAATCACGCGCAGCGATCCGGCGGAGAGATCGTCACAGCCGGTGGCCCGCGCGGCGGCCTGCCGCAGCGCGACGAACAGGTCGATGTCGTAGTTCGAGTGCACGCCCTGCAGCACCGCCGAGATACGCTCGAGCCCCATGCCGGTGTCCACCGAGGGCGCGGGCAACGGCGTCAGCTGCCCGTCGGCTGCCCGCTCGTACTGCATGAACACCAGGTTCCAGATCTCGACGTAGCGGTCGCCGTCCTCCTCAGGCGTACCGGGCGGCCCGCCCGGTATCTCGGGCCCGTGGTCGTAGAAGATCTCGCTGCAGGGGCCACAGGGGCCGGTATCGCCCATGGCCCAGAAATTGTCCTTCTCGCCCATGCGGCTGAACCGGGCCGGATCGACACCGATCTCTTCCAGCCAGATCCTTGCCGCCTCGTCGTCCTCATGGAACACGGTCACCCACAGGCGCTCGGGCGGCAGGCCCAGCACGCCTGTGACGAACTCCCAGGCATAGCCGATGGCTTCGCGCTTGAAATAGTCGCCGAAGCTGAAGTTGCCCAGCATCTCGAAGAAGGTGTGGTGGCGCGCGGTGTAGCCGACGTTCTCGAGGTCGTTGTGCTTGCCGCCGGCGCGCACACAGCGCTGGGAACTCACCGCCCGCGGAATCTCCCGCCGCTCGCGACCGAGAAAGGCGTCCTTGAACTGCACCATGCCGGCGTTGGTGAACAGCAGCGTCGGGTCGTTGGCCGGCACCAGCGAGGCACTGGGCACGACCTCGTGGCCTCGCGAGGCGAAAAAATCCAGGAAGGCCTGGCGTAACTCTGCGCTCTTCATGTCGTTATCGTCCCATCATCCCTGGCCTGCATGCCTGGCCTGTCGTCCCTGCCCGGGCCTGCGCGAGGCCTCAGCCCCGCTGCGGCGGCTCACCGAGCGCCGCACGGATCTGCTCGCTGGTGAAACCACGATACTGCAGAAACCGCGCCTGGCGGGCCCACTCCCGGCGGTCGGCCGGCGGCGCCTCGCCGAACTTGCCACGCCGTGTCTCCCGGGCACGCACCACCCAGTCGACCTCGGCTGCCGCCACACCCTGCTCGCCTGTCTGTTCGGCCACGCCGCGCTGGCGCAGTTCCGCGCCGATGCGTACCGGCCCCTGGCCCCGCCGCACCCGGGTGCTGACGAACGATTCGACGAAACGCGACTCGTCGAGCAGCCGCTCAGCCGTCAGCTGGTCGAGCACCGGCCCCAGCAGCTCGGGCGGAAACCCCCTGCGCGAGAGTTTGCGGTCGAGTTCCACGCGCGAATGCTCGCGACGGGCAAGCAGATCCATCGCCGCGCGCCGACAATCGGCCGCGGTCAGCTCGGCGGGATCGACGGGATCAGGCCTCGACCGCCTCGTCATCCCGCGTGGCCGTGGTGGGTTCCGGCATCAGCTTCGCGCGGATCTTGGCCTCGATCTCGGCGGCAATCTCCGGATGCTCGACCAGGAAGGTGCGTACGTTCTCCTTGCCCTGGCCGATGCGCTCGCCGTTGTAGCTGTACCACGCCCCGGACTTGTCGATGATGTCGTGCGTGGCACCGAGATCGATGATCTCGCCCTCGCGGGAAATGCCCGCACCGTAGAGGATCTCGAATTCCGCCTGCCTGAACGGCGGTGCGACCTTGTTCTTGACCACCTTGACCCGCGTCTGGTTGCCGGTGACCTCGTCGCCTTTCTTGATGGCGCCGATACGCCGGATGTCCAGCCGGACCGAGGAATAGAACTTGAGCGCGTTGCCGCCGGTCGTGGTTTCCGGGCTGCCGAACATCACGCCGATCTTCATGCGGATCTGGTTGATGAAGATCACCATGCAGTTGGTGCGCTTG
>SKYU01000197.1 GCA_007127715.1 Gammaproteobacteria bacterium | reverse complement strand
TCCTCGAGGATAAAGGTATGGCGAGATTCCAATGGCCCGAGGGGCTTCCGAATACCAAGTGGCTAACGCGCAACGCGGTCGCTAGAGCCCTGCTTGCACAAATGAATCGGCGCCCGGTGGCCAGGCAATGACCCCGCTTTACATCGCGGGGGTCGCCATGACGGCAATGGGCAAGCGTCCTGATGCCACCGTCAAGTCCATGACTGCGGAGGTGGTGAGGGGCGCTCTTGACGATGCCGGCATCGGCCTCGATCGTATCGAGGCTGCCTGGTTCTCCAACACCCGTCAGCCCATACTCGAAGGCCAGAACACCATTCGCGGTCAAGTCGCATTGAGAGCCATGGGTCTGGGTGGGATCCCAGTGGTCAACGTCGAGAATGCCTGCGCCTCGGGCTCCACTGCCCTGATTCAGGCCGCCGCCGCCATTCGCGCAGGATTGTGCTCAACCGCGCTGGTTGTCGGCGCGGAGAAAATGTTTTTCCCCGACCGTCCCGAGCGCATGGCTGCCGCTTTTCGCGGTGGCACAGACATCGAAAACATCGAGCGCATCCATGCCGACATCGCCAGCCTTGCTGCCGATCTGGTCCCCGCGCATCTTCGCGGACAGGAGGCGGAGATGAGGAGCTTTTTCATGGACAGCTACGCCGCATTTGCGCGGCTCCACATGAAGACCTTCGGGACCACGCAGCGCCAGCTGGCCGCGGTGGCGTCCAAAAACCACAACCATTCGGCCCTCAATCCACTCTCCCAGTACCAGACACCGATGAGCGTCGAGGATGTACTTGCTGACAAATTGATCGTCTGGCCGTTCACACGCGCCATGTGCGCGCCGATCAGTGACGGCGCCGCTGCATTGGTGCTGATGGCTCAGGAAGCCATACCCCCCCAGAGCCGGGCGCGGGCTGTGCGTCTGCGGGGATTCGCGCTGGGCAGCGGGGCGGACCGCAGGCCGGAAGACTTCGCGGCCCATATCGGCCGCCGTGTCGCCAAGGCGGCCTACGAGTCGGCCGGTATCGGACCGGACGATGTCGATGTCGCCGAGGTCCACGACGCGACCGCCTATGCGGAGGTTCAGCAGGTGGAGAATCTGGGCTTTTGCGACATAGGCGACGGGGGCCGTTTTTCAGAAGCTGGCCACACCCGCCTGGGCGGGAGTATCCCGGTGAATCCCTCCGGCGGGCTGGTCTCCAAGGGGCATCCGGTGGGCGCGACAGGCATCGCACAGATTTACGAGCTGTGCGTGCAGCTGCGTGGTGAGGCAGGGTCCCGACAGGTTGACGACGCACGCATCGCCGTGGCCGAAAATGGCGGCGGGTTCCTGCAGACCGAGGAGGCGGCGACCGCGGTGACCGTGCTGGAGCGATCCTGATGATCCCGCCGATCCAGCGGTTTCTCGATACGGCCTCGCGGTGGCCGGAGCGTATTGCGATCCAGGACGATGCTGGCTGCCGCTTGAGCTATGGCGAGCTGGCAGCACGATCCAAGGCACTCGCCGCCGGGCTGAGGGCGCGCCTGGGCAATGATGCCGAGACGATAGTAAGCGTCGCAGCGAAGAATCATGCCGACCATGTTGTCGCGATGTTCGGGGTCTTCCTGGCCGGCTACGCCTGGCTGCCGCTCAATCCGCGGAGTGCGACTGCGCTCAATGACGAGATTTTCCGGTCGCTGGGCCCCGCCCTGCTCCTGCTCGATACGGCTTGCGAGGACTGCGTGAGTACAGCGGGCCTGCCCGTCGCGCGCTTTGGTGCTGGCGCCCCTGCGGGGCTGCAGGCACTCAGCGCGCCAGCGGAAAGCTTTGTTCTGCCTGAGCTGGAGCCGGACCGCGCAATGAGCGTGAAGCTGACCGGCGGGACGACCGGGCGACCCAAGGCGGTGATTCAGACCCAGCGTGTGATCGCTACCGTCATAGCCGATCTCACCGAGGTGTTTGCGATCTCGGAACGCGACGTGAACCTGGCGGCTGCACCCCTCTCTCACGGCGCATTTCATTTTCTGCTCCCGGTACTGATCGCAGGGGGCCGGCATGTGATCGTATCGGACTTGAGTCCCGAGGCTTTGCTGGGCGCGATGGAGCAGCACGATGTGACACTCTCCTTCATGCCGCCCACCCTCATCATAAAGCTGTGCGACAGTGGTCAGGCGCGGCCAGAGCGATTTCCCGCATTACGCCAGCTCATCTACTCGACGGCACCGATGCCACCTGCCCAGATCCGGCGCGCCTGGAGCGCGTTCGGGCCGAAAATCGCAGCGCTCTACGGACAGGTGGAAGCCCCGATGACGCTCGCGGCGATGACGGCCGAGGAGATGGCAACGACGGGCAAGCTGGAAAGCACAGGTCGCGCGTGCCCCTCGACGGTCCTGCGAATCGCCGATTCCGGCACGGAAGATGGGACAGGCGATATTCTTGCGCGCGGCCCGCTGGTCGTACCGCGCTACCTCACCGGCGAGGCCCTGGACATGATCGATGGCTGGTTGAGAACGGGCGATTTGGGCCGAATCGATACGGACGGTCATCTGTACATCCGCGGACGCTCACGCGAAATGCTGATTACCGGCGGCTTCAATGTGTATCCCGCAGAGGTGGAGTCGGCCTTATTGGCAGTGCAGGGAGTGTACGAGGCCTGTGTGTTCGGCGTGGAGGACAACTATTGGGGCGAACGCGTTGAAGCAGCAGTCGTCGCATCCGACGCGGTCTCTGATGAAGCCCTTCGCGATGCCGTCAGAGCGGCAATCGGTGCGGTCGCCGCTCCGAAGGCGATCCATCGGCTCAAGACGCTGCCGCGCAACGCGGTTGGCAAAATCGTCCGCCGCGAAATCGCAACGCTGATCAGACCTTTTTCCGAGACATGATCATCAGGCCGGCTGTACCGCGAGCATGAATGCCGTTCTCGGAAAACAAAGTACATTCGGCGACTGCCAGTGTGCGGCCGTGGTGAACGATTCGCGCCTCTGCGGTCAGTCGCTGGGTGGAGATCGGTGCCGCACGGATATAACGCACCTGCATGTCGGTCGTGGCGAAACGCTGGGTCGCATCCAGCAGCGTCAGCAGCGCGCAGCCCGTAACGGCGTCCAGTAGCCCGGCCATCACACCGCCATGCACACCGGCCATCAGATTGGCATGGTTCGCAACGACGGGACACTCCAGGCGTGCCTCGCCCTTTGAGAACTCAGCCACATCAAAGCCCAGAAGACTGGCAAAGCCAGGTATACGTCCGGCCTCGCGCCATGCCGCAAGGATCTGCAGACCCGAGCCCTCGAACGGCAGGGCGCTCACTTGCCCGTCTCGGCGGGCACGGGCTCGCGGAACTGTACGATACGAAAGCGGTTAGCCACGAAGGCGAGGTCAGTCAGGCTCGCATTGCCTGCCGGATTCAGCCCGGTGACGTGGTAATCCGAATAGGCCGCCGCGAAATTGATCGGCATGCGATCGTCCATGTTGACCCACAGTGAGGCACCGGCCTCGGCGAAACGATCCTGGGCGTTCTCGATGAAACTGCGATCTGCCGAGTACAGGTAGGAAGAGATTGCCCCCCGCTGCTGCGCGATGCGCGCAGCGTTCTGCACCGCCTCTTCGCTGGAGTGCTCGCGAATGATGAAGCAGATTGGCGCGAAAACCTCCTCTCCGTAAAGATCGATCTGATCAGCGTCAACCGCCACAACCAGCGGTGTAGCAGTGCGGGCATCGGGAAAGTCGGGGTGATCGTAGGATCGTGATTCCAGCAGTATCTCGGCGCCGGAGGCCAGCGCGCGTTCGCGTACCGAGCGGATCAGGTCGAGGGATTGGTCGGCCTGCACGGCCGCGCACAGGGCCGCTGCCCTGGCCGGGTTGTCCGTGCGCTGAAGGATCGCGTCCACGATGCGCGTGGCTGTATCTTCGAAGCTCAGGACCGTGTCGCCGGCTCGCACACCCGTGTGCGGGATGTGCACATTCTGCGGACTGGTGCACATCTGGGCGGAGAACCCGCACAGGCCATTCGCCAGCCCGCCGATGGCAGCGTTCAGGTCATCGGATGATTCCAGCACCACCGCGTTGCATCCGGCAGTTTCGGTAAAGACGAGGCGATCCGGGCAGTTCTCCTCGATCCAGGTGCCGAAGCGCTGGCTGCCCGTATAGTCGATGATTGCACACGCCGAATGCTTGATGAGTTCGATGGTGATGGGCGCCTCGCGTTCATCGGCCGCCAGCAGCACAAGATTCGGGTCCTGGCCTGCGGCGGCAAGCGTCTCGCGCATCCGCTTGACTGCCATGGCCACGGGCAGGATACCGTTGGGATGAGGCTTCAGGATCACTGCGTTACCGGTCATCAGATTGGCGAAAACGGCCGGATAGGCGTTCCATAGCGGAAAGGTGGCGCAACACACCACCACGGCCACGCCTCGGGGACGCAACCGATAACTCTTCCTCAAACGCACGATGCCCGTGCGGCCGAAATCCTTTTCCCACTCGGCTGTCCGCGGCACATCGGCCATGGCCTTGTAGGCGTAGGCGAGCGCTTCCACACCGCGGTCGAGGGCATTGGCCCCGCTACCGGAGAATGCCATCAAAAAAGCCTGGCCCGCAGTGTGCATCGTCGCGTGGGCGTTGACGAAGGCCTGCTCCTCAAGCGCGAAGGCCATCTGGAAACATACCCCGGCGCGTTCTTCGGGGCTCAATTCGATCCAGCTTCTCATCGCTTCACGCGCAGCCCCGAAGAGCGCGTCGGGATCCGATTTCGGATAAGTAATACCCAGAGGCTTGCGGGTGTAAGGAGAGACCTCGTGGCCTACCGTTCCGATCGTGCCGGGCTGGTCGATCTCGAAGGGCTGGCCTAGAAGAGCCTCAAAGCGCGCCCTTCCCTCCGCGGGCCGCGATTCACCGTGAACTTTCGAACTGGGAGATTCCTTGAATGGGCTCCAGTGTGCACGGGTCGCGCAGGCCTTGAGCGCGGCGTCGAGGTGAGGTGCGTGGCGCTCCGCCAATTCGACAGGGCGAAGTTTCATAGCAAACTCCATAAAATAGTACGATTCGCATGATCTGCCATGCTGACGTATTTTACTACTGTTACGCAAGTTGTAACCAGGGGCCGGGCCTCACTGTTGACGCCGTCGCCAGGGTCGTTTCGCGCCCAGGATGACCCGTGACACAATCCAGAAAGCTGCCACACCATCTCAATGAATGGCCATATGAGGACGCTCGCATCGCCCGATCACGTGACAGAATGCCACGAGCTTGATTTCCTGCTCATTGCCCGGCTGCAGGTCGAGAAGATATTCGATCGGCCACACTTCGAAGCTGATTCACCTTAGGTCAACCATACCCTGCGCGCGAAGGCGGCGAGCTCGCGGTAGCTCGCGCAGACCGCGGCCGAGCTGCTGCAGGAAGAGGATCTTCGACTCGGTGGGCCGCAGCATCATCACCGTGTCGATGGCGGGCAGGTCC
>SKYU01000127.1 GCA_007127715.1 Gammaproteobacteria bacterium | reverse complement strand
GGGCTGACTGAGCAGGAAGCGAAAGAATTCCACGGAGTCTTCGTGACCAGCTTCATGATCTTCACCGCCATTGCGGTGGTGGCCCACATTCTCGTGTGGCTGTGGCGCCCCTGGCTGTAACTGCCTGTGACCGCCGGTCGCAGGCTCGCCCGCGGCATGCCGGTCCGACACGATTTTCGACTGTAGATTAGGAGTTAAAGACATGTGGCGTATATGGATGCTTTTCGATCCACGCAGGGTGCTGATCGCGCTGTTCACCTTTCTTTTCGCGCTGGCGCTGATCATTCACTTCATCCTGCTCAGCACGGATCGCTTCAACTGGCTCGACGGTGGTTCCGCCGCGACGGCCTCGGTGCTGGTTGCGCCGGACGTCCAGGTGGCCCGCACCGAGGACGACGCCGCGAGGGTGTAAGTGTGCCCTGTCCAGGATGACGGGGGGTGCTGATCGCACCCACCCGTCATCCAGGACGCGCGGGGCACTCGCTGTGCTAGGGGCGCGGTTCACCCGCGGTGTCCTTATCCGGAGGTTCGACTCATGTCGATGCTGAGTTTTGAGAAAAAGTACCGCGTTCGTGGCGGCACACTGGTCGGCGGCGATCTGTTCGACTTCTGGGTGGGGCCGTTCTACGTGGGCTTCTTCGGTGTACTTACGATCTTTTTCAGCCTGTTGGGCACTGCACTGCTGATCTGGGGCGCGGCACTGGGCCCGACCTGGAACATCTGGCAGATCAATATCGAGCCGCCTGACCTGTCCTATGGTCTGGGGCTTGCGCCCATGCGCGAAGGCGGCATCTGGCAGCTGACCACCATCTGCGCCATCGGCGCGTTCGTTTCCTGGGCCCTGCGCCAGGCGGAAATCTCGCGCAAGTTGGGCATGGGCTATCACATTCCCATCGCCTTCTCCGTGGCGGTCTTCGCCTACATCGCGCTGGTGGTCATCCGGCCGGTGCTGCTTGGCGCCTGGGGGCACGGGTTCCCCTACGGCATCCTCAGTCATCTCGACTGGGTGTCCAATGTCGGCTACCAGTACCTGCACTTCCACTACAACCCGGCGCACATGCTCGCGGTCACGTTCTTCTTCACCACCACGCTGGCCCTGTCGCTGCATGGTGCGCTCATCCTCTCGGTGACCAACCCGAAGAAGGGCGAGCCGGTGAAGACGCCCGAGTACGAGGACACGTTCTTCCGCGACACCATCGGCTACTCGATCGGCGCGCTCGGCATCCACCGTCTGGGTCTGTTCCTGGCGCTGAATGCCGGGTTCTGGAGTGCGGTCTGCATCATCATCAGCGGGCCGTTCTGGACACGCGGCTGGCCCGAGTGGTGGAACTGGTGGCTCGACCTGCCGATCTGGTCTTAAGCGAGGGGACCGACAATGGCTGAGTATCAAAACATCTTCACGCAGGTCCAGGTGGCGCATGCGCCCGAGACCGGCGTACCGTTGCCCGAGGGCAGCTGGCCGCGGGCGGGCACTCCGGTGCTGCAGTACTGGCTTGGCGTCATCGGCAATGCCCAGATCGGACCGATCTACCTGGGCTTCTTCGGGCTTGCCTCGATCCTGACCGGCCTGATCGCCTTCCTGATCATCGGCTTCAACTTCTGGGCCATGGTCAACTGGGATCCGCTGCAGTTCGTCCGCCAGCTCTTCTGGCTGGGCCTCGAGCCGCCCGCGCCCGAGTACGGACTGAGCCTGCCTCCACTGCAGGAAGGCGGCTGGTGGCTGATGGCCGGCTTCTTCCTGACCCTGTCGCTGGGTCTGTGGTGGGTCCGCATGTACCGGCGCGCACGTGCCCTCGGCATGGGGACGCACGTGGCCTGGGCGTTCGCCGCGGCGATCTGGCTGTACCTGGTGCTCGGATTCATCCGGCCGGTCCTCATGGGCAGCTGGAGTGAGGCGGTGCCCTTCGGCATCTTCCCGCACCTCGACTGGACGGCGGCCTTCTCGATCAAGTACGGGAACCTGTTCTACAACCCCTTCCACATGCTCTCGATCGCCTTCCTGTATGGCGCGACCCTGCTGTTCGCCATGCACGGCGCCACCATCCTGGCGCTGGGTCGCTACGGCGGCGAACGCGAGATCGAGCAGATCACCGATCGTGGTACGGCCTCGGAGCGCGCAGCACTGTTCTGGCGCTGGACCATGGGCTTCAACGCCACGATGGAATCCATCCACCGCTGGGGCTGGTGGTTTGCGGTGCTCTGCCCACTGACCGGCGGTATCGGCATCCTGCTGACCGGCACGGTGGTGGACAACTGGTACCTCTGGGGCGTCCAGCACGGCATCGCGCCGGCTTACCCCGACGTGTACCCGCCGGTGGTTGACCCGGGTGCGATGGAGGGCATGGCGCGATGAGACACGAAACTTTCCGCAAGACCACACTCTCGTTGACGGTCGTGGCCGCAGCCGCGGTGCTGGCCGCCTGCGAGAACCCGGCCAACATGGAGGCCGAGCAGCTCGGCTGGCGTGGTGTCGGCATGGAGCAGGTGACCAACCGGAAGCTGGAGGAGGCCCTGCGCGCCGCCAACCAGATGCCGGAGATCACCCCGCCGGTGACCCCCGGCGGCCCGCGCGCCGGCGATCTCTATGAGAACGTGCAGGTGCTCGGCGATCTCACCATCACCGAGTTCAACCGGCTGATGACGGCCGTCACCGCCTGGGTGTCGCCCGATGAAGGCTGCAACTACTGCCACGTGCCCGGAGACTTCGCCAGCGAGGACATCTACACCAAGGTGGTCTCACGGCGCATGTTCGAGATGACCAAGACCATCAACCAGGACTGGCACGCCCACGTCGGTGACACCGGCGTGACCTGCTACACCTGCCACCAGGGCAAGCCCGTGCCGGAGCACATCTGGTTCGAGGAGCGCGGCGGTCCGCCGCAGGCCGGTGGCCTGGCCGCCAGCCGGGCCGGGCAGAACCTGGCCGGTCCGCAGGTGGGGCTGAGTTCGCTGCCAAACGATCCGTTCACTCCGTTCCTGCTGGGTGAGGAGGAGATCCGCGTCATCCCGACCACGGTGCTGCCTGAGGGAACCAATCCCCGCAACATCATGGATACGGAGTGGACCTACGCGCTCATGATGCACATGTCGGACGGGCTCGGCGTGAACTGCACGTTCTGCCATAACTCCCGCTCGTTCTTCAGCTGGGATGGCTCGCCCCCGCAACGGGTCACCGCCTGGCACGGCATCCGCATGACGCGTGAGCTCAACCAGGTCTACCTGGATCCGCTGCAGCCGGAGTATCCGGATTCGCAGCTCGGCCCGCACGGCGATGCCCCGAAGGCCAACTGCGCGACCTGCCACCAGGGCGTCCACAAGCCGCTCTATGGCGCCAACATGCTCCAGCATTACCCGGAGCTGATGGCGGTCACCCGCAGCGGCCAGGACGAGGACATGCGCGCCGAAGCGCGCGACAACGGTGCCGGCGCGACCATCGGGTCTGCCGCCGAAGAGGCGCTCGAGGCGGCCCGCCATGCGATCGACGCAATGGACGAGGCGGCCGAGATGGCCGAAGAGGACTACGCCGACGAAGAAGACGGCGACGACATCTGATCGCGGTGACGCGTTCGGAGGACTGACCGGGCGTCCCGCGCAGCGGGTCGCCCGGGACTTTTTGCCGGGTGAGCAGCCCCAGGGCAGCAACCGGGCATCAATGTCGCCCCCATGCGATGCCGTACTCCGGTTCGGATGAGGGCGTATCTGGCGCAACAAGCGTGTAAATGGGAGTGGTGATATGGAAAACCAGAGAGACGGAGACGATCCGAACCGGGTATGGCCGACGGGTCTGACCCTGCCGGAGTCAGAGGAACTGCACAAGCACGTCATCGACGGCAGCCGCGTGTTCTTCGTGATCGCGTTGTTTGCCCACATCCTGGCGTGGATCTACACGCCGTGGCTCGGCTGAGGGAGGCTGACTCATGAACCAAGCTAGAATCTGGCTCGTGGTCAAGCCCACGGTAGGTCTGCCGCTGTTCCTCGGGACGGTGCTGATCATCTCGCTGCTCGTCCACTACTCGGTGCTGTCGAACACCACATGGTTTTCGGCGTTCCTGGAAGGCGGCGCGGCTGCGCAGGTGTCGCAGACAGCGGATCAGGACGCGATGCTTGCGGCCAATCGAGAAGTGCGGCCGTAATCCCGTCCACCCTGATCTGATCTCATGCGCTGAACGGGGAGCGGGATCGCAGGATCCCGCTCCCCTTTTCACTTCAGACCTGTCCTGACACCATGAAAAAAGGCCTTACCGGAAAGGCGGTCAACCTCTGGGTGAACCTGGGGCCGCGCTTCTTGCCGTTCGCCGATGTGGCGACGGATGATCTGCCGTTGAGCCGACTTCTGCGCCTGTCCATGTTCCAGGTGTCGGTCGGCATGTGCCTGGTGCTGCTCGCGGGCACCCTGAACCGCGTCATGATCGTGGAGCTGGCGGTACCCGCCACGCTCGTCGGGGTCATGATCGCCCTGCCCATTCTGTTCGCGCCGTTCCGCGCGTTCATCGGGTTCCGCTCCGACCAGCACCGATCGGAACTCGGCTGGCGGCGCGTACCGTTCATGTGGAACGGGACTCTCATGCAGTTCGGCGGGCTGGCCATCATGCCGTTCGCGCTGCTGGTGCTCTCCGGCGGCGGCCAGGCCGGCGACTACCCCGCCTGGATCGGCCAGGCCTCGGCGGCCGTATCCTTTCTGTTGATCGGTGCCGGCATGCACACCGTGCAGACCGTGGGCCTCGCGCTGGCTACCGATCTGGCGCCCGTCGAGGCCCAGCCCAGAGTCGTCGGGCTCATGTATGTGATGCTGTTGCTGGGCATGATCGCCAGCGCCCTGATCTTTGGCGCGCTGCTCAGCGACTTTACACCGGGGCGTCTTGTGCAGGTGGTCCAGGGCGCCGCGGTCGCGACCGTGTTTCTGAACGGCATCGCGCTCTGGAAACAGGAAACGCGGCGACCCCGCCGTCTGCAGACCGAGCCCGTGCCCCAGCTGACCTTCCGCGAGGCGTGGGGCCGGATGAGCCAGGGGGCCGGCGCCATCCGCAGCCTGGTGGCCGTGGGGGTCGGTACGCTTGCGTTCAGCATGGCCGATATCCTGCTTGAGCCTTATGGCGGCCAGATCCTGGGCATGAGTGTCGCCGAGACCACCCGGCTGACGGCCATCCTGGCCCTCGGCACGCTGATCGGCTTTGCACTGGCGTCGCGGTTCATGACGCACGGCGTCGATCCGCTGCGAGTGGCCAGCGTCGGTGCGGTCGTGGGGGTGCCCTCGTTCGTGGCGGTCATTGCCTCGGCACCGGTTGAGTCCACCGTGTTGTTCACCATGGCGAATTTCTCGATCGGTTTCGGCGCAGCGCTGTTCAGCCACGGTACGCTGACCTCCACCATGCGGCTCGCCCCGCGCGAACAGTCCGGGCTCGCACTCGGTGCCTGGGGTTCCGTGCAGGCCACGGCGCTTGGCTTCGGGATTGCCTTCAGCGGCATTGCGCG
>SKYU01000041.1 GCA_007127715.1 Gammaproteobacteria bacterium | reverse complement strand
GTCGGCTCACCGGCTCGACGCCGAACGCCTCGGCAGGCTGGCCGGCGTGATCGAGGGCGAGATCATCCCGCGGCTGATGATGGCGCACCGGTCGGACGGCGGTGTCGGCGGGCGGGTTCCGCCCGGCGCGGCCGAAGGTCTGGAGATCTCGCCGGCGCAGGTCCAGCAGTTCACCGATCTGGTGCTGGAAGACGATATCGGACAGGTGCGCGACTACTGTACCGGTCTGCTGCGCGAGGGCGCTGAACCGCCGGTTCTGCTGGTCGGTCTGCTTGCGCCGTGCGCCCGTCGTCTCGGCGAGATGTGGGATGAGGACCAGGTGGACTTTACCGCCGTGACCGTCGGGCTGTGCCGCCTGCAGCAGGTCATGCGCGAAGTCAGTCACGCCTGTGACTGTGAATGCGACGGCGACGAGGTGCTCGGGGCGCCGCGGGTGCTCCTCGCCCCGGCACCCGGCGAACAGCACACGTTCGGCATGCTGATGGTCGCGGAGTTCTTCCGGCGGGCCGGCTGGGAAGTGGCCGGCGACTGCGCGCTCTCGCCGGTCGAGCTGCGGGACATGGTGGCCCGCGACTGGTTCGCCATCGTCGGGCTGTCGGCCGCGTACGACACGATGCTGCCGGAACTTGCCGAGGCCATCGAGACCCTGCGCCAGCATTCAAGGAATCCGGATCTCCAGGTGCTCGTCGGGGGGCGGGTGTTCGCCGAAAACCCTGCGCTGGCAGATCAGGTCGGCGCGGACGCCACGGCGGCGGATGCCGAGGGCGCCCTGGCGCTCGCTCAGGAGATCCTGGTCCGCAAAGCGGTCCGCGCATGACATGACATCAGAGGCGGGCCCCGGCCGGGGACAGGCCAGGGCGCCACGCCAGGCCCATTCGTGGAGGGTGCAGGGATGCATCACTCCTCTCAGACAGGATCAACGGATACTGTGGAACAGCGCCCTTCCATAGAGCCCGCCGACCGGTTCAGGGGAGCCGGTCGCTGGCTGTCCCGCCTTACCGAGGACGAGGCGGCTTCCCTGATTGCCGCCGCGGCCGATGTGACGTTGGTGCTCGATGACGACGGCATCATCACCGATCTGGCGTTCGGCAGCGACGAACTGAGCCACGAGGGATACTCGGCCTGGCTGGGGCAGCCCTGGGTGGAAACCGTCACCCGCGAGAGCCGTTCCAAGGTCGAAGCCCTGCTGCGCGAGGCCGATGAGAAGCGCTCGCCACGCTGGCGACACATCAACCATCCCACGGCCCGCGGCGATGCCGTGCCCGTGCAGTACGCGACGCTCAAGGTCGGCGAGGGCGGACCGGTGGTCGCCCTGGGGCGTGACCTGCGCAGCGTCGCCGCACTGCAGCGGCGCCTGGTGGAAGCGCAGCAGACCATGGAGCGTGAGTATGCGCGCCTGCGCAATGCCGAGACCCGCTACCGGCTGCTGTTCCGGGTCTCCTCGGAGGCCGTCGCGATCGCCGATGCCTCCAGCGGCCGGCTCATCGAGGCCAATCCCGCGGCTGCGCGCCTGCTGGGCCACAGCGTCCGTGACCTTGCCGGCCAGGACCTCGCCGGCATGTTCGACCGCCAGGGTGCGAAGGCGGTCGCCGGCATGTTCGCCCAGGTGGGCGGTGGCGCGGTGATCGAGGACGTGGTCGCCAGGGTTGCCGAGGGCGGTCCGAAACTCAAGGTGTCGGCCTCGAGCTTCCGCCAGGACGGTGCGGCCTATCTGCTGGTGCGCATGGCACGCGACGAGGCGCGCGCGAACGGCGCACAGCCCACCGGAATGGCGTCGACCCTGCTCGCCCTGGTCGAGCAGGCGCCGGACGGCTTCGTGATCACCGACCTCGCGGGCAACATCCTGATGGCCAACCCGGCGTTCCTGGAACTGGCGCAGATGCCCTCGCTGGAGCCGCTGCGCGGTGAATCCCTCGGGCGCTGGCTGGGCCGTCCCGGCGTCGATCTCAACGTCCTGCTGGACAGCCTGCGTGAGCATGGCTCGGTGCGGCTGTTTGCCACCTCGGTGCATGGCGAGTACGGCTCTGTGGCCGAGGTGGAGATCTCGGCCGTGGCCGTCTCCGGCGGCGAGCAGCCGTGTCTCGGCTTCAGTATCCGCAACGTCACGCCGCGGCTCGCACCCGAGCCCGACACGCCGCTCGACCTGCCGCGCTCCGTCGAACAGCTCACCGCCCTGGTCGGCCGGGTTCCCCTGAAGGACCTGGTGCGCGAGAGCACCGACATGATCGAGCGCCTTTGCATCGAGGCTGCACTCGAGCTCACCCGCGACAACCGCGCCTCGGCGGCCGAGATGCTGGGCCTCAGTCGCCAGAGCCTGTATGTGAAGCTGCGTCGTTACGGACTCGGAGACCTCTCCGGCGACGACGACGGCAAAGCCTGAGTCATGCCTGTCACTCGCTCGACGGGCCCGGCCCGGAGGCCGCTTGACGCATCATGGTGTCAGGGATAGTTTACGCCAATGTCGCAACTTCCCCCTCCCGTGAGCGTCACGGTACCCCCACCCCGTGCCGTGCTCCGGCTGCTGAAGCCAGTGACCTGGTTTCCACCGATGTGGGCGCTGGCGTGCGGTGTGGTCTCGGCGGGCACCTCGCTGCAGGGCCGCTGGTACCTGCTCGCCGTCGGCATCGCGCTGGCCGGACCGCTGGTCTGCGGGACCAGTCAGGTCGTGAACGACTGGTTCGACCGCCACGTCGATGCGATCAACGAGCCGGGGCGTCCCATCCCCTCCGGCGAGGTGCCGGGCCAGTGGGGTCTGTGGATCGCCATCGTCTGGACGCTGCTCTCCCTGGCCGTGGCAACGGTGCTGGGCCCGTGGGGGCTGGCCGCGGCCGCCCTGGGCCTGTTGCTGGCGTGGGCCTACAGCGCGCCGCCGGTCAGGCTGAAGCGCAACGGCTGGTGGGGCAACGGCGCCGTCGCGCTCTGCTACGAGGGGCTGCCGTGGTTCACCGGCGTGGTGGTCATGACCGGGATGTTTCCCGATGCGCGCATCATCGTCATCGCACTGCTCTACAGCATCGGTGCCCACGGCATCATGACCGTCAACGACTTCAAGGCCGTCGAAGGCGACCGGCGCATGGGGATCGATTCCCTGCCGGTGCAGCTCGGCGTCGACATGGCCGCGCTGCTGACCTGCTGGGTCAAGGCGCTGCCGCAGGTGGTGGTGATCGCGTTGCTGTGGCACTGGGGGGCACCCGGGTACGCCGCGGTCATCGCCGTGCTGCTGGTGGCACAGGTGTTTTTCATGCGCCGCTGGGTGCGTCAGCCGCGGGAACTCGCGCCCTGGTACAACCTCACCGGCATCAACATGTTCGTGATCGGCATGATGGTCACTGCAGTCGCGCTGCGCGGTCTGCAGTGAGTCGTCAGTACGGTCGGCACCGGGCGGGTATGTCCCCGATCGGTGGCAGCCAACGGAGGATCTGGTATGAACACTGAGTTGCGGACTTTCGACATCGTCGTGGTCGGTGGCGGCCCTGCGGGCGCGACCGCTGCCAATGACCTGGCGCAGGCCGGGCATGAGGTGATGCTTCTCGACCGCGCCGGACGAATCAAGCCCTGCGGCGGTGCCATCCCGCCAATCCTGCTGGACGAGTTCGAGGTGCCGGAGTCCCTGCTCGTGGCCAGGGTCAAGGCCGCCCGCATCGTCTCGCCCAGCGACCGCAAGGTCGACATGCCGGTCGGCGACGGTTTCGTGGGCATGGTCGATCGCGATGTGTTCGACGAATGGCTGCGCGAACGCGCCGCGCGGCAGGGGGCCACGCGCGTCACCGGCACGTTCAAGAGATTCCTGCGCGATGACGACGGAACGGCGATCATCGCCTACCGCGATCCTGACGGCGCCGAGCAGCAGGTCCGCGCGCGCTTTGTCATCGGTGCCGATGGCGCCCGCTCGGAACTCGGTCGCCAGACCGTACCGGGTGCCGACAAGGTGCCCTACGTCGCCGCCTACCATGAGATCGTCGAATCGCCGGCCGAGGGCACGCGTGATTTCGACGGCGCGCGCTGCGACGTCTACTACCGCGGTTCCCTGTCTCCGGATTTCTACGCCTGGGTTTTCCCGCATGGCAAGGTCACCAGTGTCGGGGTGGGCTCGGCACAGAAGGGCTTTTCGCTGCGCCGCGCGGTCGACGAGCTGCGCGAGGCGACTGGCCTGGACCTCGGCAAGACCGTGCGTCGCGAGGGCGCACCCATCCCGCTGAAGCCCATGAAGCGCTGGGACAACGGCCGCGACGTGCTGCTCGCCGGGGATGCCGCCGGCATCGTGGCCCCCGCCTCGGGCGAGGGCATCTACTACGCGATGCTGGGCGGCCGGCTGGCGGCCGATGCGGTCGCCGAGGCGCTGGCCACCGGCAAGGTCGCGGCCCTGCGCCAGGCGCGCAAGCGCTTCATGCGCAAGCACGGCCAGGTGTTCTGGGTGCTGGGCATCATGCAGTCGTTCTGGTATTCCACCGACAAGCGCCGCGAGCGCTTCGTCACCATCTGTGGCGATCCGGACGTGCAGTACCTCACGTGGCAGGCCTACATGTACAAGAAGCTCGTGCGTGCCAAGCCGATGGCCCACGTGCGCATCTTCTTCAAGGACATGGCGCATCTGCTGGGTCTGGTGCGTGCATGACGCCGCCGCGGCCGCGGCGCTGGAAGACGATCGCCACGGCGGCCGTTGCAGCGTTCGCGGTCGCCATCGTCGGCGCACTCATGACCGATCTCTCGCCATGGTATTACGGCCTCGAGCAGCCCGCCTGGAAGCCGCCCGACGTGCTCTTCGGGCCGGCCTGGACACTCATTTTCGCGCTGTGTGCGGTGGCCGGCGTGAAAGCCTGGGAGCGTCGCCCGGAGCGCGGATACCGCGAGTGGCTGCTGGTCCTGTTCGCGTTCAATGCCTTTCTAAATGTGCTGTGGAGCCTGCTGTTCTTCCGGCTGCAGCGACCGGACTGGGCGCTGTTCGAAGTCAGTTTTCTCTGGGCGTCGATCGCGGTGCTGATCTGGTGGCTGTCACGTGTGTCCTGGGGGATCGCTGCGCTGCTGCTGCCCTACCTGGCGTGGGTGACCTTTGCCGGGGTGCTGAACATCGCCGTGGTCGAGCTCAACGCACCGTTCGACTGAGTCGTCATGGAGGCATGGTTTTCCAGCGGCCGGGCCATCGACCTGGTGTTGGTCGTGCTGGCGCTCGAGGCTGTGACACTGAGCCTGCTGTTCCGCTTTCGGGGTATCGGACTGGCACCCGCGACGCTCTGGCCGATGGTGCTCGCCGGCGCTGCGCTGCTGCTCGCGCTGCGCGCGGCCCTCGGCGGTGCGGGTTGGGGCTGGCTCGCCCTGTGTCTGCTGGCCGCGCTCGGGGCACACCTGGCCGATCTCGCCGGACGCTGGCGCCGCGCTGAGGCGCGCGCCCGCGGGAGTGCCGAGCCATGAGCGCCCACCCGTCGTCCGGGACACCGATGCCAGCCGAGGAGCGTCCGGCGGAGACTCCGGTACGCCGCGATCCGGCCGCCAAGCGCCAGCACCTCGACGTCTGCCTCTACGAGGATGTCGAGTACCGCAAGTCCACCGGCCTCGAGCACTGGGACTTTCTGAACGATGCCCTGCCGGAGGTTTCGCTGGAGGCCCTCGATCTCTCCTGCAGCCTGGTCGGGCGACGGCTCGGCGCACCGCTGATGATTTCACCGATGACCGGCGGGACGCCGCAGGCCTGGGAATTCAATCTACGCCTGGCGCGGGTGGCCCAGCAGTTCGGTCTGGCCATGGGTGTGGGCAGCCAGCGGGTGGCGCTGGAAGATCCCGAGCGCGCCCGCTTTTTCCGTGTGCGCCAGGTGGCGCCGGATGTTGCGCTGTTCGCCAATTTCGGCGGCGCCCAGCTGGTGCGTGGCTGGGGCGTGGCGGAGGCCCGACGGGCCGTCGAGATGATCGAGGCCGACGCCCTGTTCGTCCATCTCAATCCCATCCAGGAGGCGATCCAGGGCGGCGACCAGGATTTCCGTGGCCTCGCAGGCCGTCTCGAGTCCCTCTGCCGGGCCTTGCAGGCGGACGGCGTGCCGGTATTCGCGCGGGAGGTGGGGTTCGGCCTGAGCGAGCCGGCGGCCCGGCGGCTGATCGAGTGCGGCGTCTCCGGGCTGGACTGTGCAGGCGCTGGCGGTACTTCCTGGGCGCGGGTGGAGGCCCTGTGCGCGCGCAGCGAGCGCCGGCGTGTGCTGGGCGAGCGCTTCGCTGAATGGGGGATTCCGACCAGCCAGAGTATCCTCAATGTCCGCAGGGTGTCGCAGGACATCCCATTGATCGCCTGTGGCGGGCTGCGCGATGGGCTCGATGTCGCGCGCGCGCTCGCACTGGGCGCGGATATCGCCTCGATGGCGCGGCCGATGCTGCTGCACGCGAATGTCTCGGAGGCACGGCTCGCCGCCTTCGTCGAATCGGTGCTGACCGAATTGCGCGTATGCATGTTCGGGACGGGTGCCGCGGAGGTGCGGGCCCTGCGCGGCCGGGTCTTCCGCGGCGTCCCGGCCGTCTGAGCACCGACGGACCGATCAGCGAGCGGCGGGCAGGAGACCCCCAGGATGCAAGACCTCATCTCATCGGATGCGCCCCTGCTGCTGCACGGTCTGGAGGATCATCCCCAGCGCACGGTGGTCGCGGGTGAGCTGCATGCCCGGCCCTTCGAGACGTTCACGGCGCCGCTGCGGGCATCGCACCTGGCCATGCTCGGCAGCGATGCCGCCACCGACCGCGCCCACGTGGCACGACTGTGCGAGGCGCTCGACCAGCGGGCCCCGCGGGAAGGCGCCACCCACCACAGTGTCGAACTCGGTTCGTTTCGACTGCGTTGGGAACGCCATACCGAGTTTTCCACCTACACGTTCTTCATCACCGACTACACGGCCTATGGGCCTGAACCGTTCGATGTGGTGGCCCTGGACAAGGTGCCCGAGGCCTGGCTGGCGGCGATCGGCGGGCGCATGATCGCCGGCGTGCACCTCGCCCTGGAGGCGGCCAGCCGTCCCGAACGCGGGGTGCACGAGATCATCGAGATGTTCCGCACCCCCAACGTGGCTGGCAGCCGGGTGGCCGACGGTGGCGCGCTGGTGTTCACCGATTTCCGGCTGCATGGCGACGGGTTCGGCCGGTTGCTGGTACAGGACCGTGGACTGCCACCCATGCGGACCGGACGGCTGGTCCAGCGGCTGCTGGAGATCGAGACCTACCGGCTGATCGCGCTGCTGGCCTTTCCGCTGGCGCGCTCGGCCAGCCCCGAGCTCAACGCCATCGAACAGCGGCTGCAGGTCATCACCGACCGGATGGCCGGTGAGTGCGCGCTCGAGGAACAGCAGGGCCTGCTGGACGAAATCGCCGGACTGGCGAGCGAGCTGGCGCGGGCCAGCGCTGCGCGGAACTACCGGCTGAGCGCCGCGCGGGCCTACCACAGCATCGTCATGCACCGGATCCGGGCGCTGCGCGAGGATCGACTGAGCGGGCTGCAGACCATCGGCGAGTTCATGGACCGCCGGTTCACGCCGGCGATGCATACCTGCCAGTCTGTGGTCGATCGCCAGGAAGCGCTGTCGCGCAGCCTGGCGCGGGCCACGGACCTGCTGCGCACCCGTGTCGACGTGGCGCTCGAACGCCAGAACAGGGACCTGCTGGCCTCGATGAACCGTCGCACCGACCTGCAGCTGCGGCTGCAGCAGACGGTCGAGGGGCTGTCCGTGGTGGTGATCAGCTACTACAGCGCTGGCCTGCTGCACTTCCTGCTGAAGGGTCTGGCGGCCGGGGGGGTGGCGATCAACGTCGAGCTCACCATGGGGCTGACGGTGCCGGTGCTGGTGCTGGGCATCTTCTTCGGGATCCGGGCGATGCGCCGGCGGCTGATGCGTCAGCCGCCGACCGACAGCTGAGACGCCGGCGCCACGGACTCCCGCGCCGCCTCTCCGATCAGCGCCGCGAACGCTTCCGGGCGTTCCTCATGGGCCAGGTGGCCCAGGCCGGGAAGCTCCACCAGCCGGGCGCCCGGCACCAGTCGACTGACACGACCGGATTCCGCTGGCGGTACGGTGCGGTCGTTGCCGGTGGCCACCAGCACCAGCGGCACCGTCAGCCGCGGCAGGTCGCGCTGCAGCGCGCGCAGATCCCAGTGGGCCATCATGCTCAGCACATCACGCACATGTGCCGGGTTGCTGACCAGCCGCTGATAGAGCGCGACCCCCGCAGGGTCGATGACAGAGCCGGTGCTCTCCATGAGTTTCTGCACCATGCGTCCGTCCGCCGCCCTTCGGGCCACCAGGCGGGGCAGCAGGGGCGTGGCCACCATCAGCCGGCCTACGGCGAGAAACAGCGGCACCGGCATCCCCGGCAGTGGCAGCAGGGCGCCGTTGAGGCTGACCACGCCCGCCGGGCTGGCATGCCGATCAAGCACCATCCGGCTGGCGATGGCGGCCCCGGCGGAGTGGCCGGCGATCAGGGTCGGGTGGAGGTCCAGCACCCGCAGGAGCTCGGCGGTCAGTGCCGCCATGCCGGGCAGCGTGAACCCCGTCCGGGTGGTCGGGGCAGCCGTGAATCCGTGGCCGGGGAGGTCGGGGGCGATGACCGTATACTCGCGTGCCAGCAGCGGGAGCAGGTCGCGCCAGGAGTGGGTGGCCGCACCGGTACCATGCAGCAGCAGCAGGGGAGGGCCGTGACCGGCCACCTGCACATGCCATCTCAGGCCGCCGGCCTCGACGAAGCGACTGAAGGCCCGATTGGGCCAGTCGCCGCCCTCACGCTGCCAGTCGAGACGACGGCTCATGACGGGACCGGCCGCCCGGATGGACGACGGCTCAGCCGCCGAACCGGAACACGCCGAGCAGGAAGCGGCGGGTGACGGGCTGCGGCGCGTCGAGATCCGGCCACTGCGCCTCGGCGAAGGCGTCGAGTCTGCGCATGGTCTCGGTCAGGACCTCGTCCGGCAGGACCCAGCTCTCCGCATCGTCGCGCGAGCGGATGCCGTCCAGCACCTGCCTGGGCGTAAGTTCACTGCGCCATTCTGCACCGACGAGCTCGCCCTCCCCGGCAGGGCGCGCGCCCAGGGACAGCAGGGTCTGGACGATGGCGGCACCCCCGCTGGGGGGTGCAGCGGCCGTGGCGCCGGGCGGCAGCATCTCCGTGCCGACCTCGACGACGGTCTTGCGGAAGAAGTTCCGGACCATGCCCGCAAACGATTCCGGGTCGACCCAGTCGCGGCCGAGCACCAGGGTACCGCCCGGTCGGACAAGGCGGCTGACCTGGGCCAGCACGCCGGCCCAGTCGGCCACCAGGTGCAGCACGTGAACGGCCATGGCGCCGTCGAACACGCCTTCGCGGAACGGCAACGCGGTGATGTCGCCCTGGGCGAGGTGCACGCCCTCGATCCCCTGCTCGCGGAGACGTCCGGACAGCGCAGCCAGCATGTGCGCCGAGAGATCCACACCGTAGACTTCGCATCCGGCTGCCGCTACCGGCAGGGCGATCCGGCCGGTGCCGACCCCGAGTTCGAGTACGCGGGCGCCCTTGCCCATCTGCGCCGCGATCGACCGGCCGATCTCGGCCGAGACCTCGGCCGGATGGCCGCGCAGCGCATCGTACTGCACGGCGACACGGGTATCGAAACGGTAATCCAGGCCAGGCTGTCCACTCATGTAACGCTATCCAGAAACGGGTTCGACGGCCGATGATAACGCGCCCGGGCGTTGCCGGGCGCGTGGGTTGGGGCGGGGAGCGTCAGGCCCGCGCGGCAGTGCCGGCCGGCAGCGGTGCGTCGGCCTCCCGGTCGACGGACACGGGTGTGCTGGCAGAGGCGGCGAATTTGCGCACGCTGACATGGTAGAGAATGTAGCCGGCCACCAGCAGCCCGGCCGCCTCGAGCATGAAGATCCCGAAATAGGCGTATTTCGGGACCAGCAGTCCGCTGCCAATGAACGCCGTGTGCAGCGCGCCGCTGCCCACCGAGGACATGCCCATGCCGAGGGCCTGTGCCGTGCCCCAGAGTCCCATGTACAGCCCCGTGGCGCCCGCGACGGTCATCTCCATCATCAGTGCGAGCGCACCGACGTTGAACATGCCGATGAACAGGCCCTTGGCAAACAGGCCAGGCTTGAGTATCGGCTGGATTTCGAACAGCGACACGGCGGCTAGCAGCGCGAAGCCGGTCGCCGCACCAGCCAGCCCGGTGATCACCAGTTTCTTTCGCGAAATCTTGAAGATGTAGCTGAAGATACCGGTGAGAATCATGCCGACGAGGATGCCGCCACCCCAGAAGCGCTGGAAGGTGGAGGTCTCGGTAATGGTCATGGCGAACACTTCGGCGCCGAAGACCTCGATGATGTTCTCCTGCAGGAAGATCGAGAACATGGCCAGGGAGATGAACGCGAAGAAGGCGCGGGTCTGGGGGTTCTGCTGCAGCAGCTTGAGCGCCGAGGTCAGCGGATTGCCCGGGGGCGCCAGCGACCGGGCCTTCGCCCGCGCCTCCTCGAGCTGCTGGGCGTTCATGCGCCGTTCCATGCCGATGACGCCGATCAGCGTGCTGCCGATCACGATCAGCGGCGTGAGATTGTAGAGGTTCTGCATGGCCTCGGGCGTGAACTCCGGGCGTACCGCGTTCATGACCACGGTGGCGAGGATCGTGCTCATGATCATCACGATCCAGACCACGGAGATGACCAGGCTGCGGCTCTCCGGCGTGGTCACCTCGGCGAGCAGCGAATGGTAGGTATCGGCGATGACCGCCATCGACAGGCCGAACAGGGTGAACAGCACGATGGCGCTCAGCATGGCCATGGCCGACCCGGTGCCCATGGCCATGGTCACCGTCGGCAGCGCAAGAAACAGCAGACTCGCCGTGATGCTGCCGAGCAGCAGATAGGGCGTGCGCCGGTAGCCGAACAGCGGCAGCGTGTCCGCGATCCGGCCGATCACCACCTGGAACGGCGCCATGAAATAGTGGATCGACAGCAGGGCAGTGACGATGACCGCGGCAATGCCCAGCTCGAAGATGGCCACGCGATTGAAGTCGATGGTCAGCAGGGCGAACATCCACCCGGTCGCCACCTTGGGCAGGGCGATACGCAAGGTCCAGAAGATCGCTCTGATGGCCTGCCACATGGTGCTGGAGCTCCCCGAAATGGATGTAAACTTTGTATTACACCCGTCGGCGTATTGCAAGCTTGACACGTATGTTCCAGCCGCGGGCGACCGCAGACCGGCCAGCCCATCGCCGGGGGGCGGGGGCAGCGACGCCCCCCGGCGTCGCGTCAGCGCTTCGCGATGTCCTCGAGGGTTTCCGCGTAGCGCTCGCCGCTGTCCTGCTCCTGGAGCTCGGTGATGTCCTTGCGAAGCAGGTAGAACAGCCGGTCCATGAAATCCTGGCGACGCTGTTCGCGGTCCACCAGAACCTCCTGGTCGGGCTGATAGGCGTCGATTTCCTCGCCGAGAATCAGCTTCTTGTCGGCGGCGATCCGCTCGATCGTGTCCAGGCGATCCCGCGTGACATTCAGTTCACTGGCGAGCACCAGCACCATCGACATCAGCGTGTCGTTGACCGGGTCCCCGTAGATCTGGGGCCGTTTGCCGCGGGCGTCACGGCGGACCTTGACCTGCGCGCTCATGCCTGCGCCTCCGGCTTGCGCCCGATCAGCACTTCCCAGCCGCCGCCTGGCGCGAACTCGCCACTCTTGAATTCCTTGGATTCCGGGTCCATCGCCGCTGCCGCATTGCCTGCCTGGGCGGCAGCGGCCAGCTCGAGGATGGCCATGGGGGCGGTGTCGAAGGCCACGTCCTCGCGCCGGAAGCCGGCCTTTTCGGCCAGCTCGATCTGGTCGGCCTCACGCATCGCGCCCCAGAACGGCTCGTTGTTGTAATAGGTCTCGAGATCCAGGATGAACTGCGAGAAGGTGTCCATCTTGGTGAACGGCGGCAGGTCGGCGTGGATCATGACCCCGCCGGGCTTCAGCAGGCGGTAGCACTCCTTGAAGATACGCGGCATCGCCTTGCCGGAGGTCTCGTGCAGCAGGATGTGGCTGACGATGAGATCGAAACTCTCGTCCTCGAAGTCGGTCTGCTCGGCGTTGCCCAGCACGAAATTCACCTCGTGGCCGAGGCCCTTGGCGCGGGCATGGGCGTAGCGTACCAGCGGCGCGCCGACATCCAGGCCGTAGACTTCGGCCTCGGGGAAGCGCTCCTTGTAGGGCACGGTGGAATGCCCGACGGAACACCCCATGTCGAGAATCCGCGTGGGCTTGAACTCCGGCATGTTGCGCTGCAGGTAGTTGCAGACCGAGCGGCCCATGTCGTCGTTATAGGGGCCGATGAAGCCCATGGCGTAGAGATAGACGCCGCGGTCGTAGAGTGCGGCCACGGCCACGTCATCCTCGGTGAACTCGTCGGCATAGCCGCCGGGCATGCAGTGGATGTCGATGGCGGTGGCGTAGCGTGGCGGCTTGAAGTCGGGGTCGATCTTCAGCTGCGCGCCCGAGGCCGCGGACAGGGCTTTCGCGGTGTCGATCAGCTCGGGCAGCTGGCGCTCGATGGAGGTCGTGACCGACTCCCAGATCAGCTCCTGGGCGACCCGGTTGATGTTGACGTAATGCTGGAAGTAGGTGTCGCGCTCCATGGCCTTGCGGATGTCGCGGCGGCTTTCAGGGGCACGGCCCTCGGCCTTCTCGAAATTCCTGGCGGCGCGGGACTGGTAGACCGTCTGCAGGCCCGGAAGGATTTTCTGCTGGATGCAGTTTTTCAGACTCTTGCTGAATTCCTGCCGCGACCGCTCGTCGTGGTCGGTCTTGGGCAGCACGGGATGATCGAGCTGCTGGAAGGTGTTGAGCATGACGCCGGCCATGACTGCCTCCTCACTAGTAAACAGATGAATTGCCGAGCCCTTTCACAAAGGTAGCACGCGCCGGGCCTGCTGGCGGCGTCCCGGTTACGGGGCGTGACCGCCTGTCGGATCAGCGGTCAACGCGTGCGCCCGTGGCGCCACAGCAGCAGCGCGCCGGCCACGTTGAGCAGCCCGGGCAGCACGCCGAAGCTCAGGACGATCCCGGTCAGGGCGCGCGAGGACTGATCCAGGCCGGCGACCGCCCGCCCCGAGTCGAACCCGAAGGCACCGAGCACCAGCCCCACCAGCAGTGTGCCGCCGAGCGCGAAGGCGATCTTGTCCACCGCAATCCAGGCGGCCGAGTACAGCCCCGCCCGCGGCCGGTCCTCGGCCGCGATGTCCGAGAGCATCGAAAAGCCCAGCATGGCCCAGCCCGAGTTGCCCATGGCGCCGGCGAACACCAGCACGTAGATGATCCACAACGGCGCGCCTGCGGAGAGCGACCAGGCCGTATAGCAGCCGGCGTAGAGCAGGCTGGCGAACACATAGGTGGGGATCTTGCCCAGGCGGCGCGACACGGCGACCCACAGGGGTTGGGCGATGACGATTCCCGCGCAGGCGAGGAAGACGACCTGGCCGATCACCTGGAAGGCATCGGCGCGGCCCATGTTGTACATCAGAAAGTACAGCAGCGACGCATAGGCCATGCCTGCGCCGGTCAGCTGCAGCATGGCGGCGCCGGCGAGCACCGCGAACCGCCGCCGCGACAGCAGCAGCAGCGCCTCCCGCAGGCTGATCGCCAGTTGCAGCGAGGCGTCCTCGACCATCCCGCTTCGCCGCGCGCCCCGCCGGGCGCCGAAAAACGCCACCCCCAGCGCCACGGGGCAGATCACCGCCAGCATCAGGGCCATGCTCTCGTAGGCGGCCTGCCCGCCGCCGCGCGCGTCGATGATCGCGGGGGCCAGCGCGCCCGCGGTGAGAATGCCGATCGCCGAGAACACCAGCCGCCAGGCCATCAGCACGGTGCGCTGCTGGGGATCACCGGTCATCTCGCCGGCGATCGCGAGATACGGCACGGAGAACACCGCGAACACCAGCATGTAGAGCGTGAACGCGGTGACGATCCAGGCGACCTGCCCGGTCATCGACAGCTCCGGCACATGGAAAAGCAGCAGCATGGCCAGCGGTGCCCCTGCCGCACCGGCCAGCAGCCACCATCGTCGCGGGATGCGCGCGCGCCAGCGGTCGGAGAGCACGCCGACCAGCATGTCACCCACCACCCCGCACACCAGCTTCGGCACGAAGATTGCGACCCCGGCGATCCCTGGCGGGATGCCGAGCACCGAGGTCATGAAGAACAGCAGCAGCAGCGAGGGCAGGTCGCGGAACACCTGCCCGGCGATCTGTCCGCTGCCATAGCCCACCTGTGAGAGCAGATCGACCGGTCGTCCTGCAGCGCCCGCCAGGGCCTGGTGCGGCGTGGCCATGGCAGCCCCTCCTGTTGACCGAATGGTCCTATTGGCAGCATGTCATGGTGGCCGCCCGGGTTTTCCGAGGATTGAATTGCCCGTCCACGAGGTGGATAGTGGCGGTTGAGCCTTTCCCGTCCAGCGGGCCGTTCTGGAACACTGGCCCCGGCGACAGCGTGATCTGATGGAGGTCAGACGGATGCAGACCCAAGCCCAGGTAGAGCCCGTGGGGCTCGTGGAGCGCGTGGCGGCGCTGCTCGGCAGCGAACACGTGATCACCGATGCCGACGACATCGCTTTCTACTCGACGGACATCTACTCCGAGCGCGAGCGCCCGCTGGCGGTGGTGCGCCCGGGCAGCCTGCAGGACGTCGCCGCCCTGGCGAAGCTGGCTACGGCCGAGGGTGCGAGCCTGGTACCGCGGGGCGGTGGCGCCTCCTACACCGACGGTTACCTGCCCACGGAGGCCCACTCCCTGCTGATCGACACCTCGCGGATGGACGAGATCCTCGAGATCAACCAGGAGGACATGTACGTCACCGTGCAGACCGGCGTGCCCTGGGCCAAGCTCAACGAAGCGCTGAAGCCCCTGGGCCTGCGGACCCCGTTCTACGGGCCGTTCTCCGGGCTGCATGCCACCGTCGGCGGCAGCATCTCGCAGAACAGCGTGAGCTGGGGGACCGGCACGTTCGGCGTCTCCGCGGAGTCCGTGCTGGGCGTCGAGGTCGTACTGTCCGGGGGCGAGGTGCTGCGTACGGGCAGTTGGGGGACGGAGACCTCCACGCCGTTCTTCAGACACTTCGGGCCGGATCTCACCGGGCTGTTCACCGGCGACGTGGGCGCACTGGGCATCAAGACGGCCGTCACGCTGCGGCTGATCTCGCGTCCGCCGGAGTTCATTGGCCTGTCGTTCAGGTTTCCGGACTTCGACAGCATGCGTCAGGCCATGACGGCGGTGGCGAAGCTCGGGGTGAACACGATCAACTTCGCGCTCGACCCCAGCCTGCAGCAGGGTCAGCTGGGCAAGGCCAGCGCGGCCGATGCGATGACCGCGGCGCTGGCGGTGTTCAAGTCCTCGCGCAATCCGCTGGACGGTCTGGTCCAGGTGGTGCGCATGGGGCTTGCCGGCAAGCGTTTCCTGTCGCCGGAGAACTACTCCGTGCACTACATCGTCGAGGGGGTCGACCGGGCCTCTGCCAAGGCCAGTGCCGCGGCGCTGCGCCGGGCCGTGGCGCCGTTCGGCGCCGAGACCGCGAACACCATTCCGAACATCGTCCAGGCCATGCCCTTTGCGCCGTTCAACAACGTGCTTGGACCGAAGGGCGAGCGCTGGGTGCCGATCCACTGCGTGCTCCCGTTCTCCCGCGCCCTGCCGTTTCGGCGTGACCTCGAAGCGCTCTATGAACGCCATGCCGAGCGCATGGAGCGGCACAAGGTCACCTATGGGGCGATGTTCATGACCGTCAGTACCCATGCGTTCCTCTATGAGCCCGTGTTCTATTGGGAGGACGAGCGCAACGCCTGCAGCGAACGCATGGTGCCGGCCGATTACCTGGCGCAGCTGCCGGTGTATCCGCCGAACCCGGAGGGTCGTGCGCTGGTTGCCGAGATGAAGGCGGAGATCATCGACCTCATGCACCAGCATGGGGGCGCGCATTTCCAGATCGGCAAGCTCTACCCCTATCTCGTCGACCGCAATGCGGCCGCCGAGCAGCTCCTGCGGGACATCAAGCAGGCGGTGGATCCCGAGCGGCGGCTCAACCCGGGCGCGCTCGGGCTGTAGGGGCAGGGTCATGTCGGGCGAGAACGGGCAGCCCCCCTCAGCCACGCCGGAACTGCGCGAGCAGGCGGCCGCCTTTCTTGCCGAGCCTCACCTGCACTGTATCGACGGACGCTGGAGTCCCGGTGCCGCCAGCGCCACGTTGCCGGTGGAGAACCCGGCGAGCGAGGCGGTGATCAGCGAGGTGGTGCTGGGGACCCGGGCCGATATCGACGCGGCTGTGGCCGCTGCACGCAAGGCCCTGTCGGGCCCCTGGGGCCGGCTGAAGGCCTTCGAGCGGGCACGTCTGCTGTTGGCATTCGCCGAGCAGGTGGAGCGCAACGCGGCATTGCTGGCCTGCGTGGAGACACTGGAAAACGGCACGCCGTTTGCGCTTTCCATGGGCTCTACCTGCGGGCTGATGCCGGAGCTGCTGCGCTACTACGCCGGCTGGACCACCAAACTCGCCGGCGAAACGCTGCCGGCCGCGCCGGCCGGACGGGAGGCACTCGACTGGCTGGTCTACACCGAACGCGAACCCGTCGGCGTGGTCGGCGCGATCACGCCCTGGAACGCGCCGCTCAACATCATCCTGCTGAAGCTGGCGCCCGCGTTGGCTGCGGGCTGTACCGTGGTGCTGAAGCCGGCCGAACTCACCCCCCTGACCGGTGAGCTGCTGGTACGCCTGGCGCAGGAGGCTGGCCTGCCGGAGGGTGTGCTCAATCTCGTGCAGGGTCGGGGCGAGGAGGTCGGTGCCGCGCTCGCCGAGCACCCCGGCGTCGACAAGATCAGCTTTACCGGCTCCACCGAGGTGGGCCGCAGTATCGTGCGCGCGGCCGCCGGCAACCTGAAAAAGGTGACCCTGGAGCTCGGTGGCAAGTCACCGATGGTGGTGTTTCCGGACGCCGATCTGGCGGAGGCCATCCCGACGGCCGCCATGGCGTGTTTTTTCCTGAGCGGACAGAACTGCATGGCCGGTACGCGGCTGTTCGTGCACGAGAGCATTCATGACCAGTTCGTCGCCGGGCTCAGCGGCATGGCCCAGGCGCTCAAGGTCGGGGATGGACTCGAGCCGGACACCGTGCTCGGGCCGTTGATCTCGGCTGCCCAGCGCCAGCGGGTGCTCGACTATATCGCCCTCGGCGAGGCCGAAGGGGCTCGCCGCATGACGCCGGAACGCCACTTCGAGGGGCCGGGTCACTACGTCGCACCGGTGGTGTTTGCCGATTGTCGGGCCGACATGCGGATCGTCCGCGAAGAGATCTTCGGCCCGGTGCTGACCGTACAGCGGTTCGGCAGCGAAGACCTCGACGCGCTCGCCGCGCGGGTCAACGACACCATCTACGGACTCTCGGGCAGCGTCTGGAGCCGCGACGTATCCACCGCTTTAGGCTTCGCGCGGCGGATCGACTCTGGCCAGGTGGCGGTCAACGCGCATGCGGCGGTCAGCCCCGAGACCCCGTTTGGCGGCAATCGCCAGTCGGGCTGGGGACGGGAGATGGGCCGCGAGAGCCTCGATGCCTATCTGAAGACCAAGGCGGTCAGCGTACGGCTGTAATGACGGTCCGGCAGGGGAGCACGGCCATGAGTACTTTGCGGGACGAGACGGCTCCGGTCGCGGTGGTCGGCGCAGGCCTGGGCGGGCTCGCGGCCGCCATCGGGCTGCTGCAGCAGGGGTTTCGCGTGCAGGTCTTCGAGCAGGCCGACGCCTTCGGCGAAGTTGGCGCGGGCATCTCGCTCTCGCCCAATGCCAGCAAGATCCTCGCGGCCTGGGGCCTGGGAGAGCCGCTGGCGGCCATGGCCAGCGTACCGCGGACCGGTAATATCATGAACGGCCTCACCGGCGAGCTCATCCAGTCCCAGCCGCTGGGCGAGGTGCTGGAACAGCTGTTCGGCTCGCCCTACTACCAGGTGCTGCGGCCTGATCTGCACGCGCTGCTGGTCGGCGAGGTGCGGCGGCTTGCACCCGACGCGTTTCGCCTGGGGTGCCGGCTGGTCGATATCGAAGGCCCGGAGGAGGCCCCCGTGCTGCTGTTCGCCAACGGCGAACGTGCGCCGGCGTCCCTGGTGATCGGTGCCGATGGCGCACGCTCGGTGGTGCGGGCCCGGCGCTTCGTCGACGAGCCGGCCCGCTTCACCGGCCACATCGCCTTCCGCGGCGTACTGCCGATGGCGGAGCTGCCCGCGCAGTATCACGCGCCTCGCTCGGTGGTCTGGCTGGGCGAGCGTCGGCAGCTGGTCCACTATCCGCTGGACAACGGACGGGCGTTGAACGTCGTCGCCTTCGTCAGTGATGTCAGCTGGGATCGCGAGGGCTGGCAGGAGCGTGCGGAGCTCTCCGAGCTGCGCGAGGCCTTTGCGGGTTTCTGTGACGAGGCGACCGGGGTGCTCGAGCACTTCGAGGGGCGCGAACTCTACAAGTGGGCCCTCTACGATCGCGAGCCCGTGGACGACTGGGTGCGCGGGCGGCTGGTGCTGCTGGGTGACGCCGCCCATCCCATGCTGCCGTATCTCGGCCAGGGGGCGGCCATGGCGATCGAGGACGCCTGGGTGCTTGCTGGCGTGCTCGGCCAGCATGAGG
>SKYU01000164.1 GCA_007127715.1 Gammaproteobacteria bacterium | reverse complement strand
TGGCGCCTCCGTCACTGCCCTGGACCAGCAGGGTCTTCAGGCAGGCCGAGGCCGGCACGTCGAGCAGTGAGGACACCTCTTCGATGGTGCGCGCGCCCGGTGTCTCGACCTCGCGCAGCGCCTCGCCCGGGGTGGCACGCGCCCGTCCGGGGGGCAGCGCCTCGGCGGTCTCGAGGTTCGCCGCATAGCCGTCCGCCTCGCACCAGGCGATGGCGTCTTCACCGGAGTCCGCCAGCACGTGGAACTCCTCGGAGCGGCTGCCGCCGATCTCGCCGCTGTCGGCCTCGACAGCGCGGAACCTGAGTCCCAGTCGCGTGAAGATCCGGACGTAGGCCGCGCGCATCGCCTGGTAGCCTTCTTCCAGTGACGCCTGGTCGACATGGAAGGAGTAGGCGTCCTTCATGATGAACTCGCGGGCCCGCATCACGCCGAAGCGCGGACGGATCTCGTCGCGGAACTTGGTCTGGATCTGGTAGTAGTTCACCGGCAGCTGTCGGTAACTCCTGAGTTCCCGCCGCGCGAGATCGGTGATGACCTCTTCGTGGGTCGGCCCGAAGCAGAACTCCCGCTGGTGACGGTCGGCGATCCGGAGCAGCAGTGGACCATACTGGTCCCAGCGGCCTGACTCCCGCCAGAGTTCTGCCGGCTGGATCGCCGGCATCAGCAGTTCCAGCGCGCCCGCGCGGTTCATTTCCTCGCGCACGACCTGCTCGACGCGGCGCAGCACGCGCAGGCCTAGGGGCATCCAGGTGTAGATGCCCGACGTCAGTCGCCGGATCAGCCCGGCCCGCAGCATCAGCTGGTGGCTGACGATTTCGGCCTCGGAGGGGACCTCCTTGAGCGTATTGAGTGGAAAGCTGGTCAGGCGCATGACGGGTTCCGCTGGATGAAGACCCGGCGGATTCTAGCGTGGATCGTCAGGCCGGTGCGGTCCGCCGGTCGCGGAATTGCTTTCCCGCGCCGATTCACTCAGGATGAGCGCCGGCCTCCGGTGCCCCGGCAGAGATGAGCGAGCAAGACGACAACAACGACGTGCACGCCCCCGTGCGCCCGCGTCGCCGGGGCATCTACCTGCTGCCCAACCTGCTCACAACCGGGGCCCTGTTCGCGGGCTTCTACGCCATCATCGCGGCCATCGATGGCAATTTCATTGCTGCGGCCATCGCCATCTACGTCTCGATCATCCTCGACGGACTCGACGGTCGTGTCGCCCGCATGACCAGCACCGAGAGCGACTTCGGCAAGGAGTACGACAGCCTCTCCGATATGGTCGCCTTCGGTGTGGCGCCGGCCGTGGTGGTTTATCAGTGGGGCGTTGCCCGGCTTGCGGAGTACGGCACGGCATGGGGTCGGCTGGGCTGGATTGCTGCCTTCCTGTATGTCGTGGCTGCCGCCCTGCGCCTCGCGCGTTTCAATACACGGGTCGCCAGCGCGGACAAGCGGTTTTTCGATGGCCTGCCCAGCCCGTCGGCGGCCGCGCTGGTCGGTGGCCTCGTCTGGGTGGGGACGGTCCATGGAATCGACGGCCTGCCGGCCCTGCTGACGGCTTTCATCATTACCGTGCTGGCCGGTCTGTGCATGGTCAGTGCGCTGCATTACTACAGTTTCAAGGACTTCAACCTTGGTGGGCGCGTGCGCTTCACCCACCTGCTGCTGATTCCGGCGACCTTCATGCTGATCTCGCTGAATCCGCCGGTCATTCTGTTCCTCGGCTTCCTGCTCTATGCCTGTTCCGGACCGGCGCTGTGGCTGTGGCGCCGGCGCCGGCGCAGTGCGCTCGGCGCAGAGGCCCGCCGGGGGAATGTCCCGCCGGCCGGCGAGGAGGATGGATGAGCGCGGCGGAGCGTGATGCCTGGCTGGCGGCCCTGGGGCTGGTGCGCTGGGAACGTCGCGGTGCGGCGGTATCGCCCGCTGGCGAGATCGAAAGGGTCGCCGGCGGTGAGGCTGGGATGGCAACGGGTGTCGAGGTCGGGCGTGATGTTGATCCCGCCGGGATGGACTGGGCCGCCCTGCGCGCCTGCGTTGCCGACTGCACCCGTTGCGGTCTCCACCGCAGCCGCACGCAGACGGTGTTCGGTGTGGGCAACCCGACGGCCGACTGGCTGATTGTCGGCGAGGCGCCAGGTGCCGAGGAGGACCGCCGGGGAGAGCCTTTCGTCGGGCGTGCCGGGCGGCTGCTCGACGCCATGCTTGCTGCCATCGGCCATTCCCGCGAGAGCGTCTTCATCGCCAACGTGCTGAAGTGCCGCCCGCCTGACAATCGCGATCCCTCGGCCGAAGAGGCGAGCGCCTGTCGTGCGTATCTGGACCGCCAGGTCGGCCTGCTGGCGCCCCGGCTGATCCTCGCAGTCGGGCGGATCGCGGCCCAGCAGCTGCTGGAGACCGCTGCACCCCTCGGGCGCCTGCGTGGGAAGGTGCACCGCCATCCACGTCACGACGTCCCTGTCGTGGTCACCTATCACCCCGCCTACCTGCTGCGCAGTCCGGCCGACAAGGCGCGCGCCTGGGAGGACCTGCTGCTGGCTGTGCGAACGGCTGCTGGAGCGTCAAGTTGAGCGCCGCTGAAGAACGTCTTGGCCCGCGACTGCGCGCCATGCTGGCGCGCGACCTGCCGCGGATCGCGGAAATCGAGCACAGCGCCTACGGGTATCCGTGGTCGCCGGGCATCTTTCGCGACTGCCTGCTCGCCGGCTACACCTGCCTGGTGGTGGAGGAGGACGGGCTGGTGCTGGCCTACGCCATCATGTCGGTGGCGGCGGGCGAGGCCCATGTGCTGAACGTCTGCGTCCATCCGGACGCTCGCGGTCGCGGGTTCGGAAGGCGGCTGATGCGCGCGCTGATCGAGCAGGCGGTGGCCACCACCGCCCGACGGGTATTCCTCGAAGTCAGGCCGTCCAATGGCGTTGCGCGGCGACTCTACGAGAGCCTCGGCTTTGCCGAGATCGGCGTGCGACCGCGCTACTACCAGGCCGAGGCCGGACGGGAGGATGCGGTGGTCCTGTGCCTCGAGGGGGTTGCCCTGCTGGCGGCGGCCCGTGCCTGAGTGGCCTGCACGCCAGGGTGGGGTGGCGGTAGAATAGCCGGTTTTCCCGAGAGGCGCCCCGATCTTGCAACTGCCTGAAGACCAGACGCTGCGTCGGACGTTTGCGATCATTTCGCACCCGGATGCCGGCAAGACCACCCTCACCGAAAAGCTGCTGCTGTTCGGTGGTGCCATCCAGCTGGCAGGCACCGTGAAGGGCCGCAAGGCGGCCCGCCACGCCACCTCCGACTGGATGAAGCTCGAGCAGGAGCGCGGGATCTCCGTCACCTCCTCGGTCATGCAGTTCCCCTATCAGGGGCGGGTGGTGAACCTGCTCGACACCCCGGGCCACGAGGACTTTTCCGAGGACACCTACCGGACGCTGACGGCCGTCGACTCGGCGCTGATGGTGATCGACTGCGCCAAGGGCGTCGAGGAGCGCACCATCAAGCTGATGGAGGTCTGCCGCATGCGCACCACGCCCATCGTCACCTTCATCAACAAGCTCGACCGGGAAGGCCGGGAGCCGATGGAGCTGCTCGACGAGGTCGAGTCGGTGCTGCGTATCGCCTGTGCCCCGATCACCTGGCCGATCGGCATGGGCCGCGCCCTCAAGGGCGTCTATCACCTGCTGGAAGACCGGATCTACGTCTACCACCATGGCGAACGCGGCAAGGTGCAGCAGATCGATACGGTCGATGGTCTGGACTCACCGGCCGCGGACGAGGTGCTCGGCGCCCAGGCCGGGGCGTTTCGCGAGGAGATCGAGCTGGTTCGAGGGGCCAGTCACGTCTGGGATCACGCGGCCTACCTCCGCGGCGAGCTCACGCCGGTGTTCTTCGGCTCGGCGATCAGCAATTTCGGTGTGCGGGAGCTGTTGAACGCCTTCGTCGAATGGGCGCCCGGCCCGCAGCCGCGGGTCACCGCCGAGCGGACCGTGGATCCGGCGGAACCCGCACTCAGCGGTTTCGTGTTCAAGATCCAGGCGAACATGGACCCGGCCCACCGCGACCGCATCGCCTTCATGCGGATCTGCTCGGGCCGGTTCAGCAAGGGCATGAAGCTGCGTCACGTCCGTCTCGGGCGTGACATCCGCATCGCCGATGCGATCACCTTCCTCGCCGCCGACCGTCAGCATGCCGAGCAGGCCAGCGCGGGCGACATCATCGGGCTGCACAATCACGGCACCATCAACATCGGTGATACGTTCACCGAGGGCGAGGTCCTGCATTTCACCGGCATTCCCAGTTTTGCGCCGGAACTCTTCCGGCGCGCGGTGCTGCGGGATCCGCTGCGCATGAAGGCCCTCTCCAAGGGCCTCGATCAGCTCTGCGAGGAGGGCGCGACGCAGGTCTTCCGCCCGATGATCGGCAATGTGCTGATCCTGGGCGCGGTCGGTCCCCTGCAGTTCGACGTCGTGGCCGATCGACTGAAACACGAGTACGGTGTGGAGTGCCATTTCGAAGGCGTCCAGGTGGCCACGGCCCGCTGGGTGTATTGCGACGACGAGCGTCGGCTGGAGGAATTCAGCCGCAAGGCCGCCGAGCATCTCGCGACCGATCACGGGGGGGCGCTGGTCTACGTGGCGCCGACCCGCGTCAACCTGACACTCACCCAGGAGCGCTGGCCGGAAATCGAGTTCCGCGCCACGCGTGAAAAGGCGCCGGCCGCCGCCTGAGTTCAGTGCGCCTCGGCCACCGCCCGGCCTCGGCCCTCATCAATACGACGGCTGACGATCAGCGCGGCGGCGAAGAGCAGGATGCAGAACAGCACGGCGGTGTGCAGGCCGAGCAGCGCCTGCAGCACGCCGATCGCCAGCAGCCCGGTCACACCTGCCAGTTTCATCGCCTGGCCCCAGAACCCGAAGAACTCCGCGGCGCGCGACAGCGGCGAAAACAGCCCGACCAGCGTGCGTGTGGCCGACTGGCAGGAACCCAGGCTGAGACCCGCCACGCTCCCGACCACCAGAAACACGTACTGGGGGTGCAGTGTCACGCCAGCAACCTGTGCCAGCAGCTCCGCGATGGCCGGCGTCAGGTAGATCAGCGCGATCGCGAGCATCCACATCACCAGCGTGATCTGGTAGGTGCGTTTGGCCCCGAGACGGTCCTGGATGAAACCGAAGCCCAGGGCGCCGACCGCGGCGGTGATCTGCACGATCACGAACATCAGTGTGCGTACTTCCTCGTCCCAGCCAATGACCTGTGCGCCGTAAATGAACGCATAGGTGATGATGATGTAGATGCCGTTCATGGCGAAGAACACCGAGAGCAGGAGCACCGCAAGGTCGCGGTATGCCGCGAGCCCCCGCAGGGTGCTGCCGACCCTTGCCAGCCCGATGTGCAGATAGCCTTTGCCTGGGGGCAGCTCCCGGGGGGTGCCCCGCTCGCGGACCCACAGGAACGTGGGTATGGCCGCGAGCAGGAAGAACACCGCCGCCCATGGCCCCACCCAGCGGATGCGATCGAAATTCTCGGCGCTCACCTCGCCCAGTACCAGCAGTACGAAGACCGCCGAGACCATGCCGCCGACATACCCCAGCGCCCAGCCGAATCCCGAGATCTTGCCGAGGTCTTCGGGCGGTCCGAGGTCCGGCAGGAAGCTGGCGATGAACGCCTCGCCGATGGAGTAGGCGAAGTTCGAGGCCATGATCAGCAACACCCCGAGCAGCGCGTAGCCGGGCGCAACGAAATACAGCCCGGCCGTGGTGATCACGGTCAGCAGGTAACTGGCGAACAGGAACCGCTTCTTCGCGGCCCGGTAGTCCATGATGGCGCCGGCGACGGGCGAGCAGACCACCACCAGCAGATAGCTGGTCGACAGCGCGAGGCTCCACAGGAAATTCCCCAGCCGGTAGTCGTCGCCGTCGTTGCCGACGATCACGCGGGTGAACAGATCCCCGAAGACCACCGTGATGATCAGCAGCGTGTAGGCCTGGTTGGCGAAGTCGAACATCGCCCAGCCGAAGATTTCGCGCTTCGGCGCGCGCGTGCGCGGGATCACCTGCATGCGGACATGGCCATGGGCCGGCCCCGGTGGCGTCGGATCGACGATTCTGGCCTATTGCGCGGCGCGGCTCCAGCGATACGGCAGGAAGCGCCCTGCCTCCAGGAGAAAGCGCCGACGCAGGCCGGCGTCGGTGTCAGGCTCATAGCGCAGCTGCTGGTAGAGCGCGGCCAGCGTGCGCGTGCGCGCGCCGAGCTCTGGTCGGGCAGCGGCCACCCGTTCGGCAAAGGCCCGGGGAGTTTCACCGGGCAGCCGGGGCAGCCCGCGGCGGGCCAGCCGCGCACACAGCCGCTGCCAGGCGATCACCACCGGGTCCCGCTGTGCGGGACGCAGGCCGCGGGCGAGTACCAGCGCCAGCACCAGCAGGCTGCCTGCCAGCCCGACGGCCAGCAGCGTCACCAGGGCCCTCGCGTGCTCCCCTTCGATGCCCAGCCCCTCGAGCAGGCGACGCTGGCTGGCGTCGTCGTAGCCGACCACCCGGGTATTCCACCAGGTGTTCGCCGCGTCCCAGACGCGGGTCGCCTGTCGACGCCACTGCATCGCCTGCACGCTGCGCGCGGCCCGTGCCTCGCCGGCCCGCAGCGCGCCCATGAGGCCGTCGGAGACGCGGTAGGGTGCGACGGCTGCCACCGGGTCGACGCGCACCCAGCCCCGCCCCTGCAGCCAGACTTCGGTCCAGGCGTGCGCATCGGATTGCCGGATCACGTGGTAGCCACTGATCGGGTTCAGTTCGCCGCCCTGGTAGCCGAGCACCACGCGCGCCGGGATGCCCGCCGCCCGCATCAGGGTGGCGAACGCCGAGGCATAGTGTTCGCAGAAGCCCTCCCGGGTGTCGAACAGGAACTCGTCCACCGGGTGCCTGCCAAGGGGCGGGGGCAGCAGGGTGTAGTAGAAGGGCTCCTCGCGGAAGCGGCCCAGCAGGGCCTGGATGACCCCTTCGTCGTCCAGACCGTCGGCCCGCAGCGCGCGGGCCAGTGCGCGGCTGCGCGGGTTGGCGTCGTCCGGTAACGCCAGGAAGTGTTCGCGGTCGCGCAGCGCCAGGTTGCGGTCGGCGGCGGCCGCCAGGTCGGACGTCAGCGTCAGCGTCCGGCGCTCGTTGACCGGGCGCACGGTGGCCAGTCGCAGGTCCGCCGCCTGGACCACTTCAGCACCCGCCGCGGCGACGGGCACATCCAGGGCGAATACCCAGTGACGGCCGTGAGGTTCGATGATCACGTCGTAGTCGATGCGCCGACCGCCCGCGTCCACCTGTTCGGCCTGCAACGGCATCTGACTGCGTGGGCGCGAACGGGTCCAGGTGCGCCCATCGAACGCGTCCAGCACCAGCGCCCGCCAGTAGAGTTCGGCGTTCCCGGGGGGGCGTTCACCGAAACGCGCCCTGAACGCCAGCTCCTCCGACAGGGCAAGTTCGGTGATGTCGCCCGGGCTCATTTCCTCGGAGAGCCCCGTGGTGGCGCTGCTGGTACTGGCGTCGAACCCCCACAGCGGTCCGGGCAGGCGGGGGAACAGCAGGAACAGGATCAGCATGACCGGCAGGGCCCCGGCCAGCAGGCGCCCGGACAGCGCCAGGGCTTCCCGGGCCGGCAGCGGCGCCCTGGCCCGGGTGGCCTGCTGCAGCGCAGCGGTGGTCAGCCAGGCGACCCCGAGGAGATACACGCCCCAGGGGAGGCTCTGGTTGTCGAGGAAACCGGCGAACACCAGGAAATAGGCGATCAGCAGCAGGACGACCAGGTCCCGCGGTCGCCGCGTTTCGAGCAGTTTCAGCGCCATCATCACCACCAGCAGCGCGCTGCCCGGATGCAGCCCGTTGATGGTCCCGTAGGTGGCCAGCACCCCCAGGAAGCAGACAAAGGCAAGCCCTATCCGTGCCCAGCCGGGCGGGACGCGCCAGCCCCGCGTGGCCGCGCCGAGGCGCCAGAGTACGCACACGCCCAGCAGCAGCGGCACCCAGGGGGGCAGGTGACTGAGATGGGGCAGGGTGGCGGCGACGACGCCGCCGATCACCCAGCCCAGCCGCGCGGTCGTGTCAGCGCGCCCCATGGTCCCCCCCGATGCCGACGTCAGCCATGAGCGTGAGTGCCTGCTCCAGGTGCCCGCGTCCGCCCGCAGGCGCCAGGCTGGCGCCCGGCAGACGCAGGCCGAACGCGCGGCCGGCCCGGCTCAACTCCAGTGCCTGGCGCGCGAGCAGGGAGAGGCGCTGTTCCAGATCCCCCGGCGGCAGGGTCTCGAGGTCGAGCCAGGGGGGCGATTCGTGACTGCCGCTGAACTGCTTCACCCGCAGGGACTGGTCGCGCGCATAGGCCTTCCATGCGATGCGCCGCGGCGCGTCACCCCGATGGAACTCGCGCAGCCCGGCGAAATCCTCTTCACCTGCTCCGGCGAGGCCGCCGTCCGTGCCCGTTTCGGCCGCCGCCGACGCCATCGGGGCCAACTCCCGGGCCACGGCCGGCCAGATGGTCGCCGACACCGGCAGATGCGCCCATGACCAGACCCGGAACAGGTGTCCCGGGTGGCGGCTCTCGACGACCACGGTATCGAAGCGCTGGCGACCCCGGCGTCGGGCCGGCACGGCCACCGTCACCACCGCTTCCCCGTCGGCTGGCAGGTCGACCGGGCGGCTGCGCTGGGCACCCAGTCCCAGCACGACCTCATAGCGTGTGACGCGCCCGGGATTATGCAGGCGGAACCGGTAGAGCACGCTCTGTCCGGCGTGGACCGGTGAGGCCCCAAGCGGAGTCAGCACCACCCCGAGCAGGTTGCGGTGGGCATGGTGCATGGCCGTCAGACCGACCCCGCCGAGCAGGAAAGCCAGCAGGTACCCCATGGCGTTGTCGTAGTTCATCGCGCCCAGCAGCATGGTGAAGACCATCAGGGCGAACACCAGCCCCTGGCGGCTTGGCAGGATGTACAGACGGCGGCGCTTGAGGGTCAGTGGTGCGGCGTCGAGACCATGGCTTTTCATCAGCCACTGGCGCAGCCGCTGGAGACGCCGCCGCTCTCCCCGTCGCCGGCCTCGCGGGCCTGCCACTGCGGCGCCCGCGCGGCTCACGGCACCCCGACCGCCTCTAGCAGTCCGCGTGCGGGGCCCGCATCGTCGCCGCCGAGACCGGCCCGCGGGACCAGTCGATGGGCGACGACCGCGGGCAGGACGGCCTGCAGATCGTCCGGATGCACTCCACGATGACCATGCAGCAGCGCCCAGGCCTGCGCCGCGCGGAGCAGACCGAGCCCGCCACGTGGTGACAGGCCAGCCACGTAATCGCGGCTCTCACGGCTGTGGGCGATCAACGCCTGCAGGTAATCCAGCAGCGCATCGGAGACGTGCACCTGGGGGACGGCGTCCTGCAGCGCCAGCAGCGTCTCGGGGTCGATGATGGCCGGCTGCTGGCTGATCAGGCTGCGGCGGTCCGTGCCGGTCAGCAACGCACGTTCCTGGGCCGGGTCCGGATAACCCAGCCGGATCTGCATGAGAAAACGGTCGAGCTGCGACTCGGGCAGGGCGAAGGTGCCGGTCTGCTCGGTGGGGTTACGCGTGGCCACTACGAAAAAAGGTGTCGGCAGCGCGTGGGTGGTTCCGTCGGCGGTGACCTGCTGTTCCTCCATGGCCTCGAGCAGTGCGCTCTGGGTCTTGGGTGTGGCCCGGTTGATCTCGTCGGCGAGTACGAGCTGTGCGAACACCGGCCCCGGCTGGAATTCGAAACGTCCGCCCTCAGGCCGGTAGACGCTGACGCCCAGGATGTCGGCGGGCAGCAGGTCGGAGGTGAACTGGATCCGCTGGAACTTCAGGCCCAGTACCCGGGCCAGCGCGTGGGCCAGCGTGGTCTTGCCGACGCCGGGCAGGTCCTCGATGAGCAGGTGCCCGCGCGCCAGCAGACAGGCCAGCGCCAGCCGCAGCTCATGGGGTTTGCCGAGGATGATGCCGTCGAGCGCCTCGAGAATCGCCGCGGCGGTCAGCGCATGGTCTGCGCGGGGACGCGCGGTCTCGGGTGAGGTGGCGGGCGCGGCTGCAAGCTTGCCTGACATGGGACTCCTTGTCCTCGGCGGCTGGGGACGCGTCATCTTCGCGCAATTCCGCCGCCGTCACACCTCCCGTGCGCCGCAACTGTGATGCAGTTGGCAACCGCCGCGTTCAGCCAATGTCCCGTAGACGCGCGATCTGCTGCGTCAGTTCGCCGTCGGTCACCCGCCATGCATCGACGCGGGCCTGTTCCTTGGCCACGATGTCCTCCGGGGCATTGTCACGGAACCTGGGATTGGCCAGTTTGGCAACGCTTTTCTCGAGGTCTTTCCGGACCTTCGACTGCTGGCGTTCCAGTCGGGCGATCTCCGCGGCCACGTCGATCAGGCCCGCGAGGGGAACGTGGAGTTTCATCTGGCCAAGCAGGCTGACGGCGGAGCCCGCCGGGGGGGCGGCGCCGGGATCGAGACAGTCGACCGAAGCCAGGCGCGCCAGGGGCAGCAGACTGCCCCGGTGGCGGGCGAGGCGTTCGCGATCGGCTTCGCTGGCATCTTCCAGCAGCACCGGCAGCGGGCGGCCTGGTGCAATGTCCATTTCGCCACGGATGCGCCGGATGCCGAGGATGAAGGCCTGCAGCCAGGCCATCTCCGCCTCGGCGTCCGGGTCCACAGTGAAGCCTTCCGGCGAGGGCAGGCGGGCCTCGATGAGGCGCGTGCCGGCCTCGGCCAGGGGGGCGAAGCGGCCCCACAGGGACTCGGTGATGAACGGCATCAGCGGGTGCAGCAGCCGCAGCAGCCCGTCGAATACCGTGACCAGGGTGCGTTGCGCCGCGGCCCGCGCGGCCCTGTCCTCGGCCTGCAGCACCGGTTTGACAAGTTCGAGATACCAGTCGCAAAGCGCATGCCAGGTGAAGTCGTACAGGGCCCGGGCGGCCAGGTCCAGGCGATACTGGCCGAACGCCTCATGCACGGTCGCCGTGGTGTGGGCAAGCCGGCTGAGGATCCAGCGGTCGGCCAGCGAAGGCGCGCCAGCCTCGGCCGTCGGGTCGTGATCTTCGAGGTTCATCAGCGCGTAGCGCGCCCCGTTCCACAGCTTGTTGCAGAAGTTGCGGTAACCCTCCAGCCTGCCCATGTCGAAGTTGATGTCGCGCGAGGGCGAGGCCAGCGCGGCCAGCGTGAAGCGCAGCGCGTCGGTGCCGTGGGCGGCGATGCCCTCGGGGAACTGCCGCCGGGTCGCACGCTCGATCGCAGGCCTCAACTGTGGCTGCATCAGGCCGGTCGTGCGTTTCTCCAGCAGGCCCTCGAGCGAGATGCCGTCGACCAGATCCAGCGGGTCGAGGATGTTGCCCTTGGACTTGGACATCTTCTGGCCTTCGCCATCGCGGATCAGGCCGGTGATGTAGACCTCGCGAAAGGGGATGTCGCCCATGAACTTCAGGCCCATCATGATCATCCGGGCCACCCAGAAGAAGATGATGTCGAAGCCGGTGACCAGCACGCTGCCGGGGTAGTAGCGCTGGAGTTCGGGCGTGCGTTCCGGCCAGCCCAGGGTGGAAAACGGCCACAGCGCCGAGGAAAACCAGGTGTCCAGTACGTCCTCGTCCTGGCGCAGCACGACCTCCGCGGCGAGTCCATGGCGTTCACGGACCTCATCTTCGTTGCGGCCGACGTAGACCTCGCCGGTCTCGTCGTACCAGGCGGGTACGCGGTGACCCCACCACAGCTGACGGCTGATGCACCAGTCCTGGATGTTGCGCATCCACTCGAAATAGGTGCGGTTCCAGTTCTCCGGCACGAAACGGATGCGTCCGTCCTCGACCGCGGCGATCGCCGGCCCGGCCAGCGGGGCGATCTTCACGTACCACTGGTCGGTGAGCCAGGGCTCGATCACCGCGCCACTGCGATCGCCGCGGGGCACCATCAGGCGATGCTCGTCGATGCGCTCGACCAGCCCGAGCGCCTGCAGGTCGGCCACCACACGCCGGCGCGCCTCGAAGCGGTCGAGACCCCGGTAGGCCTCGGGCGCCTGGTCGTTGATACGCGCGTCGGCGTCGAAGATATTGATCAGCGGCAGATCGTGTCGGCTGCCGACCTCATAGTCGTTGAAATCGTGCGCCGGCGTGATCTTGACGCAGCCTGTGCCGAATTCCGGGTCGACATAGTCGTCCGCAACGATGGGGATCAGGCGTTTGGTGAGCGGCAGGCGGACCTGTTTTCCAACCAGATGGCGATACCGCCCGTCGTCGGGATGTACCGCCACTGCAGTGTCGCCGAGCATGGTCTCCGGGCGGGTGGTGGCCACCACCAGTGCGCCATCGCCCTCGGCCAGCGGATAGCGGAAATGCCAGAGATGACCCTGTTCCTCGGCTGAGGCGACCTCAAGGTCGGAGATCGCCGTGTGCAGCACCGGGTCCCAGTTGACCAGGCGCTTGCCGCGATAGATCAGACCTTCCTCATGCAGGCGCACGAACACCTCGGTCACGGCCCGGTTCATCTCCGGGTCCATGGTGAAGCGCTCGCGGGACCAGTCCACCGAGGCACCGAGGCGGCGGAGCTGGCGGGTGATGGTACCGCCGGACTGGGCCTTCCATTGCCAGACCCGCTCGAGGAAGCGCTCCCGGCCGAGCGCGTGACGATCCAGGCCCTCGGCGGCCAGCTGGCGCTCGACCACCATCTGCGTGGCGATGCCGGCGTGGTCGGTTCCCGGTTGCCAGAGCGTGTCGCGGCCCTGCATGCGATGGTAGCGGATCAGTGCGTCCATGATCGTGTCCTGGAACGCATGCCCCATGTGCAGCGTGCCGGTCACGTTCGGCGGCGGGATCATGATGCAGTAGGGCTCGCCCTGGCCGGCGGGCTGGAAGCAGCCGTCCTGCTCCCAGCGTGCGTAGATCTCCTGCTCGATCGCAGCCGGGTCGTAGGCCTTGTCCATCGCGGGGGCCGTGGTGTCGTTCAGCGTGTCCAAGGTGTCACTCGTCGTCCGTGTCGCCCGCATCCTCGAGGTGGTCGCGGAGGGTGCGGTCGATCAACTCGGGCAGTTCCTGGCGCAGCCGGTTCGAGACCTGCTCGAACAGGGTCGCCTCCATTTCGCGGAAGGCTGCGTGCAGCATGCCCTCGGCCAGATTCAGGGTGGCCGATGCGAGCTCGGTCTGCAGCTCGGCGATCAGCGTATCGTAATCCTTTCGCGGATGGCTCAGCGCGGCGCTGGCATCGACCACCTCGGTGAGTACCGGCAGGTCGTCGTCTGCCTGGCCCGCAGCCTCAGGCATGCTCATCGGTGTGTCGCCAGGCTCGTTCACAGCTTGTGGGTATGCAATTCGTAACCGCGTTCGCGGTAGAACTGGTAACGCTCGCGGCCGAGCTGGCGTGCTGCCGCCTCGCCAGGTACCAGTTCGGCCACCCGTGCATAGCGGCTGAAGAACAGCGGTACGCTGCCGGCCGTGTTGATCAGCAGGTCCCAGTGTCCCGCTGGTGGATCCTCGTCGTGACCCAGCAGGACCGGGGCCGGGAGCCCGGGCGCCGCGGGCTGCCAGCTCCGCGCCTCGGCATGCGGGACGAAACTGCCCTGCTGGAAAGTCCACAACAGCGTGTCCAGCCGCTGCGTATGCTCGGGTGATGCCGCGTGCAGGTATACCGCGTGTCCCAGCCCGAAAGCCTTGCCCGCCAGCCGGCAGGCGACCGTGTCCGCCGCCTGCGCGTCGGTCCCGTCGCCGAGGATGTAGAAATCGACCCGGGTCACGTTCGCCGCGACTGCCGGGCCAGCAGGAACTCGCTCAGCATCTGCACCGGGCGCCCGGTCGCGCCTTTCTCCCGACCCGTCTTCCAGGCCGAGCCGGCGATGTCCAGGTGCGCCCAGGTCAGCCCGTCGGTGAAGCGCGCGAGGAAGGCCGCGGCGATCGACGATCCGCCTTCGCGGGCGCCGACGTTGGCAATGTCGGCGAAATTGCTCTTCAGTGACTCGCCGTATTGCTCGTTCACCGGCATCCGCCAGGCGGGATCGCCGGCGCGTTCTGCGGCACCCAGCAGCTCATGGGCCAGGGCGTCGTCCGGCGAGAACACGGCGGTGTACTGGTGGCCCAGCGCGATGACGCAGGCGCCGGTCAGGGTCGCCGCATCGATCACGACCTCGGGCTTGAACCGCCGCGCGTAGGTCAGGGCGTCGCACAGGATGAGCCGGCCCTCGGCGTCGGTATTGAGGATTTCGACAGTATGGCCCGACATCGTCTCCACGATGTCGCCGGGGCGCGATGCCCGGCCACTTGGCATGTTTTCGCAGGCGGGGACGACAGCAATCACGTTCAGCCGTGGCTTGAGTTCCGCGAGTGCCGCCATGGTGCCGAGCACGGCGGCCCCGCCGCCCATGTCGAACTTCATTTCGTCCATGCCCGGCGGCGGCTTGAGCGAGATGCCGCCGGTATCGAAGGTGATCGCCTTGCCGACCAGCACCACCGGGGCCTCGCCCGCTGGGGCGCCTCGGTACTTCAGCACAATCAGGCGGGGCGGCTGGTCTGAGCCGCGGGCGACCGACAGCAGCGCGCCCATGCCGAGCTTTTTCATCTGCGCCTCACCGAGGACCTCGAGGCTCATCGCCCGGTGCCGGTTGGCCAGTTTGCGGGCCTCCTCGGCCATGTGGGTCGGATGGCAGACATTCGGGGGGCGGTTGGCGAGATCGCGGGCGAACTTCACGCCTGCGGCCACCGCCGCGCCGTCGGCCGCCCCGCGGGCCGCCTGGTTGGCATCGGCACGGGTCTCGCAGGCCAGGGTCAGTCGCCTGAGGGCGCTCCTGGGCTGTCGGCTTTTCGCCTTGTGCTCGTCGAAGCGGTAGGCGGCGGCGGCGGCTGCTTCGGCGCCCTGCCGCCCGAGGTAGTATGCATCCAGCGAGGCGACGCCATCGCGTCCCAGAGCCACCACGGCATCGGCGACCCGCGTCCGGCCCAGCCGCGTGACCGCGGTGCCGATTGCGCGGCGATAGGCGGCGGCGTCGTACGCGCCGGGCTTGCCGCAACCGACCAGCAGCAGACGCTCTGCCGCCACGCCGGCAGGCTGGACGACCAGATGGGTCTCGCCCGGTTTGGCACCGGCATCGCCGTCGGACAGCAGCCGGGACACCAGGCCGCCTGTGGCCTCGTCGACGAGCTGCGTGGTCGCCGGCTGCTGGCGGCCGTCGAATACCCCCAGAACGAGGCAGGCGGTCTTGCGGCGAACCGGATCGGCACTGAGGGTCTTGAACTCCATGCGGCACTCCTGGTCTTTTTCGTGTGACGGGCGATGGCGGCGCCCACCGACACGCGTTCGATCGCGGGGGGTCGCCCTGTGCTACATTCGCCCGGCCGGCATCGTAAAGGCCGGTAGTGTACTGCAATCGCCGGGCCGTCGGGCATTGCAAGCCCACTCAAGGGATTGATTTCTTGACGATCCTCCGCCGCTACATTTTCCGCGAGACCCTGCTTGTGTGGCTGGTGGTGACCGTGGTGCTGCTGGCGATCCTGCTGTCCAACCAGTTCGCCCGGGTGCTCGGCGATGCCGCGTCCAACCGCGTGCCGCGCGATGCCGTGCTGGAAGTCATGGGGCTGACGACCCTCAACTACCTGACCATCCTCGTGCCTGTGGCCTTTCTGCTAGGCGTGATGCTGGCACTGGGTCGTCTGTACCGCGACAGCGAAATGGCGGCGATGATGGCCTGCGGCGTCGGCTATGGAACCCTCTACCGGGCGGTGATGCCGCTGGTCGTGGCGGTTGGGGTTCTGCTGGCCTGGCTGGCGCTGGAGGCGGCCCCGTGGGCGATGCGCCAGATCGAGGACATCCAGTACGAGGTCCAGCGCACCGCCACGCTGGGTGTGCTTGAGGCCGGTCGATTCATTTCCCTCGGCGATCCGGACACGGTGCTCTACGCCGAACAGGTGTCCGACGACGGGGTGCTCGGCAACCTGTTCATCCAGCGGCTGCGCGGGGAGCGGCTGGAGGTGATGCTGGCCGCCCGTGGTGAGCGCGTACTGGCCGCCGACGGCGTGAGCCAGAGTTTCGTACTCCGGGACGGACGACGCTACGAAGGCGTGCCCGGGCGCCGCGATTTCAGGCTGATCGAGTTCGAGGAGCACGGGATTCCCCTGCCCCCGATTCCCGAGCGGCCGGAGGAGCGGCGGGTAGAGGCCCGTGCGCTCGCCGACCTGCTCGCCGATCCGACGGGCGAGAATCTCGCCGAGATCCACTGGCGGATGGGCGTACCGATCACCCTGCTGGTGGTGGCGCTGCTGGCGGTGCCGCTCTCGCGCAGTCCGCCGCGGGCGGGCCGCTTCGGCAAGGTCGGCATCGGGATCCTCATCTACCTCGTCTACACGAACCTGCTGACAGCCGGTCGCTTGTGGCTGGAGCGTGGAGAGGTGCCGCCCTGGCTGGGGCTGTGGTGGGTACATGCGCTGGTGCTGGCGGTCGCGGTCGTCCTGCTGTTGCGGGAGCAGGGACTGCTGGCCGGTCGGGTGGCCCCGCCGCGGACCGCGACGGAGCAGCCGGCATGAACATCCTCGACCGCTACATTCTTCGGGCAATTCTGGGCACCACGGCACTCGTGCTTGCGGTGCTGCTTGGGCTGGCGGCCTTCATCGAGTTCTTCGGTCAGCTCGATGACATCGGCGAGGGCAGTTACGGACTGCCGCAGGCGGCCGCCTACGTCGCCTTGCGGCTCCCGCGCCTGGCCGTGGAAATGCTGCCGGCCGCCGCGCTGCTGGGCTCGTTGCTGGGCCTTGGCAATCTCGCCGCACGCAGCGAGCTGATCGCCATGCAGGCCGCCGGAGTGTCGCGCCTGCAGATGGCCCGTGCAGCAGTGATGACCGGGGCGGTGCTGGTGGTGTTCATGGGTACGGTGGGAGAGTATTTTTCGCCGGCGCTCGCCAACTATGCCCGGCAGATGCGCGCCATCGCCAAGTTCGACGAATTGACCGTCGGGGGACTGAACGCCTGGGTCCGTGACGGCAGCGTGATCATGAACATGCGTCAGGACGAGGCGGCCCCGGGCAGTGCCGGTATCTACGTGTTCGAACTCGGGCCGGGCCAGCGGCTGGCGGCCCTGGGGCGCGGGGACTCGGCCGCGGCGGAGGGGGCGGGCGCCTGGCTGCTGTCGGGCTACGCCGAAACACGGTTCCAGGAACAGCGGGTTACCGCGGCCGAGGGCGTCAGGCTGCTCGGCACCGAAATGCTCACCGAGGACCTGCTCGCGCTCTCGGTGGTCAGGCCCGCCGACCTCGACGCGCGCGGGTTGTGGATGTACGTCAGCTATCTCCGCGCCAACCAGCTGGACTCTACCGCCTATGAGGTCGCCTTCTGGAGTCGACTCGCGAACATCGCCTCTGTTGCGGTCATGACCGTGCTGGCCCTGCCGTTCGTGTTCGGTTCGCTGCGGGCCGCGGGTGCCGGGGCGCGCCTGATGGTGGGCGTGATGATCGGGCTGGGTTATTTTCTGGTGAGCCGGATGCTGGCCAATGGGGCCGTGGTCTTCGATATTCCACCGGTGATCGTCGCCTGGACGCCTACTGCACTGCTGCTTGCGCTGGCCGTCGGTGGCCTGGCGCGGGCCCGCTAGCAGGCCTGCGCCCGGCCCTCAGCGCAGTGTATCGACGCGCACCACGCGGGTCTGGCTGAGCCGGTCATGCCAGCTCCGGCGCTGAGGGTCGAACAGCAGCCACGCGTAACCCAGCCCAAGGCTCGCCAGCGACAGCGCGGCGGCAGCGAAGCGCAGGCTTGCCTGCCGCCAGTCAAGCGGCCCGCCATCGGCGCGCTGGACCTGCAGGTGCCAGGCCTGCATGCCAAGCGTGGCGCCGCCATGGGTCCAGAACCAGGCGAACAGCAGATACCATGCGCCGCCCAGGGCAGCGAGCATCAGCCCCTGGAACCAGGGTGGTGCCGGGTAGAGTGCGCCCTGTTCGCCACCGAGCGCGAGCAAGGTCCCCCCCGCCACCAGCGCGCCGACCACCATCAGCACGGCGATCACCAGCAGCGTGTCGTAGACGAGGGCGGCGAGCCGGCGGACCAGGCCCGCCGGGGGCGGGAGGCTGTCTTCCATGACCTCGAGAACTCCAGTCGCGGCACAAAGGCCGGTATTGTATGCCCCGGCAAGGCCCATCGCAGCCGCCCAAGGAGCGCAGAGATGACCGACGATACCCCCCCTGAACGGCCCGTGTACATGCTGGTGCTGGCGGACCTCGAGGATCGCGAGCCCATGGCCGACTACGCCCGTGCGATGCAGGAGCTTGGCCTCTACGAAAAGAACGCCGGCTACTACACCGCCTTCGGGCGCCCTGTCGAGGTGTTCGAGGGAGAGTGGCCCGACCACCAGCCGGTCGTGCTGGCGCGCTTCCCTTCGCTGGCCCACGCCCGGCGGTTCTGGCACTCGCCCGAATACCAGCACCAGGTCAAGCCGCTGCGCGAGGGCGCAGGGCGGTTCCGGGTGGCTGTATTCGAGGAACTGCCCGTGCCGGAACGCATCGACTGGAGCGCGCGCGACTAGCCACCGATCGCGGCGCTTGACGACCCGGGCCGAGTGTGGCCGACAGTCGCCCGTTACACTCAGTCGCGCGGGCGAATCAGCACGATGACGTCGGTGTCCACGGCATCGAGGATACGCTCGGCCGTGTTGCCGACCACCGCGCCGCCAAGACCCTTGCG
>SKYU01000205.1 GCA_007127715.1 Gammaproteobacteria bacterium | reverse complement strand
GCCTGGCGGCAATAGCGAGCGGGAACCACCCGATCCCATTCCGAACTCGGAAGTGAAAACGCTCAGCGCCGATGGTAGTGTGGGGTCTCCCCATGTGAGAGTAGGACACCGCCAGGCTCTTCATTGAAACCCCCGGTCGCTTTTGCGGCCGGGGGTTTTGTTTTTGTGGCCGCCGCGCTACCGTGGCCGACATCGCCCTGCGGGTATTTCGGCAAGGGATTGCGTTCCGTGTCCATCGATCTGTACTACTGGCCCACGCCCAACGGTTGGAAAGTCACCATTTTCCTGGAGGAGGCGGGGCTCGAGTACCGTATCGTCCCGGTCAACATCGGCCGGGGGGAGCAGTTCAGCGAGACCTTCCTGAAGCTCAGCCCGAACAATCGGATGCCGGCAATCGTCGACCATGACAGCGGCGTCAGTGTCTTCGAATCGGGCGCGATCCTCATGTACCTGGCAGAGAAGACCGGTCGGTTCCTGGCCCCGACAGGCCCCGCCCGGGTGGCCGCGATGGAGTGGCTGTTCTGGCAGGTCGGTGGACTCGGGCCCATGGGTGGCCAGCTCGGGCACTTCCGCAATTACGCCGAGGCGCGCATCGACTACGCCATCGAGCGTTACGCCAACGAGTACGACCGGCTGATTTCCGTGCTCCAACGGCGGTTGTCCTGTGCCACCTACCTCGCCGGAGACGACTACAGCATCGCCGACATGGCTGTCTGGCCCTGGGTTCAGCCGCACGAGCGCCTTGGGCAGTCGCTTGACGGCTATCCAGCGGTGCAGCGCTGGTTCGAGGCCGTAGCGGCGCGGCCAGCGGTCCAGCGCGGACTCGAGGCCGGCAGCGAGCTGCGTCACGCGGGCGGGCTCGATGATGAAGCGCGGCGTATCCTGTTCGGCCAGAAAGGCCGTCGCAGCTGATGCACCTGTACGATTGCACACCCGCGCCGAGCCCGCGTCGCGTCCGCATCTTTTTGGCTGAGAAGGGTCTTGATCTGCCGCGCGTGGAAGTGGATCTCGCGGCAGGCGAGCAGTACGGAGACGCCTTCCGTGCCGTCAACCCGCGTTGCACCGTACCGGTGCTGCAGCTCGACGACGGGACGACACTGGCGGAGACGCTTGCGATATGCAGCTACCTCGAAGCCTGTCACCCCTCGCCCGTGCTGCTCGGGCATGACGCCCTGGAGCGTGCCCGCGTCCTCGAGTGGAATGCCCGGATCGAGACCGAGGGCCTGCAGGCGATTGCGGAGGCGTTCCGCAACCGCTCCCGTGGCTTCCACGATCGCGCCCTGACCGGCCCGGAGCCCCATGCCCAGTTGCCGGCGCTGGTCGAGCGCGGCCGTCGACGGAGCATCGCCTTTCTCGATATGCTGGACGCGCGACTCGCCGACGTGCCCTATGTGGTCGGTAACCACTACAGCCTGGCGGATATCACGGCGCTGGTGGCCGTGGATTTCGCCACATGGATCAAGCTCGAGATCGGCGAACGCCCCCACCTGGCACGCTGGCACCGCGCCGTCAGCGCCCGCCCCAGCGCCTCGGCCTGAACCGATCAGTCGATCCGGCTCCCCGGCACCAGCCAGTGGGCGTCGCCATCGTCGCCGCGCAGTGCCGTGACCTTGAAGGCGGTCGCCAGGCGCTCATCGGCCAGTACCTCCCGCGGCGGCCCCTGGGCCAGTAACCGACCCTCCGTCAGCAACAGCAGGTCGTCGCAGAACCGTGCCGCCAGCGAGAGGTCATGGAGCACGGCGATCACCAGACGTTCGCCGCGCGCATAGTCCCGCAGTACCTCCATGATGTGCAGCTGGTGGTAGGGATCCAGACTGGCGGTCGGTTCGTCGACCAGCAGGATCGGCGCCTCCACCGCAAGGGCGCGGGCCAGCAGGACCCGCGCGCGTTCGCCTCCCGAGAGCCGATCCACCCGCCGAGTGGAGAACGCCGCCACATCGGCCATCTCCAGAGCCCGCGCCACGGCCGCCCGGTCAGCGTCCGTCGGCGGTGCGCCGAACCGCCTGTGCGGCAGGCGGCCGAGCATCACCAGCTCCCCGGCCGGCAGGGGCCAGTGGGCCACATGCCCCTGGGGCAGGTAAGCCAGCAACCGCGCCCGAGTGCGCGGGGGCGTGCTGGCGAGCGCCCGACCTGCCAGTCGCACTTCGCCACCGCAGGGCACCAGGCCCGCCAGGGCACGCAGCAGGGTGGTCTTGCCTGCTCCATTGGGTCCGATCAGCCCGACGACCCGACCCGCCGGGCAGGCGAGCGTCGTCTCGTGCAGCACCTCCCGGGCGCCGAGCCTCACCGTCAGCTTGCGCGCTTCAAGCAGCATCACCACGTCTGCCTTCGGCTGCGCAGGATCAGGAACAGAAAGAACGGCGCACCGAGCATGGCCGTCACCACCCCAAGCTTGAGTTCCGGGCCGGGCGGCAGGCTGCGAATCAGCACGTCGGCGGCGAGCAGCAGTACCGCGCCGGCCAGGGCAGAGGGAAGCAGCAGCCTGGCCGGGCGATAGCCCACCAGCGGGCGCAGCAGGTGCGGAACGACCAGCCCGACGAAGCCGACCACGCCGGTCACCGCAACCGCCGCACCGACCGCCAGCGCCGTTCCGGCGATCACGCGAAGTTGCACGGCGGTTGGCGAGAACCCGAGGCTGCGCGCGGCATCGGTGCCGAGCGTCAGGGCGTCAAGACCTCGCGCGGCGGTGGCGATCAGCAGGCCGCCGGCCAGCATCAACGGCAGGGCCAGCTGGACCTGGAGCAGGCTGCGGTCGGCCAGCGAGCCCAGCATCCAGAAGATGATTTCCATGATGGCGTAGGGGCTTGGGGCGAAGTTCAACGCCAGCGAGGTCATCGCGCCGGCGAAGGCATTGATGGCCACGCCCGCGAGGATGATGGTCAGCAACTCGGGACGCCTGCCCGCCAGCAGGTAGAGTACCGCCAGCGCGACGGCGCTGCCGATGACCCCCCCCACCGGTACCAGCCAGGCTCCGGCACTCGCCATCCCGAAGTAGAACACCACCACGGCCCCCAGGGCGGCTCCACTGGAGGCCCCCAGGATGCCCGGCTCCGCCAGCGGGTTGCGAAGCAGCCCCTGCAGGGCGGCCCCGCACAGTCCCAGGGTGGCGCCCACCAGCACGCCCAGCAGTGTCCGGGGCAGTCGAACCTCCTGAAGGATCAGTCGGGCAGTCTCGGGGTCGCTGCGCCACAGCGCCACAAGATCCCAGAGCGCGCCACCGGCGCCCCGACCGAGCATCATCGAGACCCCGACGGCCAGGACCAGCAGCGCCAGCAACACCGCGCACAGCACGGCGAGCGGGACCCGTCCGCTCTCGGTGCTCATGGTGCGGCCCCGGTGGCCGCCGCCCCGACCGTCGCGGTATCGTCGTCCGCGGCACGCGCCGCACGGGCGGCCCTGCTGAACGCCTCCGCGGCGTCCAGCAGGGCCGGGGTTTCGCAACCGAGTTGGGCGGATCGAGGCTCGACCACGACACGGCTGTCGGCAAATCCGCCCAATGCGGGGTGGGCGAGTATGTTGTTGGCCAGCGACGGGGCGTTGCGGCGATACCGCGGGATGACCAGTACCTCCGGGCGGGTCCGCAGCAGGGTCTCCACCGACAGGCTTCCCCAACGGTCAAGGCCGAGCCGGGTGGCGACGTTGTCCAGGCCGGCCAGGGTCATCAGTTCGTGCGTCAGACCCTCGCCCGCGGTGAATCCGCCCGCCCGCATCACCAGGGCCGGGACTGGATCGGCGGGGGCAGCGGCCTCGAGTGCCGCCCGCCGCGCCTGAATGTCGGCAACCAGCGCCTCGCCCCGTGCCGTCTGTCCGAGTGCCGAAGCGACCTGCATGATGTGATCTTCCAGCATGTCCAGGCGGGTGGCCGGCGGCAGCGTCAGCACCCGCAGCCCCAGCCTCTCCAGCAACCCGACCGTGAACGGTGCGGTGTAGCGGCCAGCCAGCACCAGATCGGGCGCCAGCGGCAGGATCTGCTCCGCCTGTCCATGGTTGACCGGGAGTCCGCTGGCCAGGTGAGCGTATGCGGATTCCTCCGGGTCAGCGCCCAGCCAGCTGATCGAAACGATCTGTTCGCGATCGGCAAGCAGCAGCAGCAGCTGGTCGGTGCACAGGTTGAGTGAGACCACCCGCTCGGCGGCGAAGCTGCGCGGCAACGCTGCCAGCATGGCCCCGACGACCAGCGTGAGTGCCAGCAGAACCGCGCGTCCCTGCCGGCCGCCGGCAGGCGCGGCGCGACTTCGCCTGCGCCTCAGGCGGTTCTGGCTAATGGCTGTGACCACAGCCGATGCTTGTCCCCGCGCGCTCCGTCCAGGCACGCCACATCCCCCGTTCCAGGTGGTCGGAAGCTGTCGCCACGACGGAGTTCCGCCTGCCCGCGCTGCCCCGGCACCGGCAAGGGACGACGTCGATGGCAGGTTTCCTGGCTTGCAGCCCCTCTGCTGGCCCCCCCTGGCCTTCCCGGAACGTTCCAGTGGCCGCGTCCGCGCGGGGGTGCCTGGCTGCTCACAGTTGCGGGGACAGCCACAGCTTGCCGGGATGCGCGCATCCCGCTGTGTTCCCTTTTAACCCTGTACGGGCACCATCGACACGCAACATAGGCCGGGCCTGAGGGCATTGCAAGCCTGTAGCGGTCGCGGGCCGGTTCACGGGCGGTGAAGCGCGTCACGTTCGCCCTGAATCCGGCTGCGCAACTCAGGCGAAACAGCCAGACATGAAGCTTCCCGCTGAACTGTTGGCTGTGCCATCGCCCGCGCTCGACTGGGCGCGCGCCGGTGGCGGTGTTACCCTTGGGGCCCGGCTGCCCGAGAGGGCGGCACGCGCGCGTGAACGTCTCACGCCCCGCGCACCCACGGCGGCCCGCGACCACGGAACAGCTTCCCTGAACATGACAGCCAGCGTCTTGGAGCGGATCGCCAGCGGCGAGGCCGCAGCAGTGAACGAGTGCATGCGCACCTATGGTGGCCTGGTGTGGTCGCTGGCGTTGCGCATGTCGCCGGGCCGGGCCGATGCCGAGGACGCCGTCCAGGAAATCTTCATGGATCTCTGGCGCAACGCAGGTGCCTACGATCCGGCCAAGAGCCCCGAGAAGGTCTACATCGCCATGATCGCCCGTCGCCGGCTGATCGATCGCTGGCGCAGCCGCTCGCGCCGGCTGGAGGCCGAACCGCTGGAGGACAGCGAAGGGCTGCTCGAGCAGGTGACCGAGGCGTCGCCCGGCACCAATGCCGAGCTGGCAGAGGCCATGGCGGTCATTGACGCGCTCGATCCCGAGCAGCGCGAGGTCATTCATATGGGTGTCGTGCAGGGGATGACCCATAGCGAAATTGCCCGAGAGACCGGCAAGCCGCTCGGCACCGTCAAGACCCAGATCCGCCGCGGGCTGATCAAGATCCGTGCGCAGCTGGCGCCGGAGGGCGAGCCGGGCGACCGCGCTTGGGGGGCGGAGTCATGAATCCGCATTGGGATGGCGAGGAGCGGCTGCTCGAGCTTCTGTCGCAGCGCGCAGTGGAAGGCCTGAGCCCCGGAGAATCCGCGGAGTTGCGGGGGCTGGCAGCTCGCCACCCCGAGGTCGATACCGACATGTTCGATGAGGCGGCCGCCTGGGTGGCGATGGCCGCACTCGAGCATACCGAGCCCATGCCCGAGGCGCTTTGCCAGCGCGTGTCGGCCCGGTTTGCGGCCCGCCCTCTGTCCCTTGTCACTGAAACCCCGCCCGCCGGCCACACAGCACGCGCCCCGAATGCGCAGCCGCCCGCGGGCGCGGTGCCGCTGTGGAGGCGTCCTGCGCCTGCCTGGTTCGCGGCCGCGGCGAGTGTGCTGCTCGCCGTCTCCCTGTGGCTGCAGGGGCCTGAAGTCATCGAGCGCGAAGTGGAGCGGGTGGTGGAGGTGCCGGCCTCGGTGCCGAGCCCCGAGTTCCTGCGCGCGGGGCTGCTGACGCTGGAGGAAGAACTCATCCGTCAGTCCTGGCAGCTTGCCGAGGGCTACGCCCACCTCGACGTCCACGGGGACGTCGTCTGGAGCCCGCGGCGCCAGGAAGGCTACATGCGCTTCGCCGGCCTGCCGGCCAACGACCCGGGCGAGGCCCAGTACCAGTTGTGGATCTTCGATGCGACCCGCGATGACAGCTTTCCTGTCGATGGTGGGGTGTTCGACGTGCCACCCGGTGCACAGGAGGTGATCATCCCGATCCGCGCCAATATTCCGGTACGCGAGGCGAGCCTGTTCGCCCTCACGCGCGAACCCCCGGGCGGCGTGATGGTCTCCAGCCGCGAAGAACTGCTGCTGCTCGCTCAGCCCGACTGAGCCGGCGTGCAATCGCCCGCCAAAAAGGCACAAGCAAAAAATATCTGCGTCAAGCTTTTTTGAATCCGATTCGGATTCTTCTCCGAAGAATGGTCGTGTCGTTCATTCATGGAGGATCCAACATGCAGACGCGCCTGATGGCCACACTGCTCGCGACGGCTGCGCTCGCCGTTGCTGGCTGCAACAGCGGCTCGCCACCCAGTGCGGGGACTTTTCCGCCGGCTCCGCCCCCGCCCCCGCCCCCACCGGAGACCTCGACGGTGCGCATTGTTCATGCTTCGGCCGATGCGCCGGACGTCGACATTCTGGTCGAGGGCGACGTTGCATTCGGTGATGTGCCTTATCTCGCGGCCACGCCGATCACCGAACTCGACAGCGGTGATTACGAGATCCAGGTCGATGCCCGTCTGCCCGGCGATGAACGCCTCGCCGTGATCGGGCCGGTGACGCTGTCCCTGGAAGCCGACGTGCAGTACAACGTGCTGGCCATCGGCAACGTGGGCGATGACGAGAGCAGCGCTACCGCGTTTGGTCCGCTCATTCTCGAGCAGCCCCAGGAGGAGATCGCTGGCGGCGAGGTACGCGTACGCGTGGTGCACGGTGCGCCCAACGCGCCTGAAGTGAACGTCTTCGTGACCGAACCCGGTGATCTTCCCGCCGGCGAGCCGCCGCTCGGGACCTTCGCCTTTGGCGGCGATCTCGATCCCGTGACCGTGCCCGAGGGCGAGTACCAGATCCGCGTCGCCGTCGAGGACAGCGGCGATCAGATCGTGGTGTTCGATTCCGGGGCCGTCGCGCTGCCCGGGGGTGCGGACCTGCTGGTCACCGCGGTGCCGAACACCGGCGCTGGCGATGCGCCGGTCAAGCTGCTGGTGTCGGACGGGCAGTCGGCGTTCACCCTGCTCGACGTGAACACGCCCTCCAACGTTCGCGTGGTCCACGCCTCGCCGGATGCGCCTGCCGTCGACGTCATCGTCAACGACGATTTCGAGGCGCCGTTTCTGGCCAATGTGCCTTTCCCGGTCGCGTCAGACTTCGTGCCGGTGGAGCCTGGCGAGTACAACGTGAAGGTCACGGCGGCGGGTAACGCCGGTGCGATCGTGATCGATGCCGACGTCGAACTCCCGGCTGGCGCCGAGACCACGGTGGTCGCGGTGGGTCTGCTGGCGGACATCGCGCCGCTGCTGCTGGCCGATGACCGGCGCGGGATCGCCACCGAGTCGCGTGTGCGTATCGTGCATGGCGCGCCCTCGGCGGGCGAGGTTGATATCTACGTCACCGCCGTCGGTGCGGGCATCGAAGGCGCCGACCCCGCGATTCCCGGATTCGACTTCCTCGACGATACGGGGTATCTCAGCCTGGCACCCGGCAGCTACGACGTCACCGTCACCCTGGCGGGGACCGAGACGGTCGCCATCGGGCCGGTGAGTATCGACATCACGGCCGGTGGGGTGTACAGCACGATCGCGCGCGATCCGCTGCCCGGCGAGAGTGATTTCGGCCTCATCCTGCTCGACGATTTCCTCGGCGGCCAGCTCTGAGGTCAGACCCGGCCGGCCGACGGGCCGGCCGGGCATGCCCACTGATCCACAGGGCCCCGCACTGCGGGGCCCTGTCTTCATGGGGCAGCGGTTCGCAGCGATCGCGCAGGGCTGATGGTGCCTGATGGCCCGTATGGCGTGTCCAGCGCTACACTGAGCAACTTCCAAACCGCCAGGCCCGCCCGCCGTGTCCAGCCATCACCGCATCCTCATGTGTCCGCCGGATCATTTCCGTGTGGACTACGTCATCAACCCCTGGATGGCCGGGCACGAGGGAGGACTCGACCCTGCGTTGGCCCGCGCCCAGTGGCAGGCGCTGCGCGACCTGATCGGGCGCTTTGCCGAGGTCGTCACGCTGCCGCCGCGTCCGAACCTGCCCGACATGGTGTTCACCGCAAACGCTGGCATGGTCTGCGGCGACATCGCCGTACCCAGCCATTTCATGCCCATGGAGCGCCGGCCGGAGGAAACCCATTACCGGGACTGGTTCCGGGCCGATGGGTTCGAGGTCAGGCGCTTGCCCGACAGCGTGGGGTTCGAGGGTGCAGGGGACTGCCTGCTCGATCGCGGGGGACCCTGGCTGTGGACCGGCTACGGGTTCCGCACCGAAATCGAAGCGCACCGCTATCTCGCCGAATGGTTCCCCCAGCGGGAGATCGTCTCAGTGCGCCTGACCGACCCGCGATTCTACCATATCGATACCTGCATGTGTCCGTTGAGCGGTGGGTATCTGCTCTATCATCCGCCGGCTTTCGACTACGACTCACGGGTGGCGATCGAGACCCGCGTGCCGCCGGAGCGGCGCATCGTGGTCGACACGCTGGATGCCGGCAGCTTCGCCTGCAACGCAGTCAACATCGACGACAACGTGATCGTGAACCGCGCCTCGCCCGCGCTGAAACAGGCGCTTGAGGCCGCCGGGTTCGTGGTCCACGAGGTCGGGCTCTCGGAGTTTCTCAAGGCCGGCGGCTCGGCCAAGTGCCTGACGCTGAAACTCACCGAGCCCTGTGCCGGGCACGATGCGCCCGGCGCCTCATCGTCGCTCAGGCCGCGCGATCGGTCATGACGACCTGCAGGTCGCCGCGCGCTTCGCGGGCGGCGACGTGTTCCGCCCAGCGCAGGATCTCGAGACGTCCGTCCGGATGTTCGACCAGGGCACTGCAGGTTTCGACCCAGTCGCCATCGTTGCAGTAGGTGATGCCATCGATGACGGTGATTTCGGCGTGGTGAATGTGCCCGCAGACCAGGCCGTCTACGCCCCGCTGGCGTGCCGCGGTGGCGACAGCGCGCTCGAACTCTCCGATGTACTGAACGGCATTCTTGACCCGGTGCTTGAGGTATTTGGCCAGTGACCAGTGCGGTGCGCCAAACCAGCGGCGGCAGCGATTGACCCAGGCGTTGAGCCGGATCAGGTACTCGTAGGCATGTGCCCCGAGCTTTGCAAGCCAGGGGCTGAACTGCACGACCTGGTCGAATTCATCGCCATGCAGCACCAGCAGGCGTCGTCCGTCGGCGGTCTGGTGAATGCTGTCCCTGCGAATGCCCACGCCGCCGACGTCGAGTCCGACATGGTCTCGAAAGATCTCGTCATGGTTGCCGGGAATGTAGGTCACCCGGGTACCGTTGCGGGCCATTTTCAGAACGCGGCGAACGACCTCGTTGTGTGAGGAAGGCCAGTAGAACTGTTTCCTGAGGCTCCAGACATCGATGATGTCCCCGACGAGGTAGAGCATCTCGCACTCTATCGAATCCAGGAAGTCCAGCAGCAGTTCGGCACTGCAGGCGCTGGAGCCCAGGTGAACGTCGGAAATGAACACGGTGCGGCAACGCAGCGTCTCGTCAGGTCCTGCAGAACGCATTCGGCTTCCCTCCCGGCCCGCTGTGGCTGCGGGAAGAGTGCCCGTCCTACATCAACGCTGGGTTGCATTCCGGTGAACTCTCGATGACAACGCGGTGTTGATGTAACAAAACCACAACATTGTTGTAAGCCGGCTGTAAAGCGTCTGCGGCCTACTGTTCACCAGGTCGGCAGTTGGAACCGCGGGAGGCCTGCGGATCGCCGGGAGCAGGCCATGACCACCATTCTCATTCTCGACAACGAGCGCGCCTCGCGCGAACCGGTCGTCCGTCAGCTGCGCGGCGAGGGTTACCAGGTGCGTGAGGCAGCCGACTGCGGTGCGGCCGATCGTCTGCTTGGCGAGCATTGTCCCGATCTGCTGATGCTCGAATGGGCCCTGCCGGACATGAGCGGGCTCGACTATGTGCAGCATCTGCGCAGGCGTGAGGGGCTGCGTCCGCCGCGCGTGATCATGGTCTCGAAGCGCACCGATGTGAGCGATGTCGTGCGGGCACTCGACAGCGGTATCGACGACTTCATCTCGAGGCCCTATCGTGCGCCCGAACTGCTCGCGCGGGTGCGGGCGGCGCTGCGCCGTCCGCCGACCCTGCCGGTCACCGGTCTGCTGCAGATCGGCGCCATCGAGATGGACCGCATCGCCCATCGCGTACGGATTGCAGGACAGGACACCACGCTTGCGCCAGCGGAATACCGTCTGCTGGAGTTTCTGCTCGCCCACCCCGGGCGGGTCCACAGTCGTGCGCAGCTGCTGGCGCGTGTCTGGGGCCGCGAGCACGGTGTCAGCCCGAGGACCGTCGACGTCCACGTGCGGCGGCTGCGCCAGGTGCTTGAGCCGCATGCGCTCGAGGGCATGATCGAGACCATCCGGGGCTTCGGCTACCGCCTGTGTGAGCCCGGAGAGGCCATCGCCGACGCTGGCTGATGCGCCGGCCCCGGCCTGCGCTACCATGCGCGGCCATGAACGCCGCACCGCCACACGCCGGTCCCCGGGTCCGCTGATGTTCGGGCCCCGTTACGCCATGGCCCGCCTGGTGGCAGGGGCGGTGGTGATCAGTTTCTCGCCGGTCTGGGTGACCTTCACGGCCACGGACCCGACGACCACCGCGTTCTACCGGCTGGCCATCGGCGGCGCGTTGCTGCTGCTGATCGTACGCCTGCGCGGCGAGCGGATCTGGATCCGGCCAGCCCTGGTGGGCGCGGTGGTGGTGGCAGGGACCTGCTTCGCCTTCGACCTGTTCTTCTGGCACCGGAGCATCCTCTACGTCGGCGCAGGGATTTCCACGCTGCTGGCGAACTTCCAGGTGTTCATCCTGACGGCGGTGGCGTTGCTGGTGTACCGGCAGCGCCCGGGGGCCGGCCAGGTGGTCGCCATCCCGCTGGCGCTGCTGGGCCTGATGCTGATCGTCGGCATCGACTGGTCAGTGCTCAGTCCGGAGTACCGGCTTGGGGTGGTGTTCGGGCTGCTGACGGCCGTGAGCTATGCGGGCTACATCCTGGGTCTGCAACTTGCGCGTGTGCGTGGCGGGGGGGCCGGGTCCCCGATGCGCGACATCGCCCTGGCCTCGCTTGCGGGCGCCGTCGTGCTCGCACTGCTGACGCTGTTCACCGGCGAGTCCCTGCACATCCCAAGCGTACGCGACGGCCTGATGCTGACCGGCTATTCGATCTCCGCCACGGTCCTCGGCTGGGTGCTGATCTCCAGCAGCCTGGCCCATATCAGCACGACGAGGGTCGGCCTGGTCCTGCTGCTTCAGCCGACGCTCGCGTTTGCCTGGGACGTGCTGCTGCTTGGCCGGGGGTTCACCGGCACCGAGGCCCTGGGGGCCCTGATCGCGCTGGTGGCGATCTGGCTGGGCTCGCGAAGGGATGGGCGCGCGGCTGATCAGCCTGGCAGCCTGCCTGCGCCTGGCGCCCCCGAGCGCCCGCCGCGCTGACCCCCGTTCCGGGGCGCAGGTACAATCACGGGTCATCCGCGCAGAGTGACGCCATGCTCGAACTCGGTCTCAAGGTGCTGATCGCCTATCTCCTCGGGTCGGTGATGGGCAGCCTGCTGCTCGGCCGGCTGAGGGGGGGCGTGGACATCCGCAGCCTGGGCAGCGGCAATGCCGGTGGGACCAATGCCCTGCGGACCCAGGGCGGGGCATTCGCCGCCGGCGTTCTGGTGATCGATATCGGCAAGGGCATCCTCGCCGCCCTGGTGCTGCCTGGCCTCGCCCTGCCTGGCATTCCGGCTGATCCGGCCATGCCGCGTGAACTGGTGATCTTCGGCTGCGCACTGGCGGCCGTGGTCGGTCACGTCTGGCCCCTGTGGCATGAGTTCCGGGGCGGGAAGGGTGCCGCCACGGCGGTTGGCATCATCGCCGTGCTTGCGCCGTCGCTGGTGTTGCCGATGCTGCTCGTATGGCTGGGCATCGTCACGACCACAGGTATCGTCGGTCTGGCGACGATCACGGTCGCCGTGCTGGCGCCCCTGCTCGTGGCGCTCGGCTGGTCTGTCGCCCACGAGGGGTTTTTCTGGTTCGCGCTGGTCGTGGCCACGCTGATCCTGTACTCGCATCGCGGCAATGTCGCGCGGCTGCGCGCCGGCACGGAAAACCGCGTTGAACGGCTGATGCTGTTCCGACGGCGGCGCTGATGGCCACCGACCCGGCGACAGCTGCCGCGGCGATCCGCGAGGCGGCGGGCGCGACACCGCTCGGGGCACTCGAGGTCCTGCGGGAGGTGGATTCCACGAACAGCTGGCTGCTGGGCCGTCCCGGGCCGGCGCCAGGGCAGCTGGATGCCTGTCTGGCTTTCACGCAGACGGCCGGGCGCGGCCGCCAGGGGCGTGCCTGGAGTGCCCCGCCCGGGGCCGGGCTATATCTCTCCATGGCCTGGACCTTCACCCGACGACCCGGCACGTTATCCGCCCTCGGCCTGGCGGCCGGGGTCGCGGCGCGTGGTGCCCTGGCGGACCTCGGCATCGCGGGAGTGCAGCTCAAGTGGCCGAATGACCTCGTCGCGGCCGAGGGCAAGCTGGGCGGCATCCTGGTGGAGCTTCGCGGCGAACGCAGCGGTCGGCCCTCCGTGGTGATCGGTATCGGCATCAACATTGCCTTGCCTGACGAGATTTCCGCCGGGATCGTCCCCAGCTGGGGACGCGGGCCGGTCGATCTGCTGGGGCTCGCGGGACATGCACCGTCTTTGCCATCGCTCGCCGGACGGGTGCTGGCGCAAACGGGCGCCATGCTGGCGGCGTTCGGCGAGCAGGGGTTTGCACCGTTCCACGACGCGTTCTCGGCTGCCGACTACCTGCGTGGGCGCGCATTGGTCTGCGTGGGTCCCGACGGCCCGCTGTCGGGCACGGGTGCCGGTGTCGACCCCGATGGGGCCCTGCGGGTCGATACCGGGACGACCGTGGCGCGTGTCGTTTCCGGCGAGGTGAGCGTGAGGCTCGCGTTATGAAGCTGCTGGTGGACGCCGGCAACAGTCGCCTGAAGTGGGCGCTGTGGGAGCACGGCACGCTGTCGGCGCCCGGCCGCTGCCCCTCGCGAAGTGATCCCGCAGGCGCGGTCCGCGCCCTCGTCTCGGCGGCCCCGGACGCGCTGGAAGGCGTGCTCGTGGCGAATGTCGCCGGCCCGTGGATGGCCGATGCCCTGCGCCGGGGGCTGGCGCGTCGCTGTCCCCAGCCGCCCGTATTCATCACCGCTTCGGCATGTGCGCTGGGCGTCACCTGCGGCTACGCCGAGCCGGCCCGGTTGGGCGTCGATCGCTGGGTCGCGGTGATCGCGGCCTTCCATCAGGCTCAGGGCGCCGCCCTGGTCGTGGATGCAGGGACCGCGGTGACGATCGATGCGGTTGCCGACGACGGTCTCCATCTCGGCGGCCTGATCCTGGCCGGTCGCGGCCTGATGGCACGGGCCCTGTACCGGGAAACCAGCGATATCGGCCGTACCCACGGCGAACGCCTCCCCGGAGAGGCCGCTTCAGCCTTCGGGCGGTCGACCGACGAGGCCGTGGGTTTCGGGGCCAGCTGGGCGCTCGTGGGTGCCGTCGAGCGGGCCTGGGCTGCGGCCGCGCAGGCGCTAGACCGGCGTCCGCCGCTGCTGCTGACCGGTGGTGGCGCACCGGAGCTGCTGCCCTACCTGACGGGTCCCGTGGAACACCGTCCCCAGCTGCTGCTCGAGGGTCTGGCCCTGTTCGCGGGTGAGCAGGGCTGATGCGCCGCCTGCTGCTGGTTCTGCTGCTCGCCAATGCCGCGATGCTGGCGTGGCGACATTGGGTGCTGACTCCGGAGACGGGGGAGCGACCGCCCACGGCGGAGGATCGCCTGCTTGCCCTCGAGGATGCCCCGCGGGTGGTCGACCCGTCGCAACCGGCGTCGGAGACCCCACCCGCGCCTGCGGCGGCGGTGCGCTGCGTCTCCATCGGACCGTTCGCAAGTCCCGAAGCCTCCTCGACATTTGCCGAGCAGCTCAGGGCCCAGGGACTCAGCCCCGTCCAGGTGGTCGAAGAAGGGCAACTGTGGGCCGGCTACTGGCTTGTAGCGACATTCGACAGCCGCGACGAGGCGCGCGCGGCTGCCGAACGCCTGCGCGAAGGTGGTGTCCCGGACGCCTACGTGATTCCGGGCGAGGAGACTTTCACGGTGTCGCTGGGCCTGTTCACACAGCGCCAGCGGGCCGAACGGCTGCGTGAACAGGCCGTGACCCTGGCGGTCGAGGGCGAACTTCGCGACCGGTTTCGTACCGCGACCGTGTACCGCCTGCTGCTCGCAGTGCCGGACGGCGTGACGTTGCCTGCGCTGCCCGAAGGCGCGGCTGCGCGCGATGCGCGCATCGCGCCGGCCGACTGCCCTCCAGGCTGAGTCTCGGACGGCGCCGCGTTGCCCGGCGCTCGTCCGCGAGCCTACAATCGGCACTCGGCCATGCCGCCGTAGCTCAGTTGGTAGAGCGTCCGCCTTGTAAGCGGAGGGTCGGGAGTTCGAGTCTCTCCGGCGGCACCAACCCACCCGGATGACCGGCCCAGTGGCCTCGTCATCGCATGCGCGGTATCCCGTCGCACAAAAGGAACGCCTCCTGTCTGCAGATCGTGGTGTCAGTGTTTCGGGACGGCTGCTCTTCGGGTGGGTCTGTGTCGCGATATTGTCGGTCGGCAAGGCTGCGACCGACGACCCGATTGAGGGCCTGGTCATGGCCCGTCATGCCGATGATCAGCCACTGGTGACCTTCGAACAGTTCGGCGGCGCGCCGGCCAGAGTACTTGCAGAGCACTCGCCGACCCGCAAGGTTGCGGTGCTCGAGCTCCCCGCGCACTGGCGCTGGCGACCACCGCCCCAACGTGAACATACGTGGGAGCTGTTCGTCCTCGAAGGCGAATTGAACTGGGGGGGCGAGCCGGTTCGCCGTTATGGCCACGTGCACCTGCCCGCTGCCGTGGCTCCGCCGGAATTGACGGCCGACGTCGGTGCCCGCGTTCTCCTGTTTCTGGATCCGCCGCGCGATACGGATGGTGCCGCGGTAAGCCACCGCCCCTACGACGGGCGTGCATGGCGACCTGGTGTGGTCGCAGAGCGGGATACCGGTATCCGGCTGCCACTCGAGGTCCTCGATCTGTTGTGGGTCGAGTCTACCGGTCAGCGGACCTGGCTTCTGCGCGCAGGCCCGGAGCTTGTACTGCCCTGGGAGCGGCACGAGACCGTGGAGGAAGGTTTCATTCTCGAGGGCGGGTATCGGCTGGTCGAGTGTCTGCCTGCCGGCGAACGTGTGGGTGACTATCGCCCTGGCGGTTATTTCCATCGACCGCCAGGCGTCATTCATGGCGGGCCAGGGTCCGGAAGCGACGATACGGTCGTGATGCTCCTGCGGACGCCGACGGCCCTGACGGTCGAGTTCGTCCAGGGGTGTTCCCCCGACTGACGGTCTGCCCCTGACGACGACAGGAGGGTGTGTGCGCAAGCTGTTCATCGCTGTCAGTGTCGCGACGGTTCTGGGCGTGGGTGCTGCAGTGCCGGAGGCATGCTGAAGCGTTTCGGTTTCTGGCTGGGTGCCGGCGCCTTCATGGCGCTCCAGTGGCTGCCGGCGCCGGCGGGGTTGTCCGAGGGGGCATGGCACACAGCCGCCGTGGCGGTGCTCATGGGGGTCTGGTGGTTCACCGAGGCCGTGCCCATACCGATCACCGGCGCCTTGCCTTTCGTACTGCTGCCTCTGCTGGGCGTACAGGCACCGGCGGAGGTCAGCGCCAACTACATGGCGCCGGTGCTGTTCCTGGTGCTGGGTGGCGCCCTCCTTGGGCTGGCCACGGAGAAGTGGGGTCTTCACCGACGCCTGGCGCTGCTGCTGGTGAACCACAGCAGTCCGGCACCGCATCATCTCGTGCTGGCGCTGATGATCGCGACTGCCATGATGTCGATGATCGTCAACAATACGGCCACGACGGTGATGATGCTGCCCATCGCGGCAGCTCTCGCGACCGCCGTGGCTGGCCCGGCCGGGGACAGTGACGAAGTTTCACGTCGGCACTTTTTCTGCGCGATATTTCTCGCCATCGCACTGGCATCCAACATGGGCGGGTTCATCACGCCCGTCGGCACGCCTGTGAACCCGGTCGTGATGGAGCTGCTCAACCGGCAGTTCGGGCTGGACGTGAGTTTTCTCCAGTGGATCGGGTTCGGTCTCCCGTTGGTGGCGCTGGCGTTGCCGATCGCCTGGTGGTTCATCACCCGTGAGGTGCGGCGAGGACACTACGCGGCACGCTCGCGCGCCGAGATCGCGGCCGCGGTCGGACGACAGGGGCCGCTGACGACGCCGGAGTGGCGGGTGCTGGCGGTGATCGTGCTGACCAGCCTGGCATGGGTGACCTTGCCGTGGCTGCGAAACTGGGTGCCTGCGCTGACCGCGCCCACCATTGCCATGCTGGCGGCATTGTCGCTGTGTCTGCTGCCCAGCGGCGAAGCGACGGCAGAGCCGCGTGCCCGCAGCCAGCGCCTGCTGGAGTGGGCGGACTGTCAGAAGGCGCCCTGGTTTCTGGTGTTCCTGCTGGGTGGTGGGCTGGCGCTGGCCGACGCCATCGTCGGTACCGGGCTCAGCGACTGGATCGGCGAGGCCCTTGGCGGCGTCTCAACCCTGCCTTTCCTGCTGCTGCTGATCGCAGTGGCGCTGATCTGCATTGCGGTGACGGAGTGCGCCTCCCAGGTCGGCACCGCGGTGACCTTCATGCCCATCGTCGCGGCGCTCGCGATCGCCGGTGGGCACGATCCGGTGCCGGTGGCGTTGGCTGCCGGGCTTGCGGCCAGCTGGGGGGTGGCCAATCCCGCGGGCACGTCGTCGAACGCGATGGTCATCGCCACCGGCCATGTCCCGGTGGCCCGCTTCATCCGCACGGGGCTGTTCGTGGACCTGATGGGCGCGCTGCTGATCGCTCTGGTATGCGCGACCCTCGTGCGGGTGATCCTCTAACGCGGCCCGCGCGTTTCCAGCGGCAGCTCCGTGCGGTAGACGACCTGCTTCAAGGCCAGGCCCGACTGGATGTTGGCCACGCCCGGGATACGCGTCAGCGTGTCGGCGAGGAAGCGTTGATAACTCTCCAGATCCGGTACGACGATCCGCAGCAGGTAGTCGCTGCTGCCGGTCATCAGGTAGCACTCCATCACTTCGGGACAGCGTTGGATCTGACCCTCGAATTCGACCAGGGCAGCGCGTTCCTGCGAGCGCAGCGACACGTTGACCACCACGCTGATGGGCAGACCGACGGCGCCGGGGTCGACCAGCGCCACGTAACGCTTGAGAATGCCGGCCTGCTCCAGCGCGCGCACCCGCCGCAGGCACGGGGAGGGCGATAGCCCGACCCGCTCGGCCAGCTCGGCGTTGCTGACCCGGGCGTCGTTCTGCAGATGCTGCAGAATCCGGTAGTCGATGCGATCAAGCACGTTGTTTGGCATTTTATTGCGTCAAAGTGTTTACAAACCACATATCCTGCCATAAGAGGCGTCCTGAAAGGCAGAGTTTGCAATCGCCGGTCGTGGCTGCGCCGTACAATGAGAGGCCGACAACAGCGCACGACATTCGAGGTGAAGGCGCTCATGGCCGCACAACTGATCGACACCCTGGCGGAAGACCGCCAGGAGTGGCTGGAATCCATCGATTACATACGCCGCGAGTACGGTGACGAGGGTGTGCGCGCCATCCTGCGCGCAGTACAGGATCACGCCATCGCCCAGGGTGTGGTGCTGAGCGAGGCCACCCTCAACACCCCCTACATCAATACCATCCCGCCAAGCGACCAGCCCGCCTACCCGGGCGACCTCGAGCTCGAGAAGCGCGTCGAGAACTGGCTTCGCTGGAATGCCATGGCCATGGTGCTGCAGGCCCAGGATGCAGGTGCCGGCGTCGGCGGGCATATCGCCACGTATGCCTCGGCGGCCACCCAGCTGGAGGTCGGCTTCAATCACTGTTTCCGGGCGCGCAGCCAGGATTACGGCGGCGATCTGGTCATGCCCCAGCCGCATGCTTCTCCGGGCATCTATGCACGCGCATTCCTTGAAGGCCGCCTGAGTGCCGAACAGCTGGCCAACTTCCGCCGCGAACTCGGCGAGGGCGGCGGTCTGCCCTCGTACCCGCATCCGCGCTCGCTGCCAGCGTTCTGGCAGGTGCCGAACGCCTCGATGGGCCTGTCCACGCCCACGGCCATCTACCAGGCGCGCTTCGCCAAGTATCTCGAGAACCGCGGTCTCAAGCCCGCCAACGGCGGACGGGTATGGTGTTTCATCGGCGATGGCGAGGCCGACGAACCCGAGGTTCTCGGCACCATCAACATCGCTGCGCGCGAGAAGCTCGACAACCTGGTGCTGGTGATCAACTGCAACCTGCAGCGCCTTGATGGCCCGGTGCGGGGCAACGGCAAGATCATCCAGGAACTCGAGCGCAGTTTCCGCGGCGCCGACTGGAATGTCATCAAGGTGATCTGGGGCAGCGGCTGGGACGCGCTGCTCGCACAGGACCATGAGGGCGT
>SKYU01000183.1 GCA_007127715.1 Gammaproteobacteria bacterium | reverse complement strand
GTGACGAGTATCGTGCTCATGGAGTCTCCCTGTGGTGTCGAGTTCCGTGCATCCGTCACTTGAGCGTGTCACGCCGAGACATTAAAGTTCAAGTCTCGCTTATCGCGGTGAGTGGCTGATCAACATGACAATTCGGTTTCCGCTGCTCGCTGTGCTGCTGGGTCTGGCCGTCATGTCATGGTCGGGCGGTGCGGTGGCCGACATGCTCATCCGGGATCCCTCCGCGCTGGCGCGCAGCCAGCCTCTCGCCGATGAGGTGCTGGTGCTCAAGTCGGAGCGCCGGCTTTATCTGCTCCGCGAAGGCGAGGTGCTGCGGGGGTTCGACGTGATGCTTGGCGGGCAGCCGGAGGGCCACAAGGAGCGCGAAGGGGACCTGCGGACCCCCGAGGGCCGCTACCTGCTGGATTTCCGCAATCGCAACAGCGATTTCTTTCTGTCCATCCGCGTGTCCTATCCCAACACCGAGGACCGTCGGCGGGCCGCCGAGCGGGGCTGGGACCCCGGCGGGCAGATCATGATCCACGGTCTGCCGAACGACCGGCGCTACCCGGAACACTACTACCTGTCCCAGGATTGGACCGAGGGCTGTATCGCGGTCGCCGATGCGGACATGATCGACATCTGGCTGATGACGCCGGAGATGACCCCCATAGAGATCCGGCCCTGAGCGCGGTGGCGCCTTTCGGCGTCTCCGCCCCCGCAGGTTCTGGGCCGTGAACATCAGGAGACTCACGTGGATGCTACGGTGACGCCGGAAGGCAGTCTCGAGATTCTCTCGCGCGAGGAAATCGTCCGCCTGCGCTCACGTGGCGAGGGTGGCCTTCAGGATATTTTCCGCAAGTGCGCGCTGGCGGTGCTCAACACGGGGGGTACCGAGGATGACGTGCGCACGGTGATGCGCAAATACGCCGATTTCGAGGTGGCCATCATCGAGCTCGATCGTGGGGTCCAGCTTGAACTGCGCAACGCCCCTGAGAGTGCCTTCGTCGATGGACGGATGATTCGCGGGGTACGCGAACTGCTGTTCGCCGTGCTGCGCGACATTGTCTACATCGGCTCGGAGCTGGCCCCTGGAGGCCGGCTGGACGTCGCCTCCCCGGCCGCGATCACCGAGACGGTGTTTCAGATCCTGCGCAATGCCCGTGCCCTGCGGACCCAGGCCGATCCCGACCTCGTGGTCTGCTGGGGAGGGCATTCCATCAGTCGGGTGGAATACGAATACACCAAGGATGTCGGCTACGAACTGGGCCTGCGCGGATTGAACGTCTGCACCGGTTGCGGTGCCGGCGCGATGAAAGGGCCGATGAAAGGCGCGACCATCGGCCATTCGAAGCAGCGCATCCGCAATGGCCGCTACATCGGCGTGAGCGAGCCCGGCATCATCGCTGCCGAGTCGCCGAACCCGATCGTCAACGAACTTGTGATCATGCCCGACATCGAGAAACGCCTGGAGGCCTTCGTGCGTCTCGGCCACGGCATCGTGGTGTTCCCCGGCGGCGCGGGTACGGCTGAGGAGATCCTCTACCTGGTCGGGGTGCTGATGCACCCGGACAATGCCGACCAGCCCCTGCCCGTGGTGTTCACGGGCCCGGAGCAGAGTCGCAGCTACTTCGAGAGGGTCGTCGAGTTCCTGCGCGCTGCACTGGGCGAGGCCGCCTGTCGCCGCTTCGAGGTCATCGTCGGCGATCCGGCACGGGTGGCGCGGGCGATGGCCGAGGGGGTCGACCAGGTCACCCGCTACCGACACTCGCGTGAGGAGGCGTATTTCTTCAACTGGAACCTGGTCATCGACGAGGACTTCCAGCAGCCCTTCGAGGTCACTCACGAGTCGATGGCCGCGCTCGACCTGTCGCGCGACCAGCCGCCGCATCGTCTGGCCGCCAACCTGCGGCGCGCGTTTTCCGGGGTGGTGGCCGGCAACGTCCGCGAGGATGGCATCCGCCGTGTAGAGACCGAGGGCCCCTTCGAGCTGCATGGTGATCCGGCGATTGCCGCGGCGCTGGACGAGGTGCTCGGTCGTTTCGTCGCCGAGCACCGCATGAAACTCCCCGGGCGCGAGTACACACCGTGTTTCCGGGTGGCGCGCTGAGCCGGCACATTACGTCAAACCGGTCATAATCCACTGTTTTAACTAAATTTTTTACGGTTTGCGCCTGTGATCCAGTTCCTTATCGCAGGGGTTGCCAGGGGCTACTCTTGACGCATCCCCGTTCAGGATGCGTGCATGGACAGATCCAAGTCGAACCGGCCGCGGGCCCCTGCTGCCGATGGAGGCTGGCAGGCCTACCGCAAGTGGCTTGCCGGAGTCGAGGCCGAGGGCGCCGCAACCCGTCGCCCGCGCACCGATGCGTCACTCTACAGCTGGAAGGGCTATCACAGCTGGGCCGAGAAGGTACGGCGCAGCTGGGATGGCGAGAACTGATCATGTCGTCGGTGGTATCGATGCTGCCCGTTGCTTGCGGTGCCGGCCCTCGGGAAGCCTGGGTTCGGCGGGCCCGGGAGGCTGCGCTGGCCTGGCGAAACCGGGGCGTGCCGCGTGAGCTGCAGACCCAGCTGCCGCGATCGCGCCCACCGGCGCGGCATGCAGGGGTGTTCTGATGGAGCGGGTGCTCCAGTGGCTGGATGACTGCGAGGACCTGGTGTTCTGCCTGCCCATGGTGTGGCGACGTGCCCGTCCATGGTTGCTCTGCAGCCTGCTGTTCCTGCTGGCCGCCATGCTCGTGACTTGAAATCGCCGCATCGATCCCCATCTGCGTGAAGGCCCGGCGTGATGCCGGCCAGCCTGAACGCAGACCGGGAGGAACCATCGATGGCCGAGACCTTGCAGCGCGAGACCCTGGGATTCCAGGCGGAGGTGAAGCAACTGCTTCACCTGATGATCCACTCGCTCTACAGCAATCGCGAGATCTTTCTGCGGGAGCTGATTTCCAACGCCTCGGATGCCTGCGACAAGCTTCGTTTCGAGGCGCTCTCCGATCCCGCCCTCCGGGACGCGGCCGAGGCCTTCTCGATTGATGTCGAGGTCGATGAATCGGCAGGCATCATCCGTATCAGCGACAACGGCGTCGGCATGTCCCGCGACGAGGCGATCTCCAACCTCGGTACCATCGCGCGTTCGGGCACGGCGCACTTTCTCTCGCAGCTGTCCGGTGACGCCCGCAAGGACGCCCGGCTGATCGGTCAGTTCGGCGTGGGGTTCTACTCGGCCTTCATCGTGGCCGACAGGGTGGAGGTGACGACCCGCCGTGCCGGACTGCCGCCCGACCAGGCTGTCCGCTGGATTTCCGATGGCCAGGGCGAGTTCACCCTGGAGCCGGCCGAACGCGCGCAGCAGGGCACCACGGTCGAACTGCATCTCAAGGAAGATGCGGGCGAGTATGCCCAGGCTTACCGGGTGGAGTCGCTGGTGCGGCGCTATTCCGACCATATCGCCTTTCCAGTGACCCTCGCCGAGGCCGGCAAGGAAGACCGGCGCGCGGTCAATACCGCACAGGCACTGTGGACCCGCCCCCGCAGCGAGATCAGTGACGAGGAATACGCGGAGTTCTACAAGCACATCGCCCATGACTCCGAGTCGCCGCTCGGCTGGTCGCATCACCGGGTGGAGGGCACACGGGAGTATACGGCGCTGATGTATGTGCCCCCGCGCGCGCCCTGGGATCTCTGGAACCGCGAGGCCCCCCGCGGACTGAAGCTCTATGTGCAGCGCGTGTTCATCATGGACGATGCCGAGCAGTTCCTGCCGCTTTATCTGCGCTTCGTTCGTGGGGTGGTGGACTCCGCCGAATTGCCGTTGAACGTCTCGCGCGAGCTGCTGCAGCAGGATGCCCATGTCGATGCCATCCGCAAGGCGTTGACCCGGAAGGCGCTGGACATGCTCGAGAAGCTCGCCAGTGACGAGCCCGACAGGTATCGCCAGTTCTGGCGCGAGTTCGGTGAGGTGATGAAGGAAGGCCTCGCCGAGGACTTCACGAACCGTGAGCGTGTCGCCGCCCTGCTGCGCTTCGACTCGACCGCCAACGACACGGCCGAGGCCTCGGTGTCGCTGGACGACTATCTCGGTCGACGCAAGGACGGCCAGAAACAGATCTACTACCTCCTCGCCGACAGCCCCGAGGCTGCGCGCACCAGCCCGCAGCTCGAGATGTTCCGTCGCCAGGGCGTGGAGGTGCTGCTGCTGACCGAGCGGATCGACGAGTGGGCGCTGCAGCATCTGCCCTCGTTCCGGGAGGTCGAGCTCCGCGACGTGGCCCGGGCCGACCTCGACCTCGATGACCTTGGTGCCGGAGAGGACGGGCTGGACGAGACCCGTGAGCAGGCTTACGCGTCCCTGGTGTCGCGCCTGAAAAAGACCCTCGAGGGACGCGCTGCCGACGTGCGCGTCAGCCGTCGCCTGACCGACTCGCCGTCGTGTCTGCTGCTCGCTGCCGACGAGCCCGGGATCCAGATGCGCAGAATCCTCGAGGCCACCGGCCAACCGGTGCCCGACACGCTGCCGATTCTGGAGATCAACCCGTCCCACGCGCTGGTGCGACGTCTCGAAGGACTGGACGAAGACAACCGGTTTGCCGATCTCGCCCACCTGCTGCTCGACCAGGCGCGCCTGGCGGAAGGCCGTCAGCTCAAGGACCCCGGTGCATTCGTGCAGCGACTGAACAGGCTGCTGCTCGAGACCGCCTGAGCGCCTGGGGGCCGGCGGGTCGCGAAGCCGTTACAATCACGGCCTTGTCGACCCGCCAGCCCCCAGGGAGGTCCGCATGAGCGACAGGCCGAAGCCCAGCCGCGAAGAACTCGCGCAGCGCCTCGATTCCGAACAGTTTCACGTCACCCAGAACGCCGGCACCGAGCGTGCATTCACCGGGCGCTATCACGACCACAAGGCCGAAGGCACCTATGCCTGCGTGTGTTGTGGCGCCGCGCTGTTCGCCTCGGCGCACAAGTATGATTCCGGCTCCGGATGGCCAAGCTACTGGCAGCCCGTGTCGGCGACGGCGCTGCGCGTGGTGCGTGACACCAGCCATGGCATGATTCGGGAAGAGGTCCTCTGCAGCGCCTGCGACGCGCACCTCGGGCATGTCTTCCCCGACGGTCCGCCGCCCACCGGGCTGCGCTATTGCATCAATTCCGCGGCGCTGGACTTCGTGCCGGCGTCGGCCGATCCTTCCCACATGGAGTCCAACTCATGAGCCTGTGTTCCGCTGCGTCCTCCTCCAGCCGGCCATTTTTGCGGGCGTCCGCCACCCTGTCCGTCATGCTGCTGGTCGGCGCGGCGCTGCTGCTTGCCGGCTGTCAGCCGGGTGACCCGGCGGACGCGCCGCCCGCCGCCACGCCCGAAGCGGCCGCTCCGGCCGTCACCGAACTTCAGGTCACGGTCCTGCGCGAGGGTGACGGTGCCGCCATCGAATCCGGCCAGACCGCCGTCGTGCACTACACCGGCTGGCTGTATGCGCCGGAGGCCGAGGGCTCCCGTGGAACCCAGTTCGACAGCTCCTATCCGCGTGGCCAGCCGTTTCGTTTCAGGCTGGGCGCTGGCCAGGTGATCCGGGGTTGGGACGAGGGCGTGGCCGGAATGCAGGTGGGCGAGCAGCGTCAGCTGGTGATTCCGCCGGCGCTGGCCTACGGCTCGCGCGGCGCGGGTGGGGTGATTCCGCCGAATGCCACCCTGCTGTTCGAAGTCGAGCTTCTGGAGGTGGAATGATGCCGCGCCCGTCGAGCGCGCACGCCCTGGCGGCCGGACTGGCAACGCTGCTGCTCGCCGCGCCGCTCGCGGCCGAACC
>SKYU01000064.1 GCA_007127715.1 Gammaproteobacteria bacterium | reverse complement strand
GTGGTGGGCAGGTGCGCGAGTGCGCCCGCCATGGCCAGCGCGATGGCGACCGGCAGTGGCCTCAGGTGACAGGGCTTCGTCGGGAGCGAGTGGACTGGTGTTGCTGGCATCGGAGGTCCCCATCAGATCATTGGAATACCGCGGAAAATACGTGTTTCCTCTCCAGCGATCCTTGATGGACGAGTATTTGACCGCTCTGTGGATGCAAGCCACGGTGGTTGAATCCAACGGGAACTCCAGGTCCCGCGCGACCTGCAGGGAATGGCCTGATTACTCAAGAAACCCATGCGTCGACCGATACTTGCGTAGACACGGGGTGTGCGAGTCAGCTATGGAAGCCCATGATCCCTCAGGTCCGGTTGCGGCCGAGGACGTCGCCGACGAAATCAACCTGCGCAGCTCGATCTTCGATGCGCTCGCGGAGGGTGTCGTGGTGCTGGACGCCCGGGGAGAGATTGGCGACTGCAATCCCGCGGCGGAGGAGATTCTCGGCCTCCCCAGAGACCAGCTGCTGGGCCGTACCCCGAGAGACCCGCGATGGCGAGCCATTCGGGAAGATGGCAGCGAGCTGCCTCCTGAGGAAATGCCCTCGGTCATCACACTGCGCACCCGTCAGCCGGTCAGGGCCTTTGTCCACGGCATTGTCCACACGGATCACACGGTCCGCTGGATCTCGGTCAGCAGCCAGCCGGTGTTTGGTGGCGACGGTCGTTTTCGTGGCGTGGTCGCAAGTGTTTCAGATATCACAGCAATTAAACTGGCCGAGCAGGAGAGGTATACCGCCCTGCAGCGGATGACCCTGCTGGCCCGACATGTGCCCGGCGTGCTCTACCAGTACCGCCTGCGCCCTGATGGCACTTCGCACTTCCCGTATGCATCGGCGGGGATCGCGGATATTTATGGCGTCACACCCGAGCAGGTCCTCGATGATGCCTCGCCCGTGTTCGAGGTGATTCAGCCCGATGACCTGGTTCGCGTTGCCGATGGTATTCAGGAGTCCGCGCGCTCACTCACTCGCTGGCATGCGGAGTACCGCGTCGTACACCCCGAGGGGCGCGTGATCTGGGTCGAGGGCGAGGCCTCCCCCGAGCGGATGGCGGACAAGAGCATCGTCTGGCATGGCTATATCCGTGACATCACGGCGCGCCGGGCTTCTGAGGACGCGCTGAAGAACAGCACCGAGCAGTACGTCCTCGCGGTCAGAGGCTCGAATGACGGCATATGGGATTGGAATCTCCTGTCCAATGAGGTCTTCTATTCCGCACGCTGGAAAGAACAGCTCGGCTATGCCGACCACGAACTGCGTAATCACTTCGATACCTTCGCCGAGCTCATCTGGCCAGAAGACAGGCAACGCGTCATCGATCACATCGAGCAGTACCTGGCCGGTGCTCTTGATGTGTTCGATATCGAGTTCCGCATGCGGCACAGGGATGGCGACTGTCGCTGGATTCTGGCACGCGGAGAGGCGGTACGGGATGCCCACGGCAAGGCCGTCCGGATGGCAGGTTCTCATACCGACATCACCGAAAGAAAGCAGACCGAGATCAGACTCAAGGCCTCGGAACGCACTTTGCGCGAGCAACGCCACGAGTTGGAGCTGCAGAAAAAGGTGCTCGAATCAGTACTCGACTCGCCCAGCACCGGTTTCTGGGATTGGGACATCGCGACGGGTGACGGGCACTACAACGCGAGCTGGCTGCGGATGCTCGGCTACGCGCCTGGCGAGCTCCCGGAATCCCCGGAGACATGGCAACAGCTGATCCACCCGGAGGACCTGCCCGACACACTGAACAACTTCGAGGCGCATGTGGCCTCTCGAGGCGAGATCCCGTTCTACAACAAGGTCCGCTATCGGCACAGGAACGGGTCGATCGTGTGGGTGCTCTGTATTGGCCGGGTGATCCAGTGGTCCGAGACGGGCGAGCCGCTTCGTATGACGGGTTGCCACATCGATGTCACCGATGAGCAGCGCGCCGAACAGAGGCTCGAGCTTGCCATGCGTGTTTCAGGGACCGGGCTATGGGAATGGTCCCTGGACACCGGGCAGGTCTTCTACAGCGCCGAGTGCAGCCGCATGCTGGGGTATGCGCCTGAGGAACTGGACCTGACTCTGCAGAAATGGCGGGAGCTCTGTCATCCGGACGACTACGATGGCGCCGCACAGACCTTCCGGGAACATGTCGAGGGCCGCCTGCCGACCTTCGTGTTCGAACATCGCCTGCAGAGTCGCTCGGGCGCGTGGATCTGGGTGCGAGACATCGGTGAGGTGGTCGACTGGTCGGAGGATGGGTTGCCTCGCCGCATGCTCGGCATACGGGTCGATATCAGCGCCCTGAAAAACGCCTTGACGCACGCCGAAGATGCCAGCCTGGCGAAGAGCGAGTTCCTGGCCAATATGAGTCACGAGATCCGCACACCGATGACGGCGATCCTCGGTTACGCGGAGCTGTTGACAGACTCCGAAGCCGCGACCGCGGCGGCCCCGGCCTGTGGCCATGCCCTTGCGATCCACAACAACGCCCGGCATCTGCTGACAGTCATCAATGACATTCTCGACATGTCGAAGATAGAGGCCGGGCAGATGCTCCTGGAGGACCTGCCGGTCGACCCGGCGGCGCTGATCGAGGAGACCGCTGCATTGATGCAGGTGCGCGCCGCCGCCAAGGGCCTGTTCCTGCGCGTGCATTACGATTCTCCCTTGCCGGTGGTCATGCGGTCTGATCCCACGCGGCTCAGGCAGATTGTGCTGAACCTGGTCGGCAACGCAATCAAGTTCACCGAGGTGGGTGGTGTCAGTGTCCATGTCTCCTGCGAGCCGTCGTCGCGACGGCTGCTGATCAGCGTGGTCGATACCGGCATCGGGATGACGCCTGATCAGCTTCGGGAGATCCTGAAGTTCGCGGCCTTCGCCCAGGTGGACAGCAGCATGAGCAGGCGGTTCGGTGGCACTGGCCTGGGCCTGAGAATCTCCAATGCGCTTGCAGGGATGCTGGGTGGGCGGCTTGACGTGGAGTCGGTGCCAGGCAAGGGCAGCCGATTCACGGTCGCGGTCGCCACCGGCGAGCTCGATGGCGTGGAGATCCGCAGGCCCGACAGTGCGCAATCCACGCTTGCGTCAGCTCCATCGCAGGTTACAGCGCCCGCGGGCACGAATGCGTCATCCACGGTACTCGCCGGGGTGCGCGTGCTCTTGGCGGAAGACAGCGTCGACAATCAGAAGCTGATCGGCTTTCACCTGAAGAGGGCCGGAGCGGAAGTGGTCCTCGCAGAGAACGGCGTACAGGCACTGGAGCTGGCGGCATCGTCAACGCCCGAGCAACAGCCACAGCTGGTCCTGATGGACATGCAGATGCCGGAACTCGATGGTTACGCAGCCACGCGGCAACTGCGCGCGCGCGGGTGTGACCTCCCGGTGATCGCGCTGACCGCGCATGCCATGGCGGGCGATCGTGAAAAATGCCTGGCAGCAGGCTGCGACGATTACCTCACCAAGCCGATCAACCGGGACCGGTTGATCGAGCGCTGTGCCCACTGGGCAGGCTCCAGCGGTTCAGAGAGCGCCGGTGTCGTGGCGTTTACCAGCGAAGCACCCACAGGATCATCGTGACTGCCACCGCAATCCACAACACCAGCCCGGCCGTGCTCAGTGGGCGGGCCTGTAGCCCCCAGTGCAGTCGCGAAGTCGCCGGTAGCGCCGCCACAAGCAGCGTAGTGCTCGCCAGCAGGGATACCCACCAGAGAACAAAGGGCACGACCAGCCAGGGCAGGACCCAGTAGGCGATGGCAAGTATGAGCACGACATCGACCACGGTATCGATGAAATGCAGCCGACAGCGCGCGGGCGCCCCGCGGTCTGCCGCTGCCCGACGCAGTGCATTCAGACGTCCCAGCGCGAGTACCGGTGCGAGCAGCAACAGCAGCGACAACATCGCCTGCCAGATTCCGAAGTCGGTTTCTGCAGGCGGTGACACGGCACCCTGCAGCAGGTCAAAGCCGAGCAGATCGCCGCTGAAAGACACGCTGGCCAGTACCACGACGCCGCGCTGACGCTCCCGGTCCAGCCCGACGAAGGCGTAATAGCCGCCTGTACGTCCGTTGTGCCAGGCCAGCGTGCGGCCATCGCGTTCGCGCAGCATCCAGGCGTAGCCGACGGCATCGGCGGTGTTGCGCCGATGCAGCGGCTCGAGGCTCAGCTCTACCGCTGGCACGTTTCCGGCCAGGCCCCGCCGGACGAGCCTCGTGAGATCGTCAGCGGTGGTGACCAGCCCTCCTGCCGGTGCGTAGCCGTCCAGGCACCAGTTGCCTGTGGGCCGGAGATTGGCGCGGTGCCCCCGGGCGCGGACTGTGCCTGCGTGGTCCGAACAGTCGAAGCTCGAATTCGCCATCCCCAGCGGTAAAAGCAGCTGCTCTGCCACCATCGTCTCGTAGGACCGGCCCGCAGCCTGTTCGAGCAGGCGGCCGAGCAGCGCCATCCCGAGGTTCGAGTAGAGAAATTCCCCCCGCCCCACGACATCCTCGTCGCCCAGCAGCGTCAGCGCCTCGAAGATTTCGGCTGCGGTGGAGCCTCGATAGGGATCTCCCGGTCGCAGCAGGGCGCGCAGGGGGGCGGGGCCGCCGGTCGCAAGTCGGGGCAGGCCCGAGGTATGACTGGCGAGCTCGCGGAGTGTGATGTCAGCGACGGCCGTGGCGAGCGGATGCTCGGGAGGGACCAGTTCGCCTACGCGCGTGTCGGCGGCGATGACACCCTCTTCCTCGAGCGACGCGAGCAGCATCCCCGTGAAAAGCTTGGTGACGGAGCCTGCCTCGAAGGCGGTCGTCCGGTCCGGTGGCGTGCCGCCTCGGCTACCTGTTGCCCCTGCGACCCTGCTGAACTCGCCCTCGGGGGTCAGGAGGACGGCAACAATTGCGCCAGCGCTGGCACGGTCACCGAAATGTCGTTCGACGGCCTGATCGAGCGCCGCCTGCTCCTGCGCCGCGGCAACAGGGGCGGATATCAGCAGTATCGAGAGGCAAAGCCACCACGCAACTGGACGCATCCGGGGGTTCATGTGCGCGAATGATACCGGACGCACCGGGGCCCGCGGTCGGGTCTCCGGAATCCAAGGCCCGCCGCGGTGGCGAAAAGAATCACGATTACGCCAGTCATCGGCAGATCAGACAGGGGGTAGGGCGTCGTGCAATGCATGGAAGCGACACGCGCGGCCGGAGAGGCGCAGCTCCTGGGTTTCGTGCCCAGGATGGGCCGGCGCTACGCCAGCGGCCGGAACTACGACCGCGGACCGGGCCGTCACTCGGCGGTGTCCACGCTCTCGCCGTATCTCAGGAGACGGCTGGTGCTGGAGCAGGATGTGGTCGCGGCCGCTCTCGCCGAGCATGGTGCCGAGGGCGCGGAGAAGTTCGTGCAGGAAGTGCTGTGGCGCGGCTACTTCAAGGGCTGGCTGGAACGTCGTCCGGGCATCTGGACGAGCTACCTGGAGGGCCTCGCCCAGGATTTCACCCAGGTGGACGCCGACCGCCGACTGCGCCGCCAGCTGAGCGCGGCGGAAGCCGGTGAGACCGGGCTGGCCTGTTTCGATGCCTGGGCGCAGGAGCTGGTGGAGACCGGCTACCTGCACAACCATGCGCGGATGTGGTTCGCCTCGGTCTGGATCTTCACCTTCAAACTGCCGTGGCGCCTGGGGGCCGATTTCTTCTATCGACATCTGCTAGACGGCGACCCCGCCTCCAATACCCTGAGCTGGCGCTGGGTCGCGGGCCTGCACACGCGCGGCAAGACCTACCAGGCCCGCGCGTGGAACATTGCCAAATACACCGACCAGCGGTTCACGCCGCGGGATACGGAGCTTGCT
>SKYU01000214.1 GCA_007127715.1 Gammaproteobacteria bacterium | reverse complement strand
CGCCCGATCGACTGCGGCAACGATCGTGACCGCTTCTTCTTCTCGACGATCGCCGACTACGAACTGCCCAACGGCATCATGGCGAGCTATCGGCTGGGCTATGGCGCGGACGACCGGTGGACCAACCAGGATCTCTACTTCCGGGGCCAGCCCGATCCGTTCTTCGGTGATGCGCCCTACAGCGCACCGCCGCCTGCGCCGCCGGGTGGCAAGTTCTTTTTCTTCTTCAACGCCACGTCCTCCGAGTACCGCAACATCAGCCACGAGCTGCGGCTGCTGTCGCCGGAAGACCAGGCGCTGCGCTGGCGTGCGGGCGTGTATTACTACTCCGAGAGCCTGAGCAACTTCTTCGTCAACAACATCAACGACACCAACCCGCAGGGCCGCAGCCGCGGCGACGAGCGCGTCCGTAACCTCGCAGCCTTTGGCGGCGTCGGCTACGACATCAACGACGAGTGGTCCATCGAGGCCGAAGCCCGCCTGCAGCGTGAAGAGAACATCTTCGAAGCCTGCACGATCTGCGTCACCGCCACTGGCGCACCAGGCAGCGGGTTCAAGGAGGATGAGGACAAGGAAAGCAATACCGACATCCTGCCGCGGGTCACGTTGAAGTACACGCCCAATGACGCGCTCATGTTCTATGGCCTGATCTCCCAGGGCACCAAGGCCGGCCGCTGGAATCAGACCAGAACGACCGAGTTCCGCTATGTGGAGCCCGAGAAGCTCACCAACTACGAGCTCGGCTGGAAGAGCGAGCTGATGGACGGCCGTGTGGTCTTCAATGGTGCGGTGTTCTTCATGGACGTGAAGGACCAGCAGTTCTCGGCGGTCTCGACCAACCAGGCCGGTCAACCGGTCACCCTGTTCGACAACGTCGGCGAATCGGAGAGCTACGGCTTCGAGCTCGACACCCGGGCGGCGCTGACCGAGCAGTGGAGCATCGCAGCAGGCCTCGCGCTGGCACGTCATCAGTTCACTTCGGAGACCCTGCCGACAGACGCCAACCTGCAGCGGCTGTTCGGTGACAACACCTTCAAGGGCCTGACCTCCATCGGTCTGCCACGCTGGACCGGCAACCTCCGGAGCACCTACTTCTTCCCGCTGAACCCGGATATGGACATCCAGCTCGACGGCAGCGTCACCTACCAGAGCAAGACCTACGCCGACGCCGCCAACCTCGCGGAGATCAAGCCGATCACCCGCGTGAACCTGCGCGCGGCCGTCGATGCGGGCTGGTGGGAAGTCGCGGTCTTCGTCAGGGACCTGTTCGACAGCGACAAGCCCGGCTCACCGGCGATCTCCGCGACCAACTCCTGTCTGTACCGGGATCGCGGCGATGGCACGCTGTACAGCCCGATCCAGCGCTGCCTGGCTGTCGGTGTCGACCGCGGCCGAGAGGTGGGTGCGAGCCTGCGCTTCCGCTTCTGAGCAACACCCTTCGGCGCCACTGCGCCGACAAGGGCCGACCCCTTCGCGGGGGCCGGCCCTTTTTCTTGCGGGGTGCCTTCGACCCGGCGGACTCAGACGTCGATGCCGCGGCCGCGTTTGCGCGCCGCCACGGCAATGCCGTCACCGAGCAGGTTGGCCGTGACGACCGCGAGGATGATCGCCACCGCCGGCACGAACAGCATCCACGGTGCCCTGAAGAGGAACTGACGGCTTTCAGCCAGCATGTTGCCCCAGGTGGGATCGCCCAGGGGGGCCCCAATGCCGAGAAACGACAGTGCACTCTCGGCGATCAGCATGTCGGCGAAGTGGAAGGCCAGCATGACCAGCAGGGTCGCACGCAGCCCGGGCAGAACGTGACCCAGCAGGATCCGGGTGCGGCTCACGCCCAGCATGCGTGCGGCCAGGACGTAGTCGCGCTCCATCAGCGACAGCGCCTCGGCATAGACCACCCGGGCGAACACCGGCCAGGTGAGCAGGCCCAGGGTGAGCACCAGCGGCCAGAACCCCTGGCCCACCACCGCAATCACGCAGATCGCCGCGACCAGCCCGGGGAAGGCGAGCACCAGGTCCACGGCCTGGCGGATGGCCCCTCGCAGGCGGCCATGGTTCTCGGCCGCCAGCAGCCCGAAGATCGTGCCGATCACGGCCGCAATCAGTGTCGCCACCAGCGCACAGGACAGCGACCAGGCCAGCCCGGCGACCACGCGGGACCACATGTCGCGTCCGAGGTTATCGGTTCCCAGCCAGTGACCCGGCGTCCCCGGCGGGGCGAAGCGGACCATGAGATCGCCATACATGGGGTCGTGGGACTGCACCAGGCCGGCGAATACGGTCAACAGCAGCAGCGCCAGCGCCAGTACGCCACCGAGCCACAACTCGAGCGTCCCCCCGAGCCGGATCCGCGAGCGCTGCAGGCGCTTCTCGACACTGATGACCACCTCAACCGCTCCCCTGCCGCACCCGCGGATCCAGCCAGCGGAAGGCCAGGTCCGTGAGCAGATTGATGCCGAATACCAGCACCGCCACCACGATCGCGATCGCCTGCACCACCGGGAAGTCGAGGGTCTGGGTCGATTCGATCAGCAGCCAGCCGATGCCCGGCCAGGAGAAGATGATCTCGATGACCACGGTCCCGCTGATGAGAAACGCGAACTGCGTGCCCACCAATGCGGTGGCGCCGAGCAGGGCATTGGGCAGCGCGTAGCGGGTGAGCAGCTCTCGCGAGCGCGCGCCGTTGGCGCGGGCCGTTCGTATATAGTCCTCGCGCATCGCTTCGGCCACATTGGCCGCCAGCACCCTGGTCAGCTTGGGGATCAGGAAGGCGCCCAGCGATATGGTGGGCAGGATCCAGTGCTGGACGCTGCCGTACCCCAGCGACGGCAGCCAGCCCAGGTTGACGGCAAACACCTGGATCGCCACCAGCCCCACCACGAACCCCGGCACGCCCTGCCCGACGAACACCAGCCAGGCCGTCATCCGGCGCGAGGGGGCATCGGGGCGGTAGCCAAGCCAGGCACCGAGCGGAATCGAGACGAGCAGCGTGAAGCCCATCGCCAGGAACGTGAGCAGCAGCGTCGCCGGCAGCATGGTCATGACCTTGTCCATGGCCGGGACGCCGCTGGCGAGCGACTGCCCGAAATCGAGCAGCAGCACGTTGCGAAGGTAGACCAGGAACTGCTGCCACACCGGCAGGTCGAGCCCGTACTGCGCCCTCAGCGCATCGATCTGCTCCAGGGTGGCATCGGGACCGGCCATGACGACCGCCGGATCGCCCGCCAGACGCAGCATGAAAAACAGCACCAGCGTCAGCCCGAACAGCAGAATCGCCAGGTCGCGCAGGCGCTTGAGGACAGTCGCTGTCACGGGCTCAGCGCTTGCCGAAGCTGCCCAGCGGGATGTTGCCCAGCGGGATGGTCGTGGTCTTGGGCTCGGTGAAGAACTGCAGGCTGTCGCGCATGCCATCGCGGCCGATGCCCGACTCCTTGTAACCGCCGAACGGCGCACGCAGCTCCCGGCTCATCGGGGTATTCACCCAGATCGTGCCCGCACGGATATCGCGGCTGCAACGCATGACCGTGTTGATGTCATCGGACCACACGTAGGCCACGAGGCCGAAACGCGAGTCGTTGGCGATCCGGATCGCGTCGTCGACGTCATCGAATACCAGGAAGGTCGCGAACGGCCCGAAAATCTCTTCCTGGGCGACCCGCGAGGCATTGCTCGGCGCGAGCACGGCCGTCGGCTGGACGTACAGCCCGCGCTCGAAACCCGGCGCCCGCTGGCCGCCCACGATCACCTCCGCGCCATCGGCTTTGGCGATATCGACATACGAGAGCACACGCTCCATATGCGCCCGGTAGCACAACGGCCCGATTTCGGTCGCAGGGTCGAAGGGGTCACCGATGCGGATGTTGCGTGCCCGCTCGGCAAAGCGCGCCATGAACGATTCGGCGATCGAGCGCTGCACCAGGATGCGGGAGCCGGCCAGGCACTGCTGGCCATTGTTCGCGTAGATACCGGTGAGTGCACCGTCGAGCGCACGCTCGAGGTCCGCACTCTCGAAGACGATATTGGCAGATTTTCCGCCGAGTTCGAGGATGACAGGTTTGAGGGCGCGGCCGGCGGCGGACATGATGGCCTTGCCGGTTTCCGTACCCCCGGTGAAACCCACCATGTCGACCTCTGCGTGGCCGACCAGGCTGGTCCCGGTGATCGCGCCGCGGCCGTTCACGAGGTTCACCACCCCGGGCGGCAGGCCGGCCTCGTGCATCAGTTCCACCATGCGGTACATCGACAGCGGCGTGTACTCCGAGGGCTTGAGTACACAGGTGTTGCCGAAGGCGATGCAGGTCACCACCCGCATCGAGGCCAGCGCCAGCGGCGCGTTCCATGGCGCGATCATGGCGCCTACGCCCTTCGGCTCGCGCGTCACGTAAGTCAGATAACGCGTGTCCTGGGTGTAGGTCTCACCGGCAACAGTGCTGATGACTTCGGCGAAGAATTCGAAATTCCTGGCCATGCGCTCGACGTGCCGTTCGATGTTCGCCAGCGTCAGACCGGTATTCACGGTCTCGAGATAGCCGAGCTCCTCGCTGTTGGCGCGCAGGATGTCCCGGATCGCATAGAGAATGTCCTTGCGTCGGTCGATATCCATGCGCGGCCATGGGCCGTGCTCGAAGGCCTCGCGCGCCGAGCGGACGGCCGCGTCGACCTCCGGCGCGTCGGCTTCGCGCAGGGTACTGATCTGCTGTTCCGTCGCCGGGTCGATCACGGGGATGTCGTCCCCTGCGGCCGAGAACCTCGGTTCACCGTGTATGAAACTGGGCACGCGTTCCGGAATACCGAACCGACCTGCCGCGACCGCGCGGACATCGATGTCATTCACTGGGATGGGTTCTCCACGGGTATCGTGCGGGTCGTCCAGGGCCGCGCACGCGGGGCTGCTCGCTCCACGGACCTGCATGGCCCCCGGAGCACGGGATCAGCCGTGAATTCTCCGCACGCCACGCGCCCAGCGCAAGACGCAGGCCCACGACTGTCGGCGCATTCACGCCCGGCTTGAAAGCTGCTCACAGGCCGCCGTTCAATTCACAGGCCGCCGTTCAATCGCGCTGCAGCCGCAATGCCTCGCGCTGGAGATGCAGCAGGAATTTCTGCAGGCGCTGGGACGTTCCGCCCCGCACCTCGAGGAAACGAAACCCGCAGGCGGCGGTCCTGCCCTCTTCGTCCTGCAGAACATGGCAGGCTTCGGCCGACATCTCCAGACGACCGTAGGGCTCCGGGGCGTCGATGACCACCTCACCGAAGCACTGGCCGGACTCGACAGGGGTTGCGGGCTTGCGGGGGAACTCCACGCGACACCCGGAGGCGGACAGATCCCCCAGGATGCCCGTGAGGGGCGGCACCTGCTCAGGCGCCCTCGCAGGAAGCCCCAGGGATACCGGCACGTTCATCGCCCGGGGCACCCGGGCGCGGAATTCGTCACGCCGCTGTCGGTAAACCAGCGACGAGGGAAACGGCACGATGTAGGCATCCACCCCGTCCAGCGGCGCCTGGCCGGTGATCCGGCAGCCGGTCACCTCGATCGGGACGCCCTCGAGCTCGGCATGGATCGAGAACACCGCCCCCGCCTCGGCCTGGCGTCGTCCGCGCGGCAGGGCGACTTCATCGAGATAGAACCGCCCGCCCTTGCCATCGACCGCCACGAGCATGCTGAGGTGGCTGTCCTGGGTATCGTCGAAGCGCAGGCTGACAGGCACCCGCGCCTGCTGCAGGGAGGTGAGCAGACGCTGTACGCCATTGCGGCCCTGCACCTGGTAGCGTTCGTCATCACTGGCCATGCGCGCTCGCTTGTTCTGGCGGAGAGGGAGGGATTCGAACCCTCGAACGGGTCGCCCCGTTGCCGGTTTTCAAGACCGGT
>SKYU01000216.1 GCA_007127715.1 Gammaproteobacteria bacterium | reverse complement strand
TCGAAAGGCAGGAGACACTGTCGCCGGCCGCGCAGACGGCGGTGATCCCCACGGTCGAGGCGATCGAGCGAGAGCTCGCCACCCTGGCGCAGGCGGCGGCCTGATGCACGAGGCGGGACTGATGCGTGGCCTGATGGCCCGGATCGAAGCCGAAGCGCAGAAGGCACAGGCCATAGAGGTTACGCGTGTCCGGGTCTGGCTGGGCGCGCTGTCGCAGATGACGCCGGGGCATTTCGCCGAGCACTTCCAACAGGTCGCGCCGGGGACGCTGGCCGAGCATGCCGTGCTGGACTGCGAATGCTCGGACGACCCTTTCCATCCGGACGCCGCGGACGTGCGACTGGTGTCGATCGATGTCCGCTGAGTACGGGCGCGAACGGCTGGTGCTCGGCGGCAGGGTGCAGGGCGTGGGCTTCCGGCCTTTCGCCTGGCGGCTGGCCCGCGAGCTGGGACTGACAGGCCACGTAAGCAACCGCGGGGGCGAGGTGCATCTGGAGGTCGAAGGCCTGGCGGGTCCGCGCGCCGAGTTCCAGCGCCGGCTGCTCACCGAGGCCCCGGCTGCCTGCACGCTGCTCGACCGGCAGGGCGTGGCCACCTGCGAGGAGACGGAATTCCACGTCGGCCCGGGCGAGGCGGCCGAGTCGGCAGGCTTCCTGCCACTGCACGATACCGCCCCCTGCGAGGACTGCCGCCGGGAACTCGCCGACCCGGCAGACCGCCGCCACCGCTACCCTTTCATTGCCTGCAGTCGCTGCGGCCCGCGGCTCACGGTCACGCGGCAGCTGCCCTGGTCACGCGAACACACGACCATGGCGGCGTTCATGCTGTGTCCCGCGTGTGCCAGGGAATATGCCGACCCGGCAGACCGCCGCTTTCATGCCGAGATGACCGGCTGCCCGGACTGCGGCCCGCAGCTCGCGTGGGCCGGGGCGGACAGCCCGATGGCGATCACGACAGCCACCGGGGAGGCGGCACTGGCTGGCGCGCTGGCCTGCCTCAAGCGCGGCGGGATCGTCATGCTCAAGGGCGTCGGCGGATACCAGTTGCTGTGCGATGCCGCGAACGCAGCCGCAGTGGCGCGCCTGCGCGAGCGCAAGTGCCGCCCCCGAAAACCCTTCGCGGTGCTGGTCGCGGACCTCGAGGCGGCCGCGGCCCTGGCCTTCCTCGACCCCGTCGAACGCGAGGTCCTCGCGGGGCCCACAGCACCGATCGTACTCACCCGCGCCCGCGACGACACGCCGCTGGCCGAGGGCATCCACCCGGGACTCGCGTGGCTCGGCCTGATGCTGCCGGCCTCGCCGCTGCACCTGCTGCTGGCCACGGCTGCCGATCGGCCGCTGATCTGCACCAGCGCCAATCTGGCCGGCGAGCCCCTGTGCTACGAGGACGCCGCAGCCCGCAGCGCACTCGGCAGCCTGGCCGATGGCTGGCTGGGCCACAACCGCGCCATCGCCCTGCCCTGCGACGACCCTGTGGTGCGCATCATGGACGGCCAGCCCGTGACCCTGCGCCTCGGCCGCGGACTCGCCCCGCAGGTGATTTCGCTGCCGGACGCGCTGCCACCATCACCGCCCCTGCTCGCCACCGGCGGACACCTGAAGGCAGCAGTTGCGCTGGCGCGCGGTCACCAGGCGCTGCTTGGTCCCCATGTGGGCGATCTGGACACACCGGCCAGCCGGGCCCGGCATGGGGAGGTCGCTGAGCGGCTCTGCCGCCTCTACCATCACACCCCGGCTCACGCGGTCCACGACCGCCACCCCGATGACGCCGGCGCGGCGCTGGCCCGGCGTCTCGGCAGCGCGCCGCCGCGGACCGTGCAACACCACCATGCTCACGCGCTTGCCTGCGCGGCCGAACATGGCTACACCGGCCCCCTGCTCGCCGTCTGCTGGGACGGCACCGGTGCGGGGGAAGACGGCACGGTATGGGGCGGCGAGTGGCTGGCCGTGAATGGCGCGCGGGCGCGGCGGGTGGCCTGGCTCGACCCGTTTCGCCTGGTCGGCGGCGAGGCGGCGATCCGCGATCCGCGCCGGGTGGCGATTGCGCTGCTGGTGGCGGCCGGGTGCGCGAAACCCTGGCCGGCAGTGCCGGACGTGGACGCTCCGCTGGCGACCGACCTGCTCGCGACGCTGGTCGAGCGGCCCTCTGCCGGGCCACTGTGCAGCAGCGCCGGCCGGCTGCTCGACGGACTGGCGGTGCTGTGCGGACTGATCGGCACGGCGAGCTTCGACGGCGAAGCGGCCATGCGCCTGGAGAGCGCGCTGCCAGCAGAAGTGTCTTTGCCGCAGCCGCCGGAGGACGCCCGGCTGAGCCTGGTCCCCGTGAACGGCGCCTGGCGGCTCGACTGGCGCGGCCTGGTGCGGCATGTCGTGGGTGCGCGATGCCAAGGCATCGAGACATCCACCGTGGCGGCCGCAGTGCATGGCGCGATGGCCACCGCGATCGTCGATGTCGCCGCACGACTGGAGGCACCGGTCATCGCGCTGGGTGGGGGCTGTTTCCAGAACCGCGCCCTGGTCGAAGGCGCCCGCCGCGGCCTCGAGGCAGCCGGACACCGGGTGCTCGTCCCGGGACACATTCCGCCGAACGACGGTGGACTGGCGCTGGGCCAGCTGGTCGCTGCGGGCCGCGCCCTGGCGGCAGTTGGTCACTGAGCATGTGCCTGGCCATCACCGGAGAAATCGTGGCGCTGGAGGGTGATGACCCCCTGCTGCGCACGGCCGAGGTGTGCTGAGCGCGGGCCGTGCGGTTGAAACTCCCGCCATGGAAGACCGCGAAACCTCGCTGCGCACCCTGTACGTCGCCCTGGCCGGCGGTGCCGTGCTGTGGATCGCCACCATGGCTGCCACCGGACGCAGTGAGGCATGGGACTCGCCCTGGTACTGGGATGTCACCTATCCGCTGTGTATCGCGCTGGCCGCCGTGCTGGGCTATCGCACGCCGGTGCGGGCGTGGCGTTGGGGTTTTGCGGTGATCATGGTGCAGGCGCCGGTGGTGATGTTCACCAGCGGCAATTCATGGAATCTCCTACCGATCGGCATCGCGCTGTTCGTGGTACTGTCGTTGCCGGCCGTCGCCGCGGCCGTGATCGGGGCACGCCTGCGACGCTGGAGGGATGGCTGATGGCGCTGTTCCAGGGCCTGTTCTTCAGCGTGATCGGGCTCGGCCTGCTGGCGGTGACCTACCAGAGCCTGGGGCGCGGCTGGCTGCCCTGCGGTCCCAACGGTTTTCGCGGCCGCGTCGAAGTGCACCGCCGTACGCAGCCGGTTGCTTACTGGGGGTTGTTTGCAGCCTATACAGTATTTGCCTTGTGGGTGCTGAACCAGGGCGTGGCGATACTCTTCGGCACGGTGGAGCCGCTGCCTCTGTCCTGATCCCGCCCGGGCGACCCTGCCACGAGTACGATAGTCGGTATCTCTCGGCCAGGAGCCCGGCGTGTTGCTTGCCATCGCCTCGTGGGAGTCCAAGGAGATCCGCGATGCCATGGAGGCCAGTCAGCCTGAGGCCGCGCGCCGGATCATTGCCGAGCAGGCGCCGTTCGTCGACATCCGGGTGATCGGCGAGTTCGAGGATGCCGACTGGATCGTGAAACCCGGCGGCGGCGCCGAAAACAGCGACGGCGAGCCGTGAAACCGACCGGGAGAAATCCCGACCGTCTGGGATCATCGCAGCGGCTGCCGGACGCCTGCCGGTGCCGCCTCCGGTTCCGGTTCCGGTTCCGCCGGGGATGCAGAGGCGGATACAGGCGCCGCATCGGCGGTCATGCTCACCCGCAAGGGCTCGGCCCTGCGCACATTATCGCCATGACCGGAACATCGCCTGCAACCACAACCCGAGATCTGCGAGATCTCGGGGCAATGGGCGCGCTTGCACGAACCGGGGAGCGGCGGCATACCCGGTATCGAGCGTTCGCGCTTCCGCCTTTGCCGTGTTGAGGGCTCTCGCCAGTTGCGTCGCTGGACCGGCGACCTTACGTTTCTTCTACCATGAAATTCCCCTGGTAGATCCTTTCGACGCGCTCGGATTCCTGATCCGTCAGTTCTCTGAACTCCTTCTCCCGCGCGCGCCCGGAAAGCCGGCCACTGTTCTGGTGCAGGAAACGAAAAAGAAGGTCTAGCGTGCCATCGGGCATGTCGATGAAGTTTTCGATGTCCTGCTTGAATTTATCGTACCGACGGAGAAACTCTGTCTGCGCCGGCAGGTCGTGCTCAACGGTTTTCTCGACACAGGCGTAAAGGAATTCGGCGTGCGGCGTGGCATCGAAGAAACGGTAGAAGTCGCCGGTGTCATTCAGAACGCGGACATTGAACTTCTCGGTCGGCTCCCATTCAATCAGCGGTAACAGTCGCTTCGAATAGCTTTCCAGCACCGTACGGTATTCATCGATTCGTTCAAGAATTGCAGCCGATACGGGGAACACAACGCCTGGCGGGTTAAAGCCGCGTTGCGTCAACACATGATGGATCAGATAGCGGTGAATGCGGCCGTTGCCGTCCTCGAACGGGTGAATGTAGACGAAACCGAAAGCGAGGCAAGCCGCAGCAATGACGGGATCAAGCCCCTTCGCAGGTCCGTGATCAAAGGAGGTCATGCCTTCGATCAAAGACAGGAGATCCTCCGGTCTTGCACTGATGTGCGCGGGTAGTGGCAGGCGCGTCTGGCGGTCATGCTCCCCCACGAAACCGCCCTCCGGTCTGAATCCGAGCATGACGAAACGCGCGTCACCAATGACGACTTCCTGCAGGCGCAGCAATTCTTCTTCATCCAGATCATGGCGACCCGCTTCACCGATCGCGCGGCCCCAACGCTCTATGCGCCGCTGCGGGGGCCGTTCCCCTTCGATCGTGTAGCTTGCGCGAGAGTCTTCGAGCAGCAGAAAAGCGGCCGTGCGGGCCAGAACATCGCGGGGTACGTGTGCAACAATTTCTTGCGCACGCTGCGCGAGATTGAGGCTTACGAATCGCTCGAGTGCTTGCGTGCGGAACACCAGGGGACAGAACGCCGGTGTACCAGGAAGATTATTCCTGACCCGGTAACGCGACTCGGTCCGGCCTTCAACGCCCCATTGAATTTCGGGATCGAGCACCGGTGCGTAACGTCCTGCCGTGGCGTCCGGGAGGTCAAGGTGGCCGCCGGTCAGCCATTCATAGAGGAACCAGATTCGCCGGGCATAGCTGCCCGTCGGTCTGTTACGGACGATCGCTTCGATAGGTTCCGGCCCGGTGGCCAGAAACAGCCTTTTGAGAACGGCGAGATCAAGCCCTTCGTATTTAAGGGCGAAAGTCAGATGCCCTTCGAGCGTAGGACGGGGCGCATGACGCGGCGTCATGATCCGCCAGCCAGCTTCTTCAACAATGCGGTGGCGCTCGCCTGTCGCCGAGAGTGTACGGGGAAGTGGCACCGCGAGACGCCAGGCGTCGATCATGGCGCTGTACCCCGCGAGGGTGGCCCGCTCCGGTAGCCGGCGTTCCTGAAATACGGTCACTGGCCCCCTAAAAGGATACTGGCCTGTGGCAGCCATGAAAATCGAGCCCTTCCGTTGAAAAACGTTCTCTGAGCGCGCGCTTCCCGAAAAAATATCCTATATCGTGCAAATTGATTCTGCAATAAACATTTGTGTGAAAAATGAGAAAATGTGGTTTTCAGCATGCCCTATCGATGTTGAGGCCGAGAAGTCACGATTGGGCGAGCCAGTCCTGCTGACGCAATTGCACTGGTATAAGCCAGACAAAGCACCTTTTCGCTGGCAGACGCCGGCTGCTCGCCGACGCGGGCACGTGCATGTAGCGTTCACTGCCGCGCACTGATCGTCGCTCAGTCGTGTCACAGCAGCCGGATTCGTCGCAGCGACTCGCCCGTCGACGCAGTTATCACGTCCGCCCCTGCCACTCGCCCAGCCG
>SKYU01000209.1 GCA_007127715.1 Gammaproteobacteria bacterium | reverse complement strand
GTTGGTAAACGTCACCGCGAGGATGGACTGCGGTGACAGCCCCTCCACCGCCACCAGCCAGGCGATGCGGTGCACCAGCACCCGGGTCTTGCCGCTGCCGGCGCCGGCCAGCACCAGCAGCGGCTCGGCAGGGCTGCTGACCGCGTCACGCTGGGCGGGGTTCAGCGAATCCAGGATGGGCGTGACGTCCATCCAGCCATTGTAGCGCTCCCGCCGCGGTCCGGGGCTGGCGGGCGGAACGTTGTCCGCCATGCGCCGGTCAAAAAAAGCATGTACGGTGATGACCGGGCGCCACGCGGGCGCCCCAGGCATCCACAGCGCGGAGCGCCCCATGACCAGAATTCTCGTTCTCGCGGCCACCGCCCTGGCGCTGGTGGCCTGCGCCACCCAGCCCCAGGTGCGCGTACACACCGACGCCGCCGCGGATCTCGCCGGCTACCAGCGCTACGCGTATGTCGAGAGCCTGGGCACGGACAAGGCGGAATACACCACGCTGCTCACCCGCTACCTGAAGGAATCGGTGGACCGTGAACTCGGCGCACGCGGCTACCAGCGTGTGGAGTCAGCGTCCGATGCGGATTTCCTGGTGAACTTCTTCGTGTCCACGCGGGAACGGACCGATGTTCGCGAGCGCCCGGCGGTGTCGCTCGATGTCTACTATGGTTATCGGCGCGACTGGTATGGCGTCTGGGCCGGCTATCCGGTGGCCCGTGATGTCCGCAGCTATACCGAAGGCACGTTGCACATCGACCTGGTCGACCGGGCCCGAAACCAGCTGGTCTGGGAAGGCATCGCGGTAGGTCGGGTGACGCGCGCGGCAATGGACAACCCACGCAGTGCCGTGGCCGATGGTGTGGCGGCCATCTTCCAGCGCTATCCCTACCGGGCGGCTACAGGCCTGGAAGGTAGTGATCGATGAGCAGGAAACTGAATAGCGCCATCAGGTAGGTGATGGAGTAATTGAACGTCTTCATCGGCAGGTCCGGACGCTCCGACAGGTACAGGGCCAGGGCGTAGTAGAGGAATCCAGCTCCCAGTGCGAGAGCACCGAACAGATAGAACGGGCCGCTCATGCCGGTGATCCAGGGCAGCACGGTGATCAGCACCAGCAAAATGGTGTAGAGCAGCACGTACAGGCGGGTGAACGGGATGCCGTGCGTGACTGGCAGCATGGGGATGCCGACCTTGGCGTAGTCGTCGCGCCGCGCGATGGCCAGCGCCCAGAAATGGGGCGGTGTCCAGATGAAGATGATCAGGAACAGCAGCAGCGCGTGGGGATCGACGGTGTTCGTAACCGCGGCCCAGCCCAGCACGGGCGGTGCGGCGCCGGCGGCCCCGCCGATGACGATGTTCTGAGGTGTGGCGCGCTTCAGGAACACGGTATAGATCACTGCATAGCCGATCAACGAACCGAAGGTCAGCAGCGCGGTCAGCGGGTTGACCAAGGTCGTCAGCACCGCCATGGAGGCGAGGGCCAGAGCGAACGCGAAGACCAGCGCCTGGCGCTCGCTGACATGGCCGGTCGGCAGCGGCCGGTTGCGCGTGCGGTCCATCACCGCATCGATGCGCGCATCGAGCACGTGGTTCACCACCGCGGCCGACGAGGCGGCCAGCCAGATGCCCAGCGTGCCGAAGACCAGCGCTGTGACCGGTGGCAGGGCCGTGGTGGCCAGGAACATTCCGACCACCGCCGTGAACACGATCAACGCAACCACCCGGGGCTTGCAGAGCTCAAGGTAGTCGGCGGCGCGCGTGGCGCGGCGTTCTTCGGCGATCGCGCTCATGCAGGGACCGTGCGCCCCGCCGCAGCGGTGTTCCGGGCCGGGACGGTCACCGGGGTGCGCCGCAGCGTGAAGTTGAGGTTGATCACGGCGAGCAGCAGGAGGGCTGCCATGCCGTTATGGGCGGTCGCCAGTCCGAGCGGCAGGCTGTAGAGCACGATGAGGATTCCGATTGTCACCTGGGCCACCAGCGCCCCGGTCACCAGCCACGCAGCACGGTGGACACGGCGGGAGTCGCTGCGCCGCAGGGCGGCGAAGGCGAGCCACAGCAGGACGGCCGAGGCGATGACCGCGCCGATCCGGTGGGTCATGTGAATGGCGGTATTCGCGCGGCCATCGAGAATACCGTGTTCATAGTCGATGCCGAGGCCGCGCCACATGATGAAGGCCTCCTGGAAGTCCATGTCGGGCCACCACTGCCCCTGGCAGGTGGGAAAGTCCGGGCAGGCCAGGGCGGCGTAGTTGGTGCTGGTCCAGCCGCCAAGGGCGATCTGGACGACCAGCACGGCCAGTCCGGCCGCAGCCAGACGCCTCAGGCCCTGACCCTCGCGGGCTGGCCGTGGGGCGTGTCGGGCCATGCGGGCGAGCAGGAACAGCAGCGAGAAGGTGGCAAGCCCACCCAGCAGGTGCAGCATGACGATCAGTGGCTTCAGCAGCAGGGTGACCGTCCACATTCCCAGCAACGACTGGAAGATGATCAGCGCCAGCAGGACGATCGGCAGGATCACCGGCTGCGCAGGGTCCCGCCGGTTGATGACGGCAATCACCGCCAGCGCGAGGACCATGAGTCCCAGCATGCCGGCGACATAGCGATGATACATCTCGCGCCAGGCCGCCCCGATGTCCACGGCGCGGTCTGGGCGGAACCCCTCGGCCCGGGCCATCTGTTCCTCGGTCTGGGGCACGGTGAGTACGCCGTAGCAGCCCGGCCAGTCGGGGCAGCCCAGGCCGGCATCGGTCAGGCGCACCCAGCCCCCGATGATGATCACGAAGAAACACAATACCGTGGCAGCACGGGCCAGCTGAAAGAAGGCGTTACGCATGGCGATCATCCTATCCTTGACAGTCGCAGCAGTCGCTTGAGGTCCTCGTGAATGTCCTTCAGTGGCGTCCCTGCCGCGTAGGCCATCATGAGGTTTCCGTTGGGGTCGACGATGTAGACCCGTCCGGCCGCCATCAAGGCCGCCGGATCGTCGCCACCGGGGAAGGCGGCGAGCAGTTGGTCCCGGGCGGCCGCGTCATCGACCGTGGCGGCAATCAGCCCGGAGTGTTCGGTATCCAGCCAGCGGCGGTCCGGAGCGGGGCCGCTGTAGAGCAACACGCCGGTGACGCGGCTGCTCTCGCGCCCGAGTGCCAGGCGCAGCTGCCGCAGCTCGGTGACCCGCTCTCGGCAGGCCTCGTCGCACGGGCCGGGGGCGAGGTAGAGCAGCGTCCAGGTCCGCTCCAGGAACTCAGGTGATGTGACGCCGCCCGTGGCCAGGGGCAAGGCCAGTTGCGGCAGCGGACGGGCCGGATGAATCAGCTCGCCGCGCTGGACCCCGGCGTCCGGGCGCAGCTCGGTCAAGCCGTAATACCAGAGAAACGAGAGACCCAGCGGCACGAAGAACAGCGCCGCGAGGAACAGCAGTTTCCACCGCTGTGCGCGTTGTCTGTCAGTGTTCGTGTCTGCGTCCACGGATGAATCCCAACCAGACATATATCACCAGCAGGACCGCCGCAAAGGCGAACCACTGCACCGCATATCCCAGATGACGCTCGGGCGGCATGTTGACCACCTCCCAGCGCCGGCTGTAGCCGTCGGGCTGCTCGGGCGCCAGCTGGACCTGCAGGTCCGGCAGCGGTTCGCCGAATGCGGCCACCAGGGTCTCGTGCTCCGGGTAAAGAAACCGCCTGGGCCAGGGGTCGCCCGGTGCCCCCGGAACGTTGCCGCCGAGCCTCAGCCCGGGACTGGGCAGGCGGTTCAGCTGGCCGACCACTTCCCGGGGCGATGGGTCGACCGGAAGGTCGGGCAACTGCGCCCGCGGGCCCTGCATCGGCAGCCAGCCCCGGTTCACCAGCACCAGCCCGCCGTCCTCTAGCCGAAGGGGCGTGAGTACCTGGTAGCCGACCTGCCCATCCTGGGTCATATTATCCAGCAAAACCTGTCGCGCCGCCTCGTATTGGCCCTGGAGCACCACCGTGCGGTACCGCCAGGCGCTTTCGGGCTGATCCGGCGCGGGCGGCGCACGCAGGACCTCTTCGGCGCCGACGGCGGCCTGCGCCAGGATCGCGCGCTTCTCGTCGGCCCGCTGCAGCTGCCAGTGACCCAGCGCCAGGAACAGGGCCAGACCGGTCAAGGTGGCCAGCGTCGCCCAGGCAGGCGGTCGGCGCCGTGGCGCGTTATACTGACCGCTGATCATGCGTTCGCAAGCCTCATGAAACTCCTGATCCTGCTCGTTTTCGCAGCAATCCTGGCGAGCCTCGGCATGGCGCTGTTCCAGCTCGTGCGAGGTGGTGATTCGCGCAAGATGGCCAATGCCCTGACTGCCCGGATTTCCCTGTCTGTCCTGCTGTTCCTCGCGCTGTTCGCGGCCTGGGGTGCCGGCCTCATTCAACCGGGTGGGTTCGGCTGACGAAAAAGGCGCGGAGTCCGCGCCTTTGTCATTGCCCCGGCTGGCCCGCTGTGACTGGCCTTGGCTGAGCATCGGGCGCGCAACCCCTGCGCGCCGACGCGGCGTCTTGCCAGTGCGTCCGGATCAGAACCAGTACACGAAGATGTACAGGCCGAGCCAGACCACGTCCACGAAGTGCCAGTACCACGCCGTCGCCTCGAAGGCGAAATGCTGTTTCGGCGTGAAATGCCCCTTGAGACAGCGCAGCCACACCACCACGAGCATCAGCGCCCCGAGGGCAACGTGGAAACCGTGGAACCCCGTCAGCATGAAGAACGTCGAGCCGTAGATGCCCGTGTCCAGCCGCAGGTTGTAGTCGCGGTAGAGTTCGACGTATTCGTAGGCCTGCAGCCCCAGGAAGATGAAGCCCAGCAGCCAGGTGGCCGCCAGGAAGCCGAGCAGGCTGCCGCGCTTGTTGTCGCGAAGCGCATGGTGGGCGATGGTCAGCGTGACGCCCGAGGTCAGCAGGATGGCCGTGTTGATGGCCGGCAGGCCCAGCGGGCCGATCGGCTTGAAATCACCGCCAAGATTGGCCGGACCATCGGTCGGCCAGCCCGCTTCGAAGCCTTCCCAGAGCAGCAGGTTGGTGAAGAAGCCGACCCCTTCGCCTCCCAGCCAGGGCACGGAGAGGGCGCGGGCGTAGAACAGCGCTCCGAAGAACGCGGCAAAGAACATGACTTCCGAGAAAATGAACCAGATCATCCCCTGGCGGAAGGAACGGTCGACCTGCGCCGAGTAATACCCCGCGACACTTTCGCGGATGACGTCGCGGAACCAGCCGAAGAACATGAACAGCACGATGGCCAGTCCGATGAACGCGGGCCAGCCGAAGCCGCTGCCGTTCAGCGCATTGGCGGCGCCAAGCATGAGCACGAACAGCCCGACCGAGCCGACGATCGGCCACCAGCTGCCATGTGGGACGTAATACTTGCCAGGTGCGTGAGCCATGGTTACCTCGAAGCCTTTTCGGTCTGGTTCTTAATTGCTGCGGCCAGCCACCGTCTGACCTGCGAAAAACGTGTAGGAGAGCGTGACCCGGTCCACGTGCCGGGGAAGATCCGGATCGATGATGAAGACCACGGGCATCTCCCGCTCCTCGTCAGGCTGAAAGGCCTGGGGGGTGAAGCAGAAACACTCGGTCTTCTGAAAGTGTCGCGCCGCCGAACCCGGGGCGACGCTGGGCACCGCATGCCCGGTCAACTCCCCGCTGGTGCGGTTACGCGCGATGTAATTCATCTGATAAAGCCTTCCCGGATGGACTTCCATGCGCGTCACCATCGGTTCGAAATCCCATGGCGCGAAGCCGCCCAGGGTTGCGACGAATTCGACCGTCACCGTACGGGATTCATCCGGGCGCTCGGTGACCACCGCTGCCTCGGTATTGGTGCGTCCACCGAAGCCCGTGACCTCACAGAACACGTCGTATAGCGGTACCAGCGCAAACCCGAAAGCGAACATGCCGCCGGCCATCAGCAGCAGCTTGTTCACGTCGTATAGCGGTACCAGCGCAAACCCGAAAGCGAACATGCCGCCGGCCATCAGCAGCAGCTTG
>SKYU01000031.1 GCA_007127715.1 Gammaproteobacteria bacterium | reverse complement strand
CACCGGAGAGCGGAATGCTGCTGATCAAGGCCCTGCACATCATCTTCATGGTCACCTGGTTCGCCGGCCTGTTCTATCTGCCGCGCCTGTTCGTCTATCACGCCGCAAGCGATGACGCCGTCTCGCTCGCGCGCTTCAGTCTGATGGAAAAAAGGCTGTTCATCCTGATGACCCTGGGTGGTCTGCTCACCACCGCATTCGGCATCTGGCTGATCGTCGCCGAGCCCGGACTGCTGCGCCAGGGCTGGCTGCACGCCAAGCTCCTGCTGGTGGCCCTGCTGATCGGCTACCACGTCTGGTGCTGGCGCCTGCACAGGGAACTCGCCACCGGCTCGAGCTGGCGCAGCGCGAACTGGTTCAGGGTCTTCAACGAGGCACCGACGATCGCGCTGGTCGGAATCGTACTGCTGGCGGTGCTCCGGCCGTTCTGAGTGGATGTTCCCGCGCCGGGCCAGGCGCGATCCGAGCACGCTTCACCACCCGGCGAGGGCACCTTCGTCCGAACCCTGTGGTACCCGCTCCGGCGCGCTGCGCCAGTGCTTCGGCCACCAGCCCGGAGGCGGCGGCGGGCCGTCGGGAAACAGCGCCGGGGCAAGCTCCTGCAAGGCGCGAACGTAGACGGTGCGTTTGAACCAGATCACTTCCTTGACCGGCCGCCAGTAATCGACCCACCGCCAGCGGTCGAACTCGGGGCGGGCGGAGACATCGAGGCGCACCGCCTGGTCGTCCGCGAGCAGGCGCAGCAGGAACCAGATCTGCTTCTGGCCGATGCAGCGCGGCGTACTGTTGCGCCGGATGAACCTGGCCGGCAGGCGGTAACGCAGCCAGTCGCTGGTCTGCCCCATGAGTTCGACGTCCCGGGGGTGCAGACCGACTTCCTCGTAGAGCTCCCGGAACATCGCGTCCTCGGGCGTCTCGTCGGGATGGACGCCTCCCTGGGGAAACTGCCAGCCACGCCGCCCCGCCCGACCCGCAAGCATGACGCGGCCCGTATCGTTGCTGAGAATGATGCCGACGTTGGCGCGAAAGCCCTCGGCATCGATGAAATCCGTCATGTCGTGTGCGATGCCTGTCCGACCGGTGTCCAGTATTCCACAGCGCAACCCGGATGGCGAACCTGCCGAGGCCTTGCGGCGCCGCCGTCAGGCCACCACGACGCGGTTGCGCCCGGCGGCCTTGGCGTCATAGAGCGCGGCGTCCGCCCGGGCGATCAGCGCCTCGCCAAGGGCCTTGAAATCACCACTCTGGCGGGCCGGCCGGAGCTCCGCGATACCGATGGACAGGGTGATGGCGCAGGGGTCGCCGGCGATCCCGAACGGCTCGTCGGCCACGGCGGCGCGGATGCGCTCGGCGAGGATCCGGCCCTCGTCAGCCGTCGTCTGCGGCAGCAGGATGGCAAACTCCTCGCCGCCATACCGCGCGGTCACATCGCTGCCCCGCACCTCGCCTTCGACCCGCTGGGCAATTTCCCGGAGCACCCGGTCACCGGCCAGGTGACCGTAAGTGTCGTTGATGCGCTTGAAGTGATCGACGTCCAGCATCAGACAGGTGAGTACCGTGCCATCACGCCGCGCCCGCGAGAGCTCCTCCCGCAGCCGTGTCTGCAGGTAGCGGCGGTTGTGCCAGCCGGTGAGCACGTCGGTCAGCCCGCTGCGCAGCAGTCGGGCGCGGTTGACGGTGTTTTCCAGGCAGAACGAGGCGATCACGGCCAGGTGGGCCAGGAACTCGCCATCCTCGCGGCGGGTGAAACAGTCGGCGTCCGCACTGCCGAAATTCACGCTGCCGACGAGGCGCTGCTGGCGCAGCAGGGGCAGGATGGCGATACTCGCCAGCGCGTCGCCCCCCGGAAACAGCAGCCCGTGATCGGCCCCGCGGAACGGACCGAGCCACGGCGAGCGCAGCGAGTTGAACTGCGGCGCAAGGCCGATGAGGCTGTCGATGAACTGCACTTCGGGATGGTCTTCGGGCGTTCGGCCGGCATCCAGCAGCAGGTGGCGAATCTCGTGCTGGGGGTCCTGCAGCAGAACCGTCACGCGCCGCAGCTGGTAACTTTCCCGCAGGTAACCGGTCAGATGCTCGAGCAGCGACGGCAGGTGCTCGGCCTGCAGCAGCGCCAGTTCCCGGGTCCGCGAGCGCTGCAACGCGATGTTGCGCAGCTCGGCCTCATGGCTCACCGCCGCCAGCTGGTTTCGCAGCTGGCGCAGCTCCGAGGCCGTGTCGGCCGCCTCGTCTCCCGACATCCTCACCCCCTGCTTGCAAGGTAGCGGCTGCCCGCCTCCATCAGTTCCACGAAACCACGCTCGTCACCCTGGCGCACCAGACCGACGACCCGCTCGACGGCCGTGGACAGGGCCGCGAGGGCCTCGTCGTTGTAATCGTTCAGCGCCTGGATCTCGAAGTACAGACGCGGGTTCTCGGCGGCCACCCGCGAGGCTACTGCGAGCTGGGCGTCGAATGTCGTACTGGAGAGCTTGGCCAGCCGCGGCGCGGCCTCACCGCTGCCGGCCAGGGCCGTGAAGAAGGCGATGTTCAGTGCGTGCGACAGCCCCAGGACATAGGCGATCAGCCGGTCGTGATCCTCGAGCTCCATGTCGATCTGCTCGGCCATCGTCGAAGCGAACAGTTCACGCACCCGGGCGGTCGCCTCCGGCACGCCCACGTCCATGAAGATGACGTGACGCCCGGACAGAAGGCGCGTGTCGGGTCCGAACATCGGGTGCAGGGAGGTGACCGCGCAGCCCGCCTCAGCAAGCCTGCGCAGACCGTCGCGCAGCGGCGATTTCAACGAGCCGATATCGAACACCACGCCCGCCGGTCGCAGCTCCGCCAGGGAATCGAGTACGGTCGCGCTGACGCCCAGCGGCGCCGCCACCACGATCAGCTCGTGTTCGGGGACCGGGTCGCGCCAGTCGTCCACCACGCCAAAGCCCGGCACCGGACCGGCCGGGTCGGCGATGTCGACGGCATAGCCCTGTGACTCCAGGAACTCCGCGAACCAGCGGCCCATCTTGCCGGCGCCGCCGATGACCAGCGCCCGCTGACCGTCGCCACGCCCGCTCGCGGCCACGCGGGCGCGTTCCTGGTGGGTCAGCGAGGAGCGGATCAGCAGGCGCACGATATCCTCGGCAAGATCGGGACCCAGACCGCAGGCCTCCGCGGTGGCCCGGGCATCATCCAGCACCTGCTTCTCGCGCTGGAAATCACGGGTCGCGCGGCCGGTCGTCAGCTTGTTGCGGCCGATCTCGTCGACGATCGACTGGCGTTCGGCGATCATCTCGATGATGCGCCGGTCCACCGCAGTGAGACGGCCGCGCAGGTCTTCCAGGCTCAATGCATACTCCCTTGCACGCGGTGCTGCCGCGCTTTGCGGCGATTGTAGCGGCATCGGGCGCCCTGCGGACCCCGCAGACGATGACTCGGTCCTGCCGGCGGGCGCTGGTAACATGCCCGGCCCGACCCCCTGACACCCCGCAAGCGAGGAGCGGCCATGTCCCAGGCACCGGAACTGATCAACGAAGCCCGCTGCTTCGGCGGCTGGCAGCGCACCTACCGCCACCTGTCCACGCGCTGCAACGCGCCGATGCAGTTCGCCGTCTACCTGCCGCCGGCCGCCGACCACACCCGCGTCCCCGCGCTCTACTGGCTGTCGGGGCTCACCTGCACCGAAGAGAATTTCAGCATCAAGGCGGGGGCGCAGCGCTACGCCGCCGAACTCGGCCTCGCCCTGGTGATTCCCGACACCTCTCCCCGCGGCCTGGGGCTGCCCGGCGAGGATGACGACTGGGACTTCGGCAGCGGCGCAGGCTTCTACGTGACGGCCACCGAGGCGCCCTGGGCGGGACACTACGACATGTACGGCTACGTCGCCGAAGAGCTGCCGACGATCGTGGAGTCGGCGCTGCCGCTGCTGCCCGGCGTGCGCTCGATCAGCGGACACTCGATGGGCGGGCACGGGGCGCTGACCATCGGGCTGAAGCACCCCGAGCGCTATCGATCGATCTCGGCGTTCGCGCCGATCTGCGCCCCGATGCGCTGCCCCTGGGGCCGCAAGGCCTTCAGCGGCTACCTCGGCGACGATCACACCACCTGGCGCGACTACGATGCCAGCTGGCTGGCCGAACACCGCCCCTGTGAGCACACGCTGCTGGTCGACCAGGGCACGGCAGACCCGTGGCTCGCCGAGCAGCTGCTGCCCGAGGAACTCGAGCGGGCCTGCGCCGCTTCAGGCCAGCCGCTGGAGCTGCGCCGGCAGCTCGACTATGAGCATGGCTACTATTTCGTCGCAAGTTTCATCGGCGAGCACCTGCGTTTTCACCAGGCCGCATTGACCCGCGGATGAGGGTCGCGGTCGCGGCCAGCTCCCAGCTGGCAGCCGACGCCGGCGCAGCGGTGGCGGAGGCCGGGGGTAATGCCGTGGATGCCGCCATCGCCGCAGCGCTGGTCTCCGCCAACACCGAGCCGGGGGTCTGTGCGCTGGCCGGTGGAGGCTTCGTCACCGTCTGGCCGCCAGACGGCATGCCCGAGACCCTGGACGGCCAGGTGCGCATGCCGGGCGCCGGGCTGCCGCCGGCTCGGCTGGGTGGCGGAGGCGTGGCCGTCGAGATGGCCTATGGCGGTGGCGTCGCGACCGTGGTGGATGCCGGCAGTGTCGGCGTCCCCGCCGCGCTGGCCGCGCTGGAGAAGGCCTGGAAGCGGCATGGCCGTCTTGACTGGGATCGTCTGTTCGAGCCGGTCATCCGCGTCACCCGGCAGGGCTTTCCACTGCCTTCGGCCTGTCATCACTATCTCGGCTACTCGGCCGACCCGGTGTTCTCGCGCAGCCACGAGGGGTACGGCGCGCTGCACGATGACTCCGGCCGGCTGCTGCCACCCGGCAGCCCGATCCTGGTGCCGGGCCTCGCCGACAGCCTGGCACTGATTGCCGAGCAGGGTGCCGGGGTCTTCTACCGCGGACCTCTGGCCGAAGCGATGGTGGCGCACGTGCAGGCGCGCGACGGAATGCTCACGCTGGCGGACCTGGCCGACTGCGAAGCCATCGTCCGACCGGCCCTGGAGCTGCAGGTCGGCGACTGGCGCATTGCCACCAACCCCCCACCGGCGATCGGTGGCGCGATCCTGGCCGCGATGCTGCTCGCAGCGGGCTGGCCCCTGCCCGCCGGCAGCGATGCCGCCACCACCGCGCGGATGGCCGCGATCCAGCAGCTCGCGCTGGATTTCCGCCGTACCCGCCTGGACGGCAGCGAGGATCCGCGCGAGGACATTGCCGCACTGCTGGCCTCGGCCCGGGCGCAGGCCGACACGGCGCCCAGCGCTCCCTCAACCATCCATGTCTCGGCGACCGACGCTGCGGGCCTGTGCTGCGCCATCACGCTGTCGGCGGGCTACGGCTCGGGACTCATCCCGCCGGGCACCGGGCTGTGGCTCAACAACTGCCTCGGGGAGCTTGAACTCAATCCGCGTGGACTGGCTTTCGCCGCGCCGGGCACACCCGTCCCCTCCAACATGGCACCGACCTGCGCGCGGCATGCCGGCGACGGCGCGGCACTGGCCATCGGCTCGCCCGGCGCCGACCGGATCACCACCGCCCTGTTTCAGGTGCTGGTGGAGTTCCTGGGAGGCACCCGGCCCCTGGCCGAGGCGATCGCCGCACCGCGGCTGCACCTGGAATATCGCAACGGCCGCTGGCAGGCGGCCGTCGAGCCCGGCCTGGAGACCCGGGCACTCACCCTGCCCGTGCGGATGTTCGATGCGCCGTCGATGTTCTTCGGCGGCGTCGGGGCCACACTGCGCGATGGCACAGGCGATCTGGTGGCCGCGGCCGATCCCCGCCGGGCCGGCGGCATCCGGGTGACCGACGCGACCTGACCGCAGCCGGGCACCGGACAGACAGCACGCCCGTCTGCCGCTAGACTGGAGGTTCGCAGTTCCGGGGGAGATCGACATCATGCTCACGTCCAGAGGACTTGCCGGGGTCACGCCGGCCATCCTGCT
>SKYU01000025.1 GCA_007127715.1 Gammaproteobacteria bacterium | reverse complement strand
GATCGGAGCTCGCCTGTGGCGGGTCGAGCGTAAGCTCCGAGAGAAAGCGTTCCCGCGTGGGATACCGCGTGGCGATCTGTTCGAGCTGCTCGAGGTCGCCCACGCGGGCCTGGGCACCGGCATACAGTCGCTCAAGCTGGGGCTGGTACCAGCGCCGCGCAAGCTCGAGCTGCGACTGCCAGCCGTCGACCAGCGAGGCCTCTGGCTGCGCCAGCTCGACCAGCAGGGCGACCAGCGCCGTAAAGTCCTCCCGCGCCGCCGCCGGCGGCGTGAACTGCGCGAGCGTGGCGACGCACCATTCGTTCGTGGCCAGCCACTGGAAGGCGCGCTCGGCGTTGGCCGGCCCCATGCCCGGCAGCAGCTGCATCACCCGGAACAGCGCGACGCGGTTCCGCGGGTTCTCGCCCAGACGCAGCAGCGACAGCAGATCCTTGACGTGTGCAGCCTCCAGAAATTTCAGCCCGCCGTACTTTACGTACGGAATGTTGCGACGGGTCAGTTCGAGTTCCAGGCCGTCGCTGTGGTGGCCGTTACGGAACAACACAGCCTGGCGGCGCAGCTCGACCCCGGCCTCACGCGCGGCGAGCACGCTGCGCACGACATAGTCGGTCTGGGCACTGTCGTCTTCGACCGTGACGTAACAGGGCTTCTGGGCGCTGTGGCGGGCACTCCACAGACGCTTGCCGTACTGTCGCGAGGCCTCGGCCATCAGCGCATTGGCGCTGTCGAGGATCGGCTGGGTCGAGCGGTAGTTCTGCTCCAGCCGCAGCAGCGTGGCCGGGGGCGTGTACTGCGCTGGGAAGGCGAGGATGTTTTCCACCTCGGCGGAGCGGAAGGCATAGATGCTCTGGGCGTCGTCCCCCACCACGGTCACGCCGCAGCCGTCGGGCTTCAAGCGCCGGATGATCTGGGCCTGCAGCAGATTGGTGTCCTGGTATTCATCGACCAGCACGTGATCGAAGCGACCGCCCACGGCATCGGCCAGTTCCTGCTCCTGCATGAGGTGATACCAGTAAAGCAGCAGGTCGTCGTAGTCGAGCAGGTCACCCGTCTGCTTGAGTTCCACGTAGCGGCGGAAGAGCTGCCGCAACTCCGCCTCCCAGTCCGCACACCACGGAAACCAGCGGGCCAGCACATCCTCGAGTGCCGCCTCGGCATTGACCGTACGGGAATAGATGTCGAGACAGGTTTCCTTCCGGGGAAAGCGCCGCTCCATGCGCGAAAAGCCAAGATCATGGCGGGCCAGATCGATCAGGTCGGCGGCATCGCCACGGTCGAGCACCGTGAAGCCGGGCGAGAGGCCGACGTTCGCCGCGTACTCGCGCAGCAGGCGGTTGGCGATGCCGTGGAAGGTGCCGGACCAGGGGAGGCGCCCATTGCCGGGCGCGCCACCAGCCACCTGGGCCACGATGCGCCGGGCACGGCGCCCCATCTCCTCGGCGGCGCGACGGCTGAAGGTCAGCAGCAGCAGGCGCTCCGGAGCATGGCCGGCCAGTACCAGCCGGGCGACCCGGGCAGCCAGGGTGCCCGTCTTCCCGGTACCGGCACCGGCGATGATCAGCAGCGGGCCAGCCGACAGGCCTTCGACGCCGCGCTGACCGAACTCCGCCGCCGCCCGCTGTGCCTCGTTGAGCGCCGCGAACGGATCACTGGAGGAGGTGGTCGACAGATCCGCTGCAGCGTGCTCGCTCATGCCGCGAGCCTAGTACACCGCGGCCCTGTACGTCCATACAGGCCTCAATCGCGGTCGAAAAACCCCACGAGCGCCTCGGCCACCGCCTCGGGACGTTCCCAGTGCAACATGTGGCCGCAGTCGTCCAGCCACTGTTCATGAAGATGCCGGTAATGTTTCGCGCCGTAATCGGGATCGATGAAACGCGCCGCCTCGTCAGTCCAGAAATGCGAGCCGCGCGCAAGCAGGAACAGCACCGGCGCCTCGATCGCCTGCCAGCAGGCCTCGGCCTCGGCGCGACGATAGAGCACCGGATTCACCCAGCGATGGCCGGGGTCGGTCTTGATCACCCGCCGGCCGGCCCCGTCCAGGCGGGTCCACGCCTCTGCGACGAACAGCGCATGCGGGAGGGGCAGATGCGGGTGCCTGCGCTGCAGCCTGCCCGCCAGCGCCTCGGGATCGGCGTAGGTCTGGAAAGGCTCGGCGGCGCGGACTTCGTCAAGCCACTGGCGATAGCGGCCCGGCGCCTTCTCCGGTGGCATGTCCCGCAGGCCGAAGCCCTCGAGGCTGGCGACCCTCCGCACCTTCTCCGGCCGCACGGCGGCGAACAGCGTAGCGACGTTGCCACCCATGCTGTGCCCGACCAGTTCCACCGCCTGCGCCGGGAAGAGCTCGGCCACCAGCGCATCGAGATCCGCCAGGTAATCCGGAAACCAGTAGGCGCCGTGATTCCAGGCGCTGTCCCCGAACCCCCGCCAGTCCGGCGCGATCAGTCGCCAGTCGCGGGGCAGCTGGTCCACCAGGAACTGCCAGGTGGCGCCACAATCACCCCAGCCGTGCAGCAGGAGCACGGGGCGCCCATCCTCCGGCCCCCACTCCCGCAGCCGATAGCGCACACCACGCAGTGAACGGTCCTGTTCACGCGGTGTGCGGCCGGGCCGGTACATCGTGGCTGCCTCCATGCCTTCTCCTGCAGATGCGCAAAGCCGCGCATTCTACGCCCGCCGATCCGGGGCTGCAGGGGCGCGTTGCGTGTCCATGGAGCCAAGGTATAGTTCGGTGCCACTGACGACCTGATGCCTGTACGCCCTGGGGGATGCGCCGATGACCAACCTCTTTATCCGCCGAGCCGCCCAGCGCCTGCCCTCGCTGTTCGCCGCCGTGCTGGTGCTGGGCTGTGCGGGCCAGCCCTTACCGCCCGCAGATCCGGAGCTGGGCCGCCTGGTCGGCTATCACACCGGGGTCTTCACCTCCGCGCCGCAGGCGGCGCGCGACAGCAGCTACCAGGTGGTGGCGTTCCGGGCGGTGCGGATCTGGCCCGACCGCGATGAAGGCTACTGGGTCTACACCGAGCAGCAGATCGAAGGCCAGGAACGCCCATACCGCCAGCGTATCCAGCGGTATTTCCGCGACGAACAGGGGGACATCCGCCTGCGGGTCTACACGTTCCCACAGACCTCGGAGCATATCGGCGACTGGCAGTCCCCGGAGCGCTTCGACAGCCTCGATCCGACCGTGCTCTCCGCCGAGGCCGGCTGCGACAACCTCTACCGCCAGGTCGAACCCGGGGTGTTTGCCGGCAGCACCATCGACGAACAGTGCCGCAACACCTGGCGTGGCGCGGCCTTCATGCGTTCGGTCTCCAGCGTCACGGCCACGGGCTTCACCAACTGGGACCGCGGATTCACCGAGGAGGGCGAGCATGTCTGGGGGCCTCGCGGGGGCGGCTACGAATTCACCAAGCTCTCCGACCTGTGAGCACTGTCGCCCACGGCCCGGCCCGCGTGCAGCGCGGCTATGTGACGACCCGCCGCGGCACGGTCCATCTGCGTTATGCGGGAGAGGGGCCTGCGGTGATCCTGCTGCACGACTCGCCGCGCTCCTCGCGCCTCTACGCGCCGCTGCTGCCGCGGCTGGCCGAGCAGTTCACGGCCGTCGCACTCGACACTCCGGGCTACGGGAACTCCACGGCGCTGCCGGCCGACCGACAGTTGACCATCGCCGATTTCGCTGACGCTCTCGCCGAGACCGTGGAGGCCCTCGGGCTTGCGGGCGCGCCGGTGTACGGGTTCCACACGAGTTCCAAGATCGCGCTGGAGTATGCCCATCGGCACCCTGCGCTGGCAGGACCGGTGATCATGGAGGGGCTCAGCCTGCCGGCGCAGCCGACGCCGGAGCACTTCATCGACCGCTACATGGCCCCATTCCAGCCGCTGGCCGATGGCAGCCATCTCGCTGCCGTATGGACACGCATTCGCGATATGCACCGGTTCTTCCCGTGGTTCGACCTGCGCGCGGAAACCCGCATGGCAGTCGACCTGCCCAGTCCAGCGCTTCTTCATGACTACAGCCTGGACCTGTTCAGTGCCGGCGCGCACTATTCGGATGCCTATGCCGCGGCGATGCGCTATCGCGCCGAACCGGCACTGGCAGCGCTGCGGGTGCCCGCGGTGCTCTGCTGCCGGCCGAGCGACGTGCTCTATCCCTATCTGGATGCCCTGCCGGAACCCCGGCCCGCCGGCCTCAGGGTCGAGCGGCTGCCGGATACGCGTGAGGCCTGGGCTGAACGCGTCTCGGCCCTGCTGGGTGAGGCCGTCGCCGCCACGGACGGGCCACGGGGCATACCCGGACTGCAGGGCGTGACGCCACCGAGCGGCGGCGGGCCGGTCTATCTTCCGTTCCCGCACGGCCAGCTGCACGCCTATGCCCACCTGGGCGCCGCCGGTGCCCGGGCGCCGCTGGTGCTGCTGCATGACCTGCCTGGCGCCGCCAGCGAGCTGCTCCCGCTGTTTCAGGCCCTGGTCGGCCACGATCGCACCGTAGTGCTCCCGGAGCTGCCCGGCACCGGCGACTCCGACGCACTGGCGGCCGAGGCGTCCGGCATCGACGAGCACGCAGAGGTCGTGGCCTCGATGGCGGCACATCTGGAGATCGACGAGTTCGAAGTCTTTGCCGCCTTCGGCAGCGCGCCGCTGGCCCTGCGGCTGGCCGCAACCCATCCGGCACGGGTGCGCGGACTGCACCTGGCCGGTCTGCCCTGGCTGACCCCGGAGGCGCGCCAGGCCGTCGACCGGCAGATCGCTCCAGCACTCACGCCACAAGCCTGCGGGTCGCATCTGCTGACGCTATGGCACCTGCTGCGTGACCGGGCACTCGCCTGGCCATGGTATGACGGCTCGGCCGAAGCGCGGCGCGCCATCACCCCGCACTTCCGTGCCGAGACGCTGCAGAGCACGCTGCTCGCATTGCTGAAGCAGTTGCCCCACTGGGGCGCGGTCACCCGCGCGGCGATGCGCGAAGACACTCGCGCCCGGCTCGCCGGGATCGACTGTCCGGTGCAGCTGCTGCTGCGCGAGGAGGACCGGCGGGATATCCCTGTCCGGACGGCAGCCCCCGGTGGCAGACACCTCAGGCATGCCGAGCGTCCGGACGAGGCGCCTGCCCTGGCGGAACTGCTCGACATGTCCGGTGGTCGACCCTGACGGGCATGTATCGTGCCACGCGGAGGGCCCGGGTGGTTTAACATCACACCGTGCGTTCCGCCTCTCGCCCAGCCTCGGGAACTCTGCCATGCGACACCTGCTGACCCTTTTCACAGCCGCCGCACTGATGGCTGGCTGCGCCTCTCCGGACGATGAGCGCGATGCCGCCGGCCCTCAGCGCTTCAACGTCGGTGGCTTCATGTTTTCAGGCTCCTCCGACGAGCAGCACTGGGCACGCTTCGAGCGCAACGTGCGCGAGCAGGCCCGCGATACGCTGGAGCCGGTGATGCTGGTCCGCGGCGAGGCGGGCCCCGAAGAGACCATGCTCTCCGAGCTGCGACGCGGGCGCAGGATCCAGGTCGGCGGCGGCTCGTTCCAGGGGCTGGCAACCATCGTCCCCGAAATCGCCGTCGTCTCCGCGCCCTTCCTGTTCGAGTCGACCGAGGAAGTTGACTTCGTGTTCGACGAGTACCTGTTCGAGCCGTTCAGTGAGCTGTTCGCCGCGCAGGGGCTGGTCGTACTGCAGTACACCGACATCGGCTGGGTGAACCTCTACGCCCAGAAGCCCATCCTCGAGCCCTCCGATGCCCGGGGCTACCCCATGCGGGCCGCCTCCTCGCTGGCTGCCCTGCATTTCACCGAGAGCATCGGCGCGGATTCCAAGTCGCTGCCCTTCACCGACATCGTCCCCTCGCTGCAGACCGGTCTGATCCGTGGAGGCGCGACCTCGACGACCATGTACACCTATGGCGGCGTGATGAGCGAGGCACGTCACTTCTCGCTCAGCCGGCACAGCTACGACAAGGGCTTCATCCTTGCCAACGCCCGCTGGTTCGCCGGCCTGGGCCCCCACGAGCAGGAGGTCCTCCGGACGGCGTTTGGCGGGCACGATGTGGTCCGCGAGGTCACACGACGCATGGTGGCGGAGACGCTGGACGGACTGCCCGACAGGGGCATCGAGGTCCATGAATGGACTGACGAGCAGCGGGCTCGGTGGGTGGAGCAGGCCTGGCCGCAGCATGAACGCCTGATCCGCCGGGTGGGCGGCCGGGCCCAGGAGATCTACGACCTGATCATCGAAGGCAAACAGGAGTTCCAGCGCCGCCAGGCCGCCGCCGAGGCCGCCTGAACATGCGCCGCGGCGGCGCGGGACGCGATGGGAGGGCCGGGGCTTGACCCTGGAGATCGCCCTCGTCCTGACCATTCTGCTGGTCGCCCTGGTGCTGTTCGTCAGCGAGCGGCTGCGCATGGACCTGGTGGCGCTGCTGGTGCTCGCCACCCTCGCGCTCACCGGCCTGGTCGACCCGGCCGGTGCCGTGGCGGGCTTCAGCAATCCGGCCGTGATCGCCGTGTGGGCGATGTTCATTCTCAGCGAGGGACTGACGCGAACCGGCATCGCCAACATCCTGGGACGCTATCTCCTGCGCCTGGCCGGGCCCAGCGAATTCCGCATGGTCGTGGTGATCATGCTGACCGGCGGCGGCCTGTCGGCGTTCATGAACAATATCGGGGTCGCCGCACTGATGCTGCCCGTGGTGATGGATCTCTCGCGGCGCACGCGGATCCCACCCTCACGCCTGCTGATGCCGATGGCGTTCTCGACGCTGCTGGGCGGCCTGACGACCCAGGTCGGTACGCCCCCCAACCTGCTTGTCAGCGGCGCCCTGGAGGACGCCGGATTCGAACCTTTCGGGTTGTTCGATTTCACACCGGTCGGCGGTGTGGCGCTGCTGGCCGGTACGCTGTTCGTCGCTCTGGTGGGCCGGCTGCTGTTGCCGAGGATCAAGCCTGACCCGGAATCCAGGCGGCGAAGCCAGCGCAATCTCCGTACCCAGTACGGTTTACAGGCACGGACCTTCAACATCCAGATCCCCAAGGATTCCGTGCTGGTGGGCCGTACCCTGGGACAGAGCAGGATCGGCTCGGCAGCGGGCCTCATCGTGCTGGCCCTGGTGCGCGGCGGACGTACCGAGACCCTCCCCAGCCGCCAGACCGTGCTGCGAGCCGGGGACCGGCTGCTGGTGCAGGGCCGGCTCGACCGCTTCAACGATTTCCGTCGCTGGTCGGAACTGGTCATCGAACGTGAGGCGCCGGTGCTGCAGGCGCTGATGTCGGAGCAGGTGGAGCTCGTCGAAGTCACCGTCGCGGAAGGCTCGGCCCTGGCCGAGGAGCTGTTGCACCACAGCGAATTCCGGCGGCGCTACAACGCCAACGTGCTGGCGATACGCCGTCGCGACCTCGTCCGTCGGGTGAACCTGTCCTACGTACCCCTGCGCCCCGGCGACGTGCTGCTCATCCAGTGCGCGACCGAGACCCTCCAGCAGCTGCGCGGCTCACCCGACTTCAGCGACACCCGGGAGGTCTCCGAAGAGGAACTGCGGGACGTGTACCGGCTGCAGGAGCGGGTATTCGTCGCCCGGGTACCGCAGGAGTCGGAACTGGCAGGAGACACCCTGGCCCGCAGCCGCCTGGGCGATGCGTTCGATTTTCGAATGCTCGCCCTGTTCCGCGAGGGCGAGCTCGTGATCATGCCGGACCCGGATCAGCCGTTGCGCGGTGGCGATCTGCTGCTGATCCAGGGACGGCCGGGGGATGTGGAGATTCTCCGTGGCCTGCAGGGCCTGGATGCCGAACAGACGACCGTACCGGTCCTTGGCGAATTCCAGTCCGACCGCCTGGCGATGCTGGAGACGACGCTCGAACCCCGCTCGAGCCTGGTCGGCAAACCGGTACAGGACGTGAACTTCAGGGAGCGCTACGGGCTGGAGCTGGTCGGCATCTGGCGTAACGGGGTGGCGATCCGCTCGAACCTCGACCAGCTGCGTCTGCAGCTCGGCGATGCACTGCTGCTGCTCGGGCCCCGCCAGCGCCTGCAGATGCTGGAACGCGACGCGGATTTCCTGGTGCTGACCGCCACCGGCGGCACCATCGACGCCCGCCGCGCGCCGCTCGCCGCCGGCATCATGCTCACTGTCGTGGCCATGACACTGAGCGGGTGGATGCCGATCTACATCGCTGCCGTGACCGGGGCAGCACTCATGGTGCTGACCGGCTGTCTGCGCATGGAGGAGGCCTACCGGGCGATCGAGTGGCGGGCGATCTTCCTGATCGCGGGCATGCTGCCGCTGGGGGCGGCGATGCAGCAGACCGGCGCGGACATCTACCTCGGCGAGCTGCTGCTCGAGGCGCTGGGTGGCCTGGGCCCCTGGCCGGTGATCGGCGGACTGTATGTGGCCACGGCCATCGGTACGCTGGTGATGCCGGTACCGGCACTGGTGGTGCTGATGTCGCCGATCGTCCTGTCGGTCAGCGCGGCACTCGGCATCTCGCCCTATCCCGGCATGATGGCCGTCGCGATGGCTGCGGCAAGCTTCATGAGCCCGATCTCGCATCCCGCCAACGTGCTGGTCATGGGCCCCGGAGGCTACCGTTTCATCGACTACATCAAGATGGGCGTGCCGGTCGCGCTGGTGGTAATGGCCGCCACCTTCCTGGTGCTGCCGATCTTCTGGCCCCTGACCCCCGCCTGACGCTCAGGCGCGACGGGTTGCGAGCTCCGGGTCGAAGTAGTTCTGCGCCAACGAGTCGTGGACCTCGCCGAGGCCTTCCAGCACCTCGACGATATAGGCGTGGAGGCTGTCGGCCCGGACATCGCGCAGCGGCTGCTCCAGCAGGTGACGCCGCAACCGTGTCACCACACGCAGCGGGTCGGTATTGTTCGGCAGGCTGGAGAGCTGAACCTCGAGATGTCCCAGACAGCTGTACACCGCACGGGGAAACTCGTCATCGAGCATCAGGAACTCGACCACGGCATCGCTGTGCACCCGGACGCGTTTTTTCAGACGATACATCTGGTAGCCGGTGAGCGACTTCAGCACGCTCATCCACTGGATGTTCTCATAGGGCTTGAGCGACTCGGCTTCCTTGTCGACCAAGAGCGAGCTGGAGCGCACGTCGACGATGCGGCAGGTCATGTCCGCACGCTCGAGGTAGCGCCCGGCACTGAGGAACCGGAACCCCATGCCGCGGATCATGGTGCCCTCGAGAATACCCGTGAACGCCTGCGCAGCCTCGATCACGTACTGCAGGTGCTGGTGGCGTTCACGCCGGGCAAGGCCGCCCTTGAGGTGCTCGCGGGCATACAGGTGCAGGTCGTTGACGTGCTCCCAGAGCTCGCGGGGGATCATGTCGCGTACGGTACGGGCGTTTTCCCGCGCCAGCGCGATGCTCGAGACGATGGAGCAGGGATTGTCGTAGTCACCCACCAGAAAGGCGATCACGCCACGCTCGCCGTACTTGCGGCCGCTGGCCTCGAACGCCTCGGTGGCCTCGACGATGCGGATCAGCGGCGCCCAGCCGGCCGTCACCCCACCGGGCAGGTCGAGCACCAGGTTGGCGTTGACCTGGATCATCCGCGCGGTGTTCTCCGCGCGTTCCATGTAGCGCGCCAGCCAGTAGAGGTTTTCAGCTACCCGCGAGAGCATTTCAGTCGCGTCCCACGATCCAGGTGTCCTTGCTGCCCCCGCCCTGCGAGGAGTTCACCACCAGCGAGCCCTTGCGCATGGCCACACGGGTCAGCCCGCCCATGGTCACGTGCACCCGGTCGCTGGAGAGGATGAACGGCCGCAGATCCACATGCCGTGGCTCGATGCGATTGCTGATCTCCGTCGGCACGGTCGACAGTGACAGGGTGGGCTGGGCGATGTAATTGCGCGGTTGACGGCGGATCAGGCCCGCGAATGCCTCTCTCTCGGCCTGGGTCGAGGCGGGCCCGATCAGCATGCCATAACCACCGGATTCGTTGACCGGCTTGACCACCAGCTCAGCAAGATGCTCCAGCACGTAGCGTCGCGACTCCGGGTCGGCACACAGCCAGGAAGGCACATTGGGCAGCAGGGGTTCCTCGCCCAGGTAGAAGCGGATCATGTCGGGCACGAAGGTATAGACCAGCTTGTCATCCGCCACGCCGGCGCCCGGCGCGTTGGCCAGCGCCACGTTGCCCGCCTGCCAGGCGCGCATCAGTCCGCGCACGCCAAGCATCGAATCCTGATCGAACACCTCGGGATCGAGGAAGAGGTCGTCGACCCGGCGATAGATCACATCCACGCGGGTCAGGCCCTCGACCGTGCGTGCATAGACGCAGTCATCCTCGCCGACCAGCAGGTCGCGCCCCTCGACGAGTTCGCAGCCCATCTGCTGGGCAAGATAGGCATGCTCGAAGTAGGCGGAGTTGTAGATGCCGGGCGTGAGCACCACGACTTCCGGGTACTCCGAAGGCCGCGGCGACAGCGCCGCGAGGGTATCGAACAGCTGCGAGGGGTAGTCGTCGACCGGCTGGATGGCGATCCTTTCAAACAGCTCGGGGAACACCCGCTTGATGACCTTTCGGTTCTCCAGCATGTAGGAGACACCGGAGGGGACACGCAGGTTGTCCTCGAGCACGTAGACCGTGCCATCAGCGGCGCGCACCAGGTCCGATCCGCAGATGTGGGCCCAGATGCCAAGGGGCGGCGAGATGCCCTGGCATTGCGGGCGGTAGTTGGCCGAGTTTTCGAGGTAGGTTCCGGGAAACCGGCCAGCCTTCACGATTTCGCGGTCATGGTAGACGTCGTCGATGAAGGCGTTGAGCGCACGCACGCGCTGGACCAGGCCACGCTCGATCCGCCGCCATTCCCTGAGCGCGATCACCCGCGGGATGATGTCCAGCGGCCAGGCCCGATCGATCGAGCCTTCTTCCTGGTGATACACGGTAAAGGTGATACCCATCGCCTTGATGGCGAGGTCCGCGGCACCCTGGCGCAACGCCAGCTCTTCGGCGTCAAAGCCGGCCAGGGTCTTCAGCAGTCTGCCCGCACCCGGGCGTGCGCGCCCGTCGGGCCGGACCAGTTCGTCCCATTGCCCCTCGACGGGATAGTCATGCCAGTTCACGCGCATGATCAGGAAATTACCAGAGCCGCCGGCATTGCGCATCCGGCGGTCACGCGATCAGTAGCTCGGTCCGCCGGTGGCGACCGCGGCAAGGGCCTGGCGTGGACGCCCGGCACCTCGCGCCAGCACGTCGTGCACGAACTGAAGCTTCTCCAGGCCCTTGCCGGAGAGCACGAACGGGTAGAGGTCGGGATGTCCCATACAGCGATTGAGCTCATTCAGCCCGACAGTGAGTTCCATCCAGGCCGAGAACCAGCGTTGCAGACCACCGGCGGCATTGCGCCCGGTCAGGGTCATCGGCAGCAGACCGAGCTGGGCGGCCGATTCCAGGGTGTCGACCATGTGCAGGTAGTGGGAAAAGGTCTCGGCCCAGTCTTCCCAGGGATGGGCCGAGGCGTAGGCGCTGATGAACCGTGCCGTCCAGTCCGGGGCCGGTCCGTTGGCGTAGTAACGCTGCAGCGCTTCGCCGTAGTCTTCGCGCTCATCGCCGAACAGCATGCGGAAACCCTCGAGTTCGGGCGAATCCTGCACCAGCAGCAGCCAGTAATAATGACCGATCTCATGGCGGAAATGACCGAGCAGCGTGCGGTAGCGCTCGGCCATGGAGCGGCGCATTTCCTCGCGCACCACGTCATCGGCCTCGGCGATATTGATGGTGATCAGGCCATGGTTGTGGCCGGTCAGCACGCGCGAATGTTCACCGAGCTGGTCACTGAACTCCTGGGAGGGCTCGGCATCGGCCAGGAAGGCGAACCCCAGGCCCTTGTCCGGATCATCGAACTTGGAGATCACCGGAAGCTCCAGGGCGTTCAGCCCGTAGATCAGCCGCCGCTTGGCCGCTTCGATCTTCGCCCAGTAACCACGATATTCCGGCTGGGTGAGATCCGGGATGACCTGGTTGAGGCGGCAGGCCTGGCAGAAGGCATGACCGTCCTCGACCGGCGTCATCCAGTTACAGACATCCTCCTGGGCGTAATTCCGGCAGCGGTGAAACCGCTGCCCCTCGAGCCTCGGGTGCAGTGCGATCCAGCCGTTGTCGTCATCGCCCTCGATGGCCACCAGTTCGCCCAGCGCCGGTACGAAACCGGTCCGCCGGCCGCAGGCCATGCAGCGATCGTTGTCGAAAAACAGCCGATTCCCGCAGGTACAGGTAAAGACGCGCATCCAGTATCGGTCCGCAATGCAATGGGTATCAGTATACGCCGGTCAGGCAGACAGACGGTTACAGGGTTCGTCAGCCGGCGACCGGGCCGAGATCGTACAGCAGCGGCAGGGCGATCGAGAGCGTGAGCCACACCAGCAGCTGCAGGGGGATGCCGACCCTGAAGAAATCCGTGAACCGGTACCCCCCGGCCGAGAGCACCAGCAGGTTGGTCTGGTATCCCATGGGCGTCAGGTAGCTCATGTTCGAGGCGAACAGTACCGCGAGCACGAAGGGCTCGGGATCGACACCAAGTTCACGGGCGATCGCGATGGCGATGGGCACGCCGAGCACCGCGGCAGCATTGTTCGTCACCAGTTCCGTCAGCAGTGCCCACAGCAGCATCAGCCCGGCGAGCACCAGCCAGACGGGCAGATCTCCCACGGAAAACACGAACAGCTGGGCCAGGTACTCGGTGGCACCGGTCACGAACAACGACTGCCCCAGCGCCAGTGCCGCGACGATCACGATGATCAGCTTGCGGTCCAGGGCCTCGCGCAGCTGTTCCCAGTTCAGGCAGCGGGTGGCCAGCAGCGCAGCAACACCGCAGATCGCGCCAAGCGCGATCGGCAGCACGCCGAACGCAGCCAGCACGATCACCATGGTCACGATCGCCAGCGACGTGCGCGCCCGCTCGGTCTGCGGCAGATCGGTCTGGCCATCGAGCACCAGCAGTCGGCCGGTGGCCTGAAGATCCCGGACGTGGCGTCGGGTACCCTGGACCAGGATGACATCACCGGCACGCAGCACCGTGTCCACCCCGGGCTCGGCGGCACCCGACAGTTCGGCCTGCGTGCGCGGCCGGTGCACCGCCAGCGGCAACAGCCGGTAGCGCTCGAAAAAGTCGCTGCCTTCGAGACGCTGTCCATCGAGCGGCGAACCCGGACGCACCACCACCTCGGCCAGCCGCTGCCCGCTGGCCTCCAGCGCCGCGCCCTGCGAGACACGCTGGCCGAAGCCCGGGCCGCCGAACAGGGGCAACTGCAGCAGCCGCTCGTATTCCTTGAGATTCTCGGGGGTATCCAGAACATAAAGCCGGTCGCCGGCCTGCAGCCGGAGGTTGGGCAGACGCGCAAGACGAAGGCTCTGGCCGCGCTCGATCCGCTCCACGCGCATGCGATTCTCGGTACGCGAAAGCACTTCCATCAGGGTGCGGCCGGCCGGATAGCTGTCTTCGGCCACCTCGAACATGCCACGGAATGCCCGTGGTGAGGTGTCGGGCATCGGGGGGGTGCGTTCCGGCACGAGCCGTGGCGCGATCAGCCAGAGAAACAGCAACCCGACACCGCCTGCGATCACCGCGGGCAGGAAGAAATCGAACATCTGGAATTCACGCACCCCGAGATCGGCGGCGATGCCCACCACCAGCAGGTTCGTCGAGGTACCGATGGTGGTCGCCATGCCCCCGATGATGGTGGCGTAGCCGACCGGCATCAGCACGCCCGAAGGCGACACGCCGGTCCGCAGACACACCGTCACGAGGATGGGCAGCAGCATGGCCACCAAAGGGGTGTTGTTGAGAAACATGCTGAGCCCGGCCGCAAGCACCAGCGTGGCCAGGAAACACAGCTGCGGCGATCGCGTCCAGTTGCGCGCAAGCGCCTGGGCAAGCGGTTGCAGCGCTCCGGTGGTCTCCAGGCCCTTGGCGCAGATCAGCAGCGCGATGATCGTGATCAGCGCGCTGTTGCCGAAACCCGCGAGAAAGTGGCTGGCCGCGATGCGCTCACCGCGGAACTCGTAGGGAAACAGTTCGAAGCCCACGACCAGCAGCAGCAGCACCCCAAGACCGGTGGCCTCCATCGCGATGCGGTCGCGCGAAAACAGCAACAGCGCGAGCCCGGCAAGCAGCATGCAGGCGATGGCGTGGGCATCGGGAGCAGCGGGCAACATGTCCTGGAGACCGCTCCAGCAGCGAAACCGACCGCCAAGCTGCCAGAAAACCCGGCCATCGCCTAGTGTTTCGTGATACCGGGTGAAAGCCAGAGCTCATCCGGCGAGACCGCGGAGGGCGGGCCACCGGCCTCCGCCACCAGTCGCAACCGCTGCAGCCGATGACGGTTTTCCTCGATGATCCGGCTCTGCCAGACCCAGGGGAGCATTCGGCCGGGCGCAAACAGCGTCAGCCGCGTCTCCAGCACCATGAGCGTGCGCTCGCCGCGTGGCTCGCAACGATAGCGGAAATAGATGCGCAAGACCGGGACCGGTGCCACCAGCAGTTCCCGCAACGCCAACGTCACCGGCCACTGGCTGTCGATGATGCGTCCGTGACGGGCCCCCCGCGCCTCTTCCCGAAGATAGCGCCGGCCGGGTTTCAGGCGGCTGCCGGCGCCGCCGGGCAGGGCGGGCCAGTGGCACGACAGGGCCGCTTCGAATGCGGCTTCCAGCGGGCAGTGCAGCAGCAGGCTCTCGCGTCGTCTGTGCATGATGTCCTCCGTCCATGGAGTCCGGACAGCCCCGGGCGGAGCCGTCATGCGCACAGGTTAGCCCGGCGGACCGCCGGGCTGGAGTCATGAATCTGGGTGTTCCGCGCGGGTATGCCGGCTGGCCGTCACCACCGGCCCGCATGACCGTCGCCGCGACAGGTTACTCCGAGGCGGGAACGGCCTTCAGATAGGCGGCGATGGCCGCGTGGTCTTCCGAGGGCAGCCGGGCGAGCGCATCGACGACCGCGGCCATTGTTCCCCCTGCCGTATCGAAGGTAGGCGTGAAGCCGCTGGCGAGATAGCCGGCGATATCGCGCTCGCTCCAGGTCAGGCCACCAGGCGTGATGTCCGGAATGCTACCCCGACCTGAAGGGTTGGGCGCCCCGGCAAGCCAGCGCGAAACATCCAGGCCGCCAAGAGCATCGCGCGGCGTATGGCACTCTCCGCAATGGGCCAGTGCCTCGGACAGGTAACGGCCGCGCAGGAGCTGCTCGCTGAGCTCGCCGTCGACCACCCAGTCGTCATTCAGGTACAGCCGCTTCCAGAAGCCCAGTCCCCGGCGCACGGTAAACGGGAACGCCAGGGCATGGGGTTCGTTCGCACGGGAGGATGCCGGCAGGGTATCGAGGTAGGCCTTGAGATCGGCGAGATCCTCGAGGGTCATGCGGATATAGGCGGTATACGGAAACGAAGGGTAATAGTGCTCGCCGTCGGGAGAGACCCCCCGCAGCATGGCGTTGCCGAACTCCGCCAGCGACCAGCCACCGATGCCGTGTTCCTGATCAGTGGAGATGTTGGGCGCGACAAAGGTGCCAAAGTCGGTCTCGAACCGCCGGCCGCCGGCAAGCAGCAGGCGATCATCTCCGCGTGCCCCGTCTGCCGAATGACAGGAGGCGCAGCCCGCTGCCCAGAACACCAGCTCGCCGTGACCGGCGTCCCCGGTCAGGCCTTCGAAATGACTGTCAGGCAGTACCTCGGGCGCGCTCAACCACCACAGGATGCCGCCGAGCACGGCGAGCACCACCAGCGCATTGACAAGCCAACGCATGATGGGCGCCGTGCCGGCGAGCGCCGCTTACTGCGGCTCGCGATAGGCGTCGTGACAGGTGGAGCAGGCGCTGCCGAGCGTGCGCAGCTGACCGCGGACGCCATCCAGGCCGGTCCCGGCAGCTTGCTGCATGGCCAGCGCAGCCTCGCGCAGCGCCTCGAACTTGGCCATGACGTCGTCGGTGTCGTCCCAGATCTCCGGCAGCGCGCGCGTCCCGGAGACACTGTCGGTATCGGAACCGGCAGGCCACAGGCGATCCTGCTGCAGTGAGGCGATCGCTGCGATGTTGTCGGCCGCGGCCTGCGCGGTCGCCGCATCGTATTCGATATCGCCCCGTGCCATGCCCACGAGCGGCCCGAGGTTGAACGCGAGCAGCTTGAACTGGCCTTGGCGGGCTTCGATCTCGGTCTGGAAAGGCTGGTCGGCGAGTGCCACGCCCACGCCCAGGGCGGCGGCCACGGCAACGCTGGTCAATACACGCTTTACGGTCATGACGGTTCCTTGGACAGGCCGATCTGAACGGCGACGCGACGGAGCCTAGCACAGCCATCGAGTGGCGCAACCCTCCACCGGGCAGGCCGGCGCCAGCCGGAACGACCGGCCGGTTTGTTGGCCATTCTCGGCCAATCCCTGTATGGTCGGGCGTCTTTCCCGCCGCAGACGGAGGCCCGATACGGGTGTCCTGCGGGAGCGCTGGGGCCGCCTCGCGAATGCGTGGCAGGACTCGCATACGATGCCCGAACACACGACATCGTCGGGCCGTTGGGGCGCGTTGACGCCCGTTCAACCCATGGCACTGCAGGGACGGCAGGTCCGTCACACTCGCCCGGCAACGCTGCGTCCGGGCCGCGTGCCCGCCTTCATGGGCGACCAGCACAGGGAGTCATGCACCATGAGCAAAGCCATTGACGCGCGTCATCTGCAATCCGTAGCACCGCGCAAGTTCAAGGTCTTCACCCACCACCAGCTCGAGCAGATCCCCGAGCTCGAACGCCTGCCCGAGGATGTCCGCTTCGAGATGCAGGTGGTCGCCAATGTGCTGCCCTTCCGCGTGAACGAATACGTTATCCAGGATCTCATCGACTGGTCGCGTGTACCCGACGATCCGATTTTCCAGCTCGTGTTCCCGCAACGAGAGATGCTCGAGCCCGAAGCCTTCACGCGCATGGCGGATCTGCTGAAGCGGTCGGGCTCCCGGGAGGAGGTTCGCGCCCTTGCGACCGAGCTCCGCGGTGAGCTCAACCCGCACCCGGCCGGGCAGATGGAGCTCAATGTCCCGACACTGGATGACGAACCGGTGGACGGTCTGCAGCACAAGTACCGCGAGACGGTGCTGTTCTTCCCCAGCCAGGGGCAGGTCTGTCACAGCTACTGCACGTTCTGTTTCCGTTGGGCGCAGTTCGTCGGCGACAAGGACCTGCGCTTCGCGCTGGGCGAGGCGGAAAAGCTGCACCGCTACCTGCGTGAACATCCGGAACTGACCGACCTGCTGGTCACCGGCGGCGACCCCATGGTCATGAAGACCCACCACCTCGAAGGCTATCTGTCGGCGCTCACCGGACCGGCGTTCGAACATATCCAGACGGTGCGGATCGGCACCAAGGCCCTGACCTTCTGGCCGTATCGGTTCGTCAGCGATGCCGACAGCGATGCGCTGCTGCGGCTGCTCGAGCGGCTGGTGATGGCCGGCAAGCATGTGGCCATCATGGCCCACTACAACCACTGGCGGGAGCTGGAAACACCCATCGCCAGGGAAGCGATCCGGCGGGTCCGCGACACGGGCGCCGTGATCCGCGCCCAGGGCCCGCTGCTGCGTCATATCAACGACGACGCCGCGGCATGGGCGCGCATGTGGCGCACGCAGGTCGGCCTCGGCATCGTGCCCTACTACATGTTCGTCGAGCGCGATACCGGCGCACGCCGCTACTTCGAAGTGCCGCTCGTCCGCGCGTGGCACATCTACCGTGATGCCATGCAGCAGGTCTCCGGGCTCGGCCGGACGGCACGCGGGCCATCGATGAGCGCCAAGCCCGGCAAGGTTGAAATCCAGGGCGTGACCGAAGTCCACGGCGAGAAGGTCCTTGCGCTGCGTTTCATCCAGGGTCGCAACCCCGACTGGGTGCAGCGGCCGTTCTTCGCGCGCCATGACGAGACGGCGACCTGGCTGGACCAGCTGCGGCCGGCCTTCGGCGAGGAAAAGTTCTTCTTCGAGGACGAGATGTCGTTGCGATAGGCGTCGAGGTCGCCCGGAAACCGATCCGGGGGCTGCCGCTTTCTTGCTGACAACAAGTCTTTTTCGTATATTCTGGCAGGCAATGGGTGGTGAATGCCGGATCCACTGGCAGCCCCGCCGCAAGACAAGCGCGTCACCAGCTCTGATTGGGGGAGATCAGATGGGTCACGTTCTGCCCGCAGGGTTTTCCGAACTCGAGCCCTTCGTTGATCAGTGGGTGCTCGCCGATACGGCGGCGCGCTCCGCCAAACGGCGCAGCTGCTCCTACGCGGAACTCCGCCAGTTCTACGACGCCATGGTCGGCCATGCCGAGCGGGCGCTGGAACTCCTGTCCGCGCAGCAGCTCGGTTGCCTGGGCGCGCCCGAGCAACGCCTGCTCAAGCTTATGCTCTCCCTCGCCGAGATCGGACCCGCCATCGAGTGGTACGAGAGCCCCGAGGTTCTCGACGGATTCCCGGCCGATCGTTTCCCCATGGTCGAGATGCTCCCCGATACCCGGGCGCAGGAGTAAAGTGCATGGCAGCCGCAGTCACCCCTGTGACCCTGACCGACCGTCACCCGGAACTCGGCACAGGCCCACTGCCCAGCGATCCGTACTGGTCGGACGACTTCTACCAGGACGAGCTGGATGCGGTTTTCCGAAGAACCTGGATGTATGCAGGGCGCGCGGAGGAGCTGCGCGAGCCGGGTGATTTTGTCGTCAAAGACATCCCCACGCTGGAGCTTTCGCTCCTGTTTGTCCGTCAGAAGGACGGCTCGGTCAGGGGGTTCCATAATGTGTGCCAACATCGCGGTAATCAGCTGGCGCTCGATGGCAGGGGCCATTGCCTGAAATTCCGCTGTCAGTTTCACGGCTGGGCATACGGTCTGGACGGCAGACTGCTTGGGGTGCCTGACGCCGACGGGTTCCCCGGACTCGACCGCACTGAGAAGGGCCTGCGCGAGTTTCCTGTCGACACCTGGGAGGGGTTCATCTTCTTCAACCTCGACCCTTCGCCGCAGTGGTCACTCGCGGAGTTCCTCGGTCAGCAGGCCAGGGATCTCATCGGGTACCCCTTCGACCAGGGACTGAACTACTTCCAGTTCCAGGGCGATGTCCGGTGCAACTGGAAGTCCATGATCGACTCGTTCTGCGAGACCTACCATGTTCCGCATCTGCACCGAAAATCGATCACCCACACGCTTGCCGGTCCGGACAACCCATTTGGACGGCTCATCGATGTGCGGCTCAAGGGACCTCACCGGACCATGTCGGTCGGCGGCAATGGCCGGTACCAGCCAAAGCCAGTCCAGGCGCTGGGATTCCGCTACAGCGCAGGGCCCTCGGTCACCAGCGGTGGCAGCAGCGGGCAGACCACGCTGCCCAAGGG
>SKYU01000073.1 GCA_007127715.1 Gammaproteobacteria bacterium | reverse complement strand
GCAGCTCGTAATTCGTATAGCCGATTTTGAGCAGCGCATCGGGGTATTTGCGAGAGTCCGGATACTGGTCGAGCACGCGCTGGAACTGGGGCAGCGCCTCGCGGAAGCGCCGGTTCACATAGTCGGTTTCCGCCAGCCAGTACTGCGCATTATCGGCCAGCGGGCTGTCGGGAAAACTCACCAGGAACTGCCGGAACGCGTTCCCGGACTCGTCGTAGCGACCCTCTTTCAACAGCTCGAATGCGGCCTGGTAATTGGCGCGGTCGCCCGCCCCCGGCAGCGGCAGCGTCCCGGGCGCCAGGCTGCCGGCCGCGCCGCCACTGGAGTCGCCGACCGGCGTGGGGAGGCCCAGCTGACCCGTGCGGCTCTCCATCAGCTGCACACGGTCATCGAGATCGAGGTATTGCTGGCGCTGGCGGTCCTGCGCCTGCTCGAACTCGAACTGCAGGCTCTCGATCTCCCCGCGCAGCTGCTGGGCCTCGCGCTGCAGCTGGTCGACCTCGCTGGCAAGCATGGCCAGCGACTGGCTGTCGAGCATCCGCTCCACACGGATCAGCCGCGCCTCCATATCCGTGAGGCGCAGCTGGACCGGGTCCTCCTCCGTGGGGAGCGCCGCGCAACCGGCCACAACCAGGCTCCCCAGCAGCAGGGGGATCGACAGGTGGGTTCGCGTCCTTATCCTGTTCATGGCGTCACGGACGGTAGACGAGCTCGACGCGGCGGTTGCGGGCCCACGCCTCCTCGTTGCTGCCCAGCATGGCAGGGCGTTCCTCGCCGTAGCTGACGGTGGTCAGCTGGTCGGCCGAGACACCCTGGAGCAGCAGGTAGCGGCGTACCGAGAGCGCGCGCCGCTCCCCCAGGCCGATGTTGTACTCCCGGGAGCCACGCTCATCGGTGTGCCCCTCCAGGCGTACACGCCGGCGCGGGTTTTCCATCAGGAAGGCGGCATGAGCGTCCAGCGTCGGGATGAATTCGGACCGGATGTTGTCACGGTCGAAGTCGAAGTAGATGGTCATGTTGGAGAGCACGGGATCTGCGGGATCCGGCTCGAGGGCCTCGAGACCGCCGATCCGCGCGCCACGTCCATCACCCCGGGTGGTGCCGGTAGCGGTGCCGGTCATGTCGCGGCTGTCCACCCGCGTTGGATCGGCGTCGTCAGGGGTGGCCGTGCCCCGTCCCGCGCAGGCAGCGAGTACGCAGGCGAGCGCGACGATGCTTGCTGACTTCAAGGTGTTCATGATGACTCGATGTCCTCAGTTGACGGTTGGAGAAGAGATAAGGAGGTGGTTCACGGGCCAAGCAGTGGCGACCAGGCCGGCTCCTGGACCTGGCCTTCGCGCACCCGCAGTCGCTGGCGCACCCGCCCGTCGGCCGAGACGGTCGCCAGCACGCCGCGCCCTGCGTCGCGGGTGGCATAGATCAGCATGGCGCCGTTCGGCGCAAAGCTTGGGGACTCGTCGAGGCTGCCGTCGGTGAGCACCAGCGTGGTGTTGCGCTCGAGGTCGACCACGGCGATACGGAAATTGCCACCGTCGTTGTGGACCACGGCCAGTCTCCGGCCGTCGGCCGAGAGCCTCGGGCGCGCATTGTAGCGGCCTTCGAAGGTCACCCGCTGGGCACGCCCCGGTGCATCGGCCGTGACCCGGTAGATCTGGGGGCCGCCGCCACGGTCGGAGGTGAAATAGATCCAGCGACCATCGGGTGACCATTCCGGTTCGGTGTCGATCGAGGGGCTGTCGGTCAGACGGGTCAGCATCTGGCTGGTGAGGTCCAGAGTGTAGATGTCGGGACGACCCGTCTCGCGGGAGAGCACCAGCGCCAGCCGCCGCCCGTCGGGCGAGAACACCGGCGCGCCATTGATGCCGGCGCGCGCCGACACGCGTTGGCGATCGCCCGTGCGCAGGGTCTGGACGTAGATCGCCGATTGCCCTCCTTCGAACGACACATAGGCGATGCGTCGGGCGTCCGGCGACCACGCCGGCGACATGATCGGCTGGGGTGACTCCGCGATCACCGCCTCGTTTTCACCATCGCTGTCGGCGACGATGAGTCGATGGGTGCGGTTGGGAGGCGTGCCCTCGACGGTCACATAGGCGATGCGCGTGTTGAAGGCGCCCGGGATACCCGTCAGTCGCTCGTAGATCAGGTCGCTGATGCGGTGTGCTGCGCCCCGCAGGCCGCGCCGGTTGGCGCTCATGCGATAGCCCATGAGCTGCTGGCCGCGCACGATGTCGAACACTTGGAACTGGATTTCGAAATCCTCGCCACCCTGACCGAGCAACCGCCCGATGATCAGGACGTCGGTCCCCAGCAGCCGCCAGTCACGGTACTCCACACCCGCGGTGGTGGTCGGTTGCGAGACCATGTCCCGCCGGGCCATCGGTGCGAACAGCCCCGTGCGCCCGAGGTTGGCCTCGATCACCCCGGCCAGGTCGAACGGGGTCTCGCCCGTGCCCTCCCAGCCGAAGGGCACGACGGCAATGGGCACGGCCTGGACGTCTCCCCGCGTGATTTCGACCACCAGTTGCGCGCGCACGGGCATGGCGGCAAGCACGAACAGCAGCAGACCGAGCCCCACGGCCCTGGCCAGCGAGAATGGCATTGCGGTCCTCATCATGCTTCCGGTCTGAAAATGATCGTCAAGTTGCGTTCGAACAGCGTCGGGTCCGGAGGTTCCGGCAGCGGCGATGCGCGGTACACGGCCGCCTCTATGGAGCGGCGCACCGCAGCATCGCCGTTGCAGGCACCAATGCTCACATCGAGCACCGTGCCTCCCGGGGCCTGACGCACGTTGACCGTGCAGTTCAGGCCCGGTTGCGCCGACGGCGGCCGCGCCCAGTTGCGAACGATACGCTGCTCGATCATTCGAAGATACTGATCCAGCAGTCCTGCCTGCTCCGCACGGCGACGGCGCTCCTCGCCCTCGAGCATCCGGCGCAGTTCCGCCTCGCGCTCCGCCTGCCGGCGGGCCTCGGCTTCACGCGCGCGTCGCTCGGCCTCTTCCCTGGCGCGGCGTTCGGCTTCTTCGCGGGCCCGTCGCTCGGCCTCTTCCCTGGCACGACGTTCGGCCTCTTCGCGGGCCCGTCGTTCCGCTTCCTCCCGGGCCTGGCGCTCGGCCTCCTCCCGCGCCTGTCGTTCCGCCTGCGACCTGGCCTGACGCTCCGCCTCGGCCTGACGCCTCGCCTCCTCGGCACGCGCCTGCTCGCGGGCAAGCTGCTCGAGACGCTCGCGCTCGGCCTGTTCCCGGCGCGCGGCTTCCTGGCGCGCTTCCTCCGCGCGGCGGCGTTCGGCTGCCTCCTGCTGGCGGCGCAGCTCGGCCTGCCGGGCCGCCTCGGCTTCCTGGGCACGGCGTTCCCGCTCATCGAAGAAAGACTGGTCGATGACCACGGCTTCCATCACCTCGACATCCCCGGTTACCGGCACGAGTGTCGGGCGTGGCACACCGAGTCCCACCAGCAGCAGCGCAAACAACACCAGGTGCGCCGCGGCGGCGATCGCCGCGGAGGTGCCGTATTCGCGAAGCATATCGCCCATACGGGCTGCCCCTAGCGCTCCGACTCGAGCGGTCCCGTAACGATGCCGACGCGCGCCGCCCCAGCCTCCTGCAGCAGCCGCATGCCAGCCACCACCCTGCCGTGAGAGACCGCCTGGTCGGCTCGGACCAGGACCGGCGTCGCCGGTTCGCGGCGCATCACCGCACTCGCACGTGCAAGCACCACGTCCGCGTCCAGGGGGGTCTCCTCCTCGCCGCCGATATTCAGGTAGAGCAGGCCCTGGGCGTCGATCGACAGCACCAGAGGCTCATGCTGTTCGAGCAGGTCCGCATCCAAAGGTTCAGCCCCGACCGCCGGAAGATCGAGCTGGATGCCCTGGGTCAGCAGTGGGGCGGTGATCATGAAGATGATCAGCAGCACCAGCATCACGTCGATGTAGGGCACGACGTTGATCTCGCCCATCAGTCGGCGACGGCGGCGTGGTGTGGCATCCATGGCTCAGGCCCCGGCCGGTGGGGTGTCCGACCGGCGAAGATTGCGTTGCAGGATGCTGGAGAACTCGTCCATGAAGGTGTCGTAGCGCAGTTCCAGCCGGCCGACTTCCTCCGCGTAACGGTTGTAGGCGATGACTGCCGGGATGGCGGCGAACAGCCCCATGGCGGTGGCGATCAGCGCCTCGGCGATCCCGGGGGCGACCATCGACAGGGTGGCCGTCTGGACGTTTCCGAGCGCCCGGAAGGAGTTCATGATGCCCCAGACCGTACCGAACAGACCGACATACGGGCTGGTCGAGCCGACCGTCGCCAGGAAACCGAGACTCTGTTCCAGTCGATCGATCTCGCGAAGCTGCGACACACGCATCGCCCGCCGGGTACCTTCGAGCACCTCGCCGGAGGCCAGCCCGTCCTGGCGGTGCAGACGCCCGAATTCGCGGAAGCCCGCCTCGAAGATTCCCGCCATGCCCAGCGCCGGTTCGCCACCTCGGCTGATGCCCTGGTACATCGAGGAGAGATCTCCGCCCGACCAGAAACGTTTTTCGAAACTGTCGGCGGCCCGCCGCGCATCGCCCAGCAGCCGGCGCTTGCGCAGGATCACCGCCCAGGACGCCACCGAAGCCAGGACCAGCACCAGCATCACCAGCTGCACCAGCAGGCTGGCATCGAGGATGAGGCGCATGATGGACATGTCGTGGGTCATTCAGGCTCTCCGAACAGGCCACGCGGCAGCCGCCGCGGTTTGAAGGTGGTGGCGTCGATACAGGCGGCATCGCAATGGCCGGTGCACAGCAGTTCGCCCTCAGGGCCGCCGCGGCGGATGTCCTGGACGAACCGGAAGCGCGCGCCGCGGGCGTCGGCCAGGACCGCGCTGACATCCAGCAGGTCGTCGTGACGGGCGGGCCTGTGGAACCTGAGGCCGGTATCCACTACCGAAAACACCAGGCCCTGCTCGGCCGCGAGCGTCGCCTGTTCGACGCCGCGCGCGCGCAACCACTCGCTGCGCGCGCGTTCCATGAAACGGAAATAGTTGGCGTAGTACACCACGCCCTGCGCGTCGGTATCTTCCCAGTAGACGCGGACGGGAATGCTGAATCGGCTCAAGCGGTGGTCCTCACTGCCCGTTGAACAGGTCGCCCTCGCGACCTGCGGGCGGTGACAGGCCGAAGTGCGCGAAGGCCGCAGGGGTGGCCATCCGGCCGCGCGCCGTGCGCATCAGGAACCCTTCCTGGATGAGATAAGGCTCCAGCACATCCTCGATGGTTCCCCGTTCCTCACCGATCGCAGCCGCCAGGCTGTCGACGCCCACCGGGCCGCCAGCGAACTTGTCGATCAGTGTGAGCAGCAGCTTGCGGTCAAGCATGTCGAAGCCGGCCGGGTCCACGTCCAGCAGATCCATGGCGGCGCGTGCCACCGTCGCCGTGACCCGGCCGTCGGCCTCGACCTGGGCGAAGTCGCGAACCCGACGCAGCAGACGATTGGCGATACGGGGGGTGCCTCGCGAGCGTGCGGCGATTTCCCGGGCGCCCTGCGCGTCGATCTCCAGGGCAAGGATACCCGCCGAGCGGCCGACGATCCGGGTGAGGTCATCGACGTTGTAGAACTCCAGCCGCTGCACGATACCGAAGCGGTCGCGCAGCGGTGATGTCAGCAGTCCGGCGCGCGTGGTCGCACCCACCAGGGTGAACGGGGGCAGATCCAGCTTGATGGAACGCGCGGCGGGTCCCTCGCCGATCATGATGTCGAGCTGGAAATCCTCCATGGCCGGATACAGCACCTCCTCCACGACCGGACTGAGACGATGGATTTCGTCGACGAACAGCACGTCGTTCGGCTGCAGGTTGGTCAGCAGCGCCGCGAGGTCACCGGCCCGCTCCAGCACCGGGCCGGAGGTCTGGCGCAGGTTCACGTCAAGCTCGTTGGCGATGATGTGGGCCAGCGTGGTCTTGCCCAGTCCCGGGGGGCCGAAGATCAGCGTGTGATCGAGCGCCTCGCCACGCTGGCGGGCAGCGCTGACGAAGATCCGCATCTGACGCAGCACGGCGGGCTGCCCGACATAGTCCTCCAGCCTGCGGGGGCGGATGGCCCGGTCGAAAGCCTCGTCGTC
>SKYU01000053.1 GCA_007127715.1 Gammaproteobacteria bacterium | reverse complement strand
CCAGCGGTCAGGTAGAGGAGATCCTGGTCACCGCCCGTCGTCGCGAGGAGTCCCTGCAGGACATCCCGCTGGTCATCCAGGCGTTCAGCGCCGAGGAGATCGAGCGGCGCAGTATCACCACCGTGGCCGACATCGCCCGATACACCCCTGGCCTGGTGGTCGACCAGGGCATCAGCCTGCAGGACGTCCGCCCGGCCATCCGCGGCCTGCCCGCGACGCGTGGCCGGCCCCCGGTGGGCATTCTGGTCGACGGTGTGGACATCTCAACCCAGGCGCTCGGTAACGCCGGAGGCGGCAATCTGCTGAACCTCTCGCTGCTGGATCTCGAGCGCATAGAGGTCGTGAAGGGTCCGCAGAGCGCACTGTATGGCCGTGCCGCCTTCGCGGGCGCCGTGAACTACGTGACCCAGCGCCCCACCGATGAGCTGACCGGCCGGGTCGGCGTTGACGTCGGCCGCTTCGACAGTGGCGGTGCGAATGCCATGCTGTCCGGCACGCTGGTAGAGGATGTCGTGCGCTTTCGCGCGAACGCAGCCTACAGGGAATTCGGTGGAGACCGCGTCAATCCGGTCTCCGGCGGGAGCCTGAATGGCAGCCGCTCGGCCGGCGCCAGCCTGGCGCTGGAGATCACGCCGAGCGACGACTTCCGGGTCTACACCCGCCTGGCCTACTCGGATGACCGTGCCGACCAGCGGGCCATCCAGGCACTCTCGGGCTTCACCGGTGCGGTCGCACGTCCGGGCCCCGATACGCCCGCTGGCCAGGCGATTGCCGCCGCCATTGCAGGTGGCGTGCTGCCGCCCTTTGCACTGCCTTCGAACACCCCGGTTGAGCGCGTCCTGGCCTTCTCCGGAGTCACCGGCCTGTCCATCGACCCGCGCACCGGTCGGGATTTCCCCGGCTCCGACAGCGACACCCTGCTTGGCACGCTGAACATGGAGTGGGATATCGGCACCATGACCTTGGTGTCAATCACCGGCTACGCGCGGCAGAAAGACCGCCTGAACTACGACGGCGACTTCTTCGGCCTGCCCGATGACAGCTTCCCGGACGGGATCGCCGAGCCGCTGGAGCTGTTCGACGTGGTCGATTTCGACAACCGCTACCGCCAGTTCAGCCACGAGCTTCGGCTGCAGGATTTCGACGCCGACACCGTCCGCTGGGCTGTGGGCGCACTGTACTGGCAGTCAGGCATGAAGCAGTCGAACAACTCCCTGCGGGCGCTCGGCGGCTTCCCGTTCGACGGCTTCCGCCCGCCGGTCGCCGCGCTGTCCGGGTCACAGCTGTTCCTGAACTCCATCGACTTCGGTGTGCCGCAGGGCCGCGATATCGACAGCTGGTCGATCTACGGCCTGGTCGAGTTTGACGTGAATGACCGCACAACCGTCACTGCCGAGGCGCGCTACATCGACGAGAAACAGGTCGTCACCCGCTCGGAATTCACGCAGACACTGTTCGCCCCGCTGCTTGCCCCGCTGCCTCCCGGCACGGAGCAGGCCTCGGTCACCGACAGCGCCTTCCTGCCCCGACTGTCGGTCGACTACGCGCTGGCAGACGAGTTCATGATCTATGCGTCCATCGCCCGCGGCTTCAAGCCAGGCGGCCTGAGCGAGCTCAACTTCGGCACCCCGCTGGCCGAGTCGGGCTTCAGTGCGGAAAAGCTCTGGAACTACGAGCTCGGCATGAAGACCACCGTGCTCGATGGCCAGATGCTGGTGGATGCCGCGGTGTTCCTGATGGACTGGAAGGACCTGCAGACCACCCGGCTGATCGAGAACCCGGATGTGGCCTCGGGCGTGAGCAACCGCGTGGTCAACGCGGGCGGCGCCGAGGTGGTCGGTCTCGACCTCTCGACCACCATCCGCCCGGCAGCGTTGCCTGGGCTGACGGTCGGGCTGGCCTACACCTACCTCGGTACTCGGTACACCGACTTCACCGAGCCCACCACCACCGCCCTGCCGCTGACCGATTTCGGTAACTGCACCGTGGTGACGGTGGCTGGCGCCAACGTGTGTAACGTCACGGGCAACGGCAACCAGCTCGAGCGCGCGCCACGGCATACGGTGGTTGGCAATCTGTACTACGAAACCGCGCCGATCGCCGCCGGCTTCGCCGGGTTCATCGATATCGCCGCCCAGTACCAGGGCTCGCGCTATCTGAACTCCGCGAACAGCTATGTGCTGCCGTCCTACACCAATATCGATCTCGTCATCGGTGCACGCAGCGACAACCTCGTGGCCAGCCTGTTCATCGAGAACCTGACGGACTCCGACCGGGTGCGTACCGCCCAGGAAAACTTCGATCTCTCGACCTTCGGGCGCTCGATCAACGTGTTCGCACCGCCACGAAGGTTCTACGGCATCCGTCTCGCGTACGAGTTCTGAGCCGGCATGCCGCTTATCGAGGACACGCGGGCGCAGCTGCTCGAGGCGATAGCACGCGCACGGCCGGACGGCACCTACGAAGACGAGGTGCTGGACCGGATCCATGCGGCCATCGACAGCCTGCGCCCGCACACCGCGGTACCGGCACCGGCCAGGGAGCAGCACCGCCTGGCTGGTCCCTGGCGGACGCTGTTCGCACAGTTCCAGGTCAAGCACACGGCAGGCAAGCCGATCGAGCACGACAGTAACCTGTCGATCCAGACCTTCAAGACCTTTCCGAAGCTGCCTGCGCGGGTGATCGAGCTCGAACAGGAGATCCACCACGAAGGACACCACTACAACAACGTGGTGCGGGTCCAGGCACCCGACGGCAGGACGCAGGGGCACGTGATCGTCTGGGGCCGCTACCGCGTCGACGAGGCGCTCCCGCAGCGCTATTTCGTGGAGTTCTACCAGGCGGAGCTCCGCCCTGTTGCCGGCGACACGCCCGAGGCTCTGCGAGCCGCATTCGGCCTGCCTGAGGATGCGCCCCTGGTTCGGCCCATCAAGCCGCCCAGGCTGCATTCGGACATCGTGTATTGTGACGACTCGCTGCGGATCAACGTCGGATCCCTCGGCGGCGTCTACGTGCTCGAGCGTCTTCACAAACCCCCAGTTTCGGTGCCCCAACCATGACCACGACCCTCGCGCCCCGCAGAACGGCCAACGAAATCATGTGGGCCGCGGGCTCACTGGCCACCGGTCTGCTGTTCAATGCGATGGCGCTGTACTCGCTGTTCTTCATGACCAGTATCCTTGGCATCGGCGCCTTTACGGCCGGGGCGCTGATCTTCCTCGCGCGAATCTTCGACGGCATCACAGACCCGGCGATGGGTGCGATCAGCGACCGCACCCGCCACCGTCTCGGCCCACGGCGGCCCTACCTGGCCTGGGGCGCGGTGCTGATGGGCGCGAGCTTCGCGCTGTTCTTCAACCTGCCCGCGGTCGAGGGTTCGGCCGTGGTGGCGCTGGCGCTCGTGGCACTGCTGCTCTACTCGGCGAGCTACACGGTGTTCACCGTGCCCTATCTCGCGATGCCGCCGGACATCGCCTCGACCTATGACGGCCGTACCCGCGTGATGAGTTTCCGCGTGTTCTTCCTGATGGTCGGCGTGCTGACCGGTTCGGCGGGTGCCCCGGTGATCGTCGGCGCCATGGGCGGCGGGCCGGAGGGCTTCCGCGTGCTGGGCGTGGGCCTTGGCCTGGTGGCGGTGACCATGGGCCTGGTCGCCTTCTTCGGCAGCCGTCCGCTGCCTTTCCCCAAGGCGCTGGACTCCCGCGGCGAGCCTCTGGGCAAGCTGGTGCTCTCGCCGTTCGTCGACATGCTGGCGGTGCTGCGCAACCAGCCGTTCCTGCAGCTGACGCTGGTCAAGCTCTGCCAGCTGGCGGTGCTCGCGGTCGCCCTGGCCTGCACGCCGTATTTCTTCACCTACGTGCTGGAGCGCAGCCCGGCCGACATCGGCATCTACCTGGCCGTGTTCGGCCTGTCGGGCATCGCCTCGCTGGCGCTGTGGCGGCCAATCATCGCGAAGTACGGCAAGAAGCAGACCTACATGGCGCTGCTGGTGCTCTACGCCGCCGGCATGGGCAGCTGGCTGTTCTGGCAGCCCGGCGAGGCCGAGGTGTTCTTCTATGCCCGGGCGGTGTTCATCGGCATGGCCTCCACCGGCACGGTGCTCTGTGCGCTGGCGCTGCTGCCGGACACCATGGAATACGACCGGCTGTCCTGCGGGCGCTCGCGTGACGGCATCATGAGCGGGGTGTTCACGCTGGTGGAGAAGCTCGCCGGGGCGATCGGTCCGCTGGTGATCGGCGCGATGCTCGGCGCCATGGGTCTGGTCACTGGCCAGGATCCGGACATCGTCCAGCCCGAGGGTGCGCTGTTTGCCGTGAAGCTCGGCATGTCGGTGGTACCGGCGGTGTTCTGCCTGGCAGCCATTCCCTTCCTGATGGCGTACCGGCTGGATGAAAAGGGGCTGGAGGATGCCCGGCTGCGCGCGCAGACGGCGGGTGGCACGCTGGGCTGAGCTGAAATGGCCACTTCCCATGACGCGATGGCGCACTGAGCAGCCCGCTTTGCGTTAAGCTCGAGCCATGCAGATCACCGCCGCCGTCACGCGTTCCCCGGATGCCCCGCCAAAGCTCGAGGCCCTCACGCTCGAGGATCCTCGCCCCGATGAACTGCTGGTGCGGATCGTCGCCGCCGGCATCTGCCATACGGACCTCAGTGCGCCAGCGCTCTCGCCGCTGCCAGCCGTGTTCGGCCATGAAGGCGCGGGCATCGTCGAGGCGGTGGGCAGTGCGGTGGAGGGCTTCCGGCCGGGCGATCGCGTCGCCCTGAGCTTCGGCTCCTGCGGCGGCTGCGGCGCCTGCCACGAGGGCGCACCGGCCTACTGCGATCACATGATGCAGCTGCAATTCGGTGGCGTCCGGCTCGACGGCACGACCACGCTGCGCGATGCCCGGGGCCCGGTGCACGGCGCATTCTTCCAGCAGTCGAGCTTCGCCACCTACGCACTCGCCACCGCGCGCAACGCCGTGCATGTACCGGACGACATCCCGCTGGATGTCGCCGCTCCCTTCGGTTGCGGCATCCAGACCGGCGCCGGCGCCGTGCTGAACGTGTTCGAGCTCAAGGCGCACGAGAGCCTGGTGGTGTTCGGGGCCGGGAGCGTCGGCCTGGCGGCGATCATGGCCGCGGCAGTGGCGGGCGCGGCACCCATCGTCGCCGTCGATCCCGTGGCCGAGCGGCGCGCGCTGGCGCTCGAGCTGGGTGCCACGCACGCGGTCGATCCCACCGACCATCCGGAGCTGGTCGCCGAGCTACGCGGGCTCTGCCGGGGCGGCGCGCACGCAAGCCTCGAGACCGCCGGCCACGTCCAGAGTTTCAACGCGGCGATCGACGTGCTGCGGATGCGCGGCACCTGCGGGCTGGTGACCGTGCCGAACATGGGCAAGCCCTTCGAGTTCAGCCCGGTCAGCCTGCTGTTCGGGCGCAGGCTCGTGGGCATCCTGGAAGGGGCAAGCGTTCCCGAGGTGTTCCTGCCGCGGCTGTTCGACCTGTACCGCCAGGGACGGCTGCCGGTCGACCGGCTGATCCGCCGCTACGCCTTCAGCGACATCGCCACGGCGATGGCGGACTCGGCCAGCGGGCGGACGGTCAAGCCGGTGTTGTGCATGGAGGAATAGGCAGCGTCGCAGCGACCGGGTCTGAAACTCAGAACCGGTAGCCGAACCCCAGCGTCGCGAAGTGCACCCAGGCGAAGGCATAGACGTCGCTGACGTCGGCCCCACCCTCCAGCGTGCGAACCCCGGCATGGCCGTACCAGCCGCCTGTGAAATCACGCTCGGCGCGCAGCGCGACGTCAAAGGCTCTGCCCTGCGGTGACCACGCCCCCTCGAAGTCCAGCACCAGCGTGGTGCGCTCGGAGAGCCGGTGGCGTCCGTGGGCATGCAGCAGCGGGACAAAGCCGAGATCGTCGTCCTGGGCACTCAGCTCACCCTGGGTCAGGCGGATGCGGGCATCGCGTACCAGCAGCGCCGCCCCGGCCGACCAGTCCCAGCGCTCGCCGCGGTGGAAGCGGTAACGCCACGTCAGCCGGTAGGTGTTGAAGCGGTACTGTCCGCGCGTCGCCTCGCCCTCGGCGAAGCGCTCGCCGGCGAAGTCGATCTCGCGGTCCGTGATGCCGGT
>SKYU01000045.1 GCA_007127715.1 Gammaproteobacteria bacterium | reverse complement strand
TGGCCACGCCCAGGCGCCCGGAAATGATGACGTGTTCGAACAGCGTCATCCAGGCGAACCGCTCGTAGAGGAAGTCCACCGGCTCGGCCGGATAGTTCGACAGTGCATGAAGCCGGAGCCCGGCAGCCGCGAGCCCCTGCAGCAGCGCGACCGTGCCGGGCAGGTCGCCGGCGAACATCCGTGCCCACTCGTGTTGGTACGCGAGGATATGCTCCGCGTGGGCCGGGTGGAGGCGGATCCGCTCGGCGATCGCCTCGGCCCACGGCCGGCCGCGGTCGACCTCGTGATGCCAGGCGGGAGAACAGACCTCCGCCAGGAAATACTCCATCGCCTCGACATCCCCGCCGAAACGCTCGCGGTAGAGGTATCGGGGATCCCAGTCGACCAGCACATGCCCGAGGTCGAAGACCACGTCCGTGATGCCGGCGCCGCGGCCGTTCACCTGGGCCTGCGATGGCGCACCCGTCGCCGGCATCGTGACGCAGGCCCTCGCCCGGGCGTCAGCGCTGCTGACGCAGCGCCTCGATCCTGGCCTCGAGCGGCGGGTGCGACATGAACAGTTTCTGCATGCCGGTCGGCAGACCACCACGGATACCGAAGGCCTGCACGGCCTCGGGCAACTGCGACGGCTGCTGCTGCCAGCTCTGCAGGCGCTCCAGCGCCGCAATCATGTTCTCGCGGCCCGCCAGACGGGCACCGCCGCTGTCCGCGCTGAACTCACGGCGGCGCGAGAACCACATCACGACCATGCTGGCGAGAATGCCGAGGATGATCTGGGCGATGATCGAGGTGACGAAAAAACCGATGCCGTGTCCCCGGTCATTCTTCAGGACCACCCGGTCGACCACGTAGCCGATGATCCTCGAGATGAAGATCACGAAGGTGTTCAGCACCCCCTGCAGGAGCGTCATCGTGACCATGTCGCCGTTGGCCACATGAGCGACCTCGTGCCCCAGCACGGCCTCGACCTCGTTCTGGCGCATGTTCTGCAGCAGGCCGGTGCTCACCGCCACGAGCGAGTTGTTGCGCGAGGGCCCGGTCGCGAAGGCATTGGGCTCAGGAGAATCGTAGATCGCCACCTCCGGGGTCTTGATGCCGGCCTCGCGGGCCTGGCGCTGCACGGTGTTGAGCAGCCAGGACTCGGTGGTATTGCGGGGCTGATCGATCACCCTGGCCTTGGTCTGCCACTTGGCCACCATCTTGGAAATGGCCAGCGAGATGAACGCTCCTGTGAAACCGATGACGGCCGAGAACACCAGCAGTGCCTGCAGGTTGAGCCCGCCCTCGGCCTCGAGATAGCTGTCGATACCGAAGATGCGCAGCACCACCGCAAGCACCACCAGTACGGCGATGTTGGTCCCGAGGAACAGAACGATGCGCTTCATGCCTGGTCTCCGTGTTGCGGCCACCGCCTTGCCGACGGTGATCCGTAGATCAATCGAACTGATAAAGTGGGGTCATCCCGGAGCGATTCAAGACGACGCGAGGTTTGACCCATGAGCCGCCCGATCGTTCTCTCCTGGAGTACGGGCAAGGACAGCGCCTGGATGTTACACGAGTTGCGCCGCGACCCTGCCTGGGCGCCCGTTGGCCTGCTCAGCTGCCTGCATGCCGGTGAGGTGACCATGCACCGGGTGGGCCGGGAGCTGCTCGGCGCACAGGCCCGTGCCGTGGGGCTGCCGCTGCGCGAGGTCGCCCTGCCCTGGCCCTGCAGCAATGCCCGCTACGAGGCCCGCCTGGGCGCCGCGCTGGATGCGCTGGCCGCGGAAGGCATCGGCCATGTCGCCTTCGGCGACCTCCACCTGGCCGACATTCGCCGGTACCGGGAGGATCTGCTCGCCCGCCATGGCCTCGAGGCGGTGTTTCCGCTGTGGGGAGAAGATACCGCCGCGCTGGCCACCCGCATGCTCGACGCCGGGCTGCAGGCGCGGGTGGTGTGCGTGGATACCGCGCGACTGGACCCGGCCTTCACCGGCCGGCGCTTCGATGCGGCATTCCTCGCCGAACTGCCAGCCGGGACCGACCCCTGCGGGGAGTTCGGCGAATTTCACACCTTCACCGAGAATGCCCCCGGATTCCAGGCACCGGTCGCTGTCCGGGCGGGCGAACCCTGGCAGGACGGGCCGTTCAGCCACCTGCCTCTGTCAGCCACCTGACCCGCGCGACGGCCCGGGCAAGGGTAGAATCCCCACCCGCAATGACGACTTCCGAACGCAGCATGTCCCGGTTCCTCGCGCCGCGCTGGTGGCCCTACTGGCTGGGTCTGGGCGTGATGCGGCTGCTCGCCTTCCTGCCTTTCAGGGCACATCTCGCGCTGGGCAGCGGGTTGGGGGCTCTTATGTTCGGGCTGATGCGCAAGCGCCGGGAGGTCGCGGCGCGGAATCTGGCACTGTGTTTCCCGGAGCGCCCGGCCGAGGACATCGCCGCCCTGACCCGCGCGCATTTCCGCTCGCTCGGGATCGCATTTTTCGAGATGACCCTGGCCTGGTGGGCGAGCCGCCGCCGGCTCGCCCGTATCATGACCATCGAGGGGGTCGAACACCTGGAGAAGGCGCTGGCACAGGGACGGGGTGCAATCCTGCTCAGTGCGCATTTCACCACCCTGGAGATCTCCGGGCCGGAACTGGTACGGCACGTGGAGACCGATTGCATGTACCGACCGAACCGCAACCCGTTCATCGACGAGGTGCTGCGACGCGGGCGCGAGCGGGTGGCGCGCCGCGCGATCCGCAAGGACGACGCCCGGGCCATGCTGCGGCGCCTGCGTGAGAACGGCGTGGTGTGGTATGCGCCGGACCAGGCCTACTGGCACAAGCACTCGGCACTGGTGCCGTTTTTCGGTATCCCCTGCTGGACCAACACCAGCACCAGCCGGATGGCGAAACTCTCGGGCGCGCCGGTACTGCCGTATTTCTGCGAACGGCTGCCGGGCGCGGCCGGTTACCGCATGGTGATCGGCGAGCCGCTCGAAGGTTTCCCGACAGACGATCCCATCGCCGACACCGCTCGGCTCAATCGCATGTTCGAGGCTCAGATCCGCAGCTTGCCCGAACAGTACCTCTGGGTTCACAGGCGCTTCAAGCGCCTGCCGTCACCGCACGACGACGTCTACACCGGGCTCTGAGCACCGCTGCCCTCACGGTAGCCCTGCAGCAACGCCGCCCAGTGCTCGGGCGCCAGCGCTTCGCGCCCTCCCTGCACCGCGGTTTTCTGCAACGAGCGGCGAAGTCGGGCGAGATTGCCAGCCTGCCAGCGGCCCGGCCGGCGCAGCCGCCCCTGGTCGAAATCGACGACGAACACCTCACCCTGCGGGGTGACGAGCAGATTCCCGGCGTTCAGATCGGTATGACAGGCGCCGGCGTCATGCATGCGCCGGAGCACCGCGCCGACCCGGGGCCAGACCTCGGGCGGCACCTCGTCATCGGTGTAGAGTTCCCGCAGGGTGCGGTTCTCCGGCAGGCGGGTCGTGATGAGTTCGGCGACGTAGAACAGCCCGCCGCGGCGGAGGTAGCGCGCGGCGACCGGTCGTGGCACCGGCAATCCAGCCTCGTGGAGCCGGGCCAGCAGGCGCCACTCGGCGAAACCGCGCGTCCGTGACTCGCCGAGCCACAGATAGTGGCGATCGATCAGGCGGCGCACCAGCCCACCGCGCCGGAAACGCCGGAGCACCCAGTGCGCTCCCGGCGCCACCTCGCCGGCATCGACGAACAGGGCAGTACCGCGGCCTCCGGCCTCGCCGGTGAGGGCGCCGCGTTCGCGCCACCAGGCGGCATCGAACCACCCTGGCGCCCCGGGCGCCGGCAGTTCGCTGTCGTAGAGAATGGCCCCGCCCTCGATCGCCCGCCAGGCTTCCTTCACGTGCGGCTCCCGCAGTCTCAGGGGTACGCGGGCGACCCGGTGCGTGCACGCTCGATCGGGCCCCATCGCGGTATACTGCACGGCATGATACTGGAAGTCTTCGATGAGTCCCGGCTGGCCGAGGCCGACGCATTCACCCTGGGCGACGCACTCGAGGCGCACCGAATCGTGCACTTTCCGACCTGCCCGTTCCCGCTGCCGCCGCAGACCGATCTCGACTACCTGCGCCAGGAACTGCCCGAGCGTCTCAGCCTGAAGAACGTCTCCTACCACCCCGAAGCCGACCGGGTACGGGGCCTGCAGGGCGACGCCGGAGACCAGGCGCGCGTGCGGGACATTCTCAGGGGACACAGCGACGCGGTCTGCGCCTTTCTCGATGCCCACATGGGTCACCTGACCCGGGACTGGCGGGTGGGCACCTGCAGCTTCCGTCCCATCCAGGAGAAAGGCCGCAACCTCAAGCCGCACGCAAGCAACGAACTCGTACACATCGACGCCGGCGCGTATGGTGCCACCAATGGCGACCGCATCTTCCGCTTCTTCGTCAACGTCAACCCGAGCGCGGACCGGGTGTGGGCAACCAAGGGCGATTTCGCCAGCCTGCTGGCCAGACATGGGCAGGCCGCCGGCGTGCTCGATGGCAGCGGCCAGCCCAGTGGCGCGATCGACAAGCGCGCCGCAGACCACCTGTTCAGCGGACTGATCTCGGGACTGGCCAGGCTCAACCCATCGGCCCGGGTGCTGGACTCAAGCCCCTATGACCGGCTGATGCGCCGCCTGCACAATTACATGAAAGACGACCGGGCGTTCCGCGAGGACACCACGGGCCTGGAGACACTTCGCTTTCCGCCGGGTTCCGCCTGGATGGTATTCACCGACGGGGTCAGCCACGCCAGCCTGGAGGGCCAGTTCGCTTTTGTCACCACCTGTATCGTGCCGCGCAGCAACCTTCGTCACCCTGCGCGCGCGCCCTACGAGGTGCTGCGCGCCGCCGCCACGGTCCCGGCTCAGGCGGCCTCGTCGCCGGATCGACGCACCAGGCTGTAACTCGCCCCACAGTAGGGACACTTGGCCTGGCCGGTGGCCTCGATCGGCAGATACACCTTCGGGTGGGAATTCCACAGGAACATGCCCGGCATCGGGCAGGACAGCGGCAGGTCCTGCTCGCTGACCTCGTAGTGGTTCTCCGCGTTCGGCTGGATCAGCTCGACGTCTTCTGGGCTGCCTGCTCTGCTTCGCACGCGCGTGTTCCTCGTCACCGGGGCTTCTCGTCGTTCTATATTATACCTGTCGCGTCAGCCGCGTCCGAGGGGAAGACTTCGCGCCAGCGCGCCTGTACCCAGGCGCGCTCGTCGGTGAACTCGGCCTCGTCCACGGTCCCCGGCGCCCCCGCCAGCGACAGCTGATGCAGGCGGCTGCGGTAGCGTCGGTAGATCTCCGCGGCCTGCTCGGCGGTGTCGGCGCCCAACACCCCGGCGCTCGCCAGGGCCTCGAGCTGGCGGATGTTGTCCGACCAGCGCAGCAGCGAGGGCTCCGCCTCGGCGTGGGCCAGCACCAGGTACTGCACCAGGAATTCGATGTCGGCCAGCCCGCCGGCGTCCTGCTTGATGTCGAAGCGACCCGAACCCCCCTGCCCCAGCGCCTCGCGCATGCGCTGGCGCATCGAGGCGACCTGTTCGCGCAGATCTTCCCGCCGCACATAGGCCACCAGCGCCCGCTGGCGGAGCGCCTCGAAACCCTCGCGCACCCGCGGATCGCCGGCCACGGCGCGCGCGCGCAGCAGCGCCTGGTGCTCCCAGGTCCAGGCTTCCTCGCGCTGGTAGCGGTCCAGAGCCGTCAGGCTCGTCACCAGCAGACCGGACTGGCCGCTCGGACGCAGCCGCGTGTCGATCTCATAGAGCATGCCCGAGGTGGTCTGGATCGACAGGAAATGGATGATCCGCCGAGCCAGGCGCGCGAAGAACACCGGATTCTCCAGCGGGCGCCCGCCGTCGGTCACGGCGTCCTCGCCAGTGTCATCGTGGACGAACACCAGGTCGAGATCCGAACCGTAGCCGAGTTCCAGCCCGCCGAGCTTGCCGTAGCCGACGATGGCGAATCCGGCCGGTCGGCGCGCATCGCCGTCGCGACAGCACGGTCGACCGTGCCGGGCAACCAGTTCGTCCCAGGCCATCGACAGGGCCAGCTCCAGCGCCAGCTCGGCGATATCGGTGAGCCGGTCACTGACCCGCATCAGCGGCAGTTCGCCGGCGATTTCGGCGATGGCGACGCGGAAGGTGCATACGCGCTGGAACTCGCGCAGCGCGTTCAGCCGCGCCTCGAGATCATCGGCGGGCTGGGCGGTGAGCCGCCGCTCGAGGTCCTCACGGAAGCTTTCGCGATCAGGCGCCGTGCTGAGCAGCCGTTCATCCAGCAGTTCGTCCAGCAGCATGGGCCAGGTGGCCAGCTGCGCGGCGAGAAACCCGCTGCGCCCGACGATATCCATCAGCCGCGCCAGGGCCCGCGGATTCTCTCCCAGCAGGGCCAGATAGGCGCTGCGCCGCCCGACGGCTTCGATGATGGCCACCAGCCGTTCGAAGCAGCGCGCGGGCGCAGGTGCGCGCGCCAGCGCCTCCAGCAGTGGCGGCATCACCGCATCCAGGCGCTGACGGCTGGGCTCGTCCATGCGCCGGTACAGCGCCCCACGCCGCAGACCTGCCAGCTGCGCCTGGATCTCCGACGCCTGGCCCGACTCGATGCCCGCAGCCACCAGTGTTGCCAGCCCGGCCTCTCCCTCGGGCTCCCGCCACAGGGCGGCCAGTGTCTCGACCGCCGTGTCCGCCTCCACCGCCTCGGCAGCGGTGACGAACACCACGTCGTGAAAATGCTGGCGGACACGCCCCCGGGCAGCGGCCAGCTGCGCGGCGAGGGTCGACCAGTCGTCCACGCCCATGGACAGCGCCAGGCGCGCCCGCTCCTCGGCGTCCACCGGCAGATCATGGGTCTGGCGATCGGCAAACATCTGCAGGCGATTCTCCAGGCGGCGCAGGAAGGCATACGCCTCGAGCAGTTCATCGACTGCCGCCGACGTCAGGCAGCGGCGGCGACCCAGCCGCGGCAGGACCTCGAGCAGCGAGGGTGAGCGCAGCGACGGATCGCCGCCCCCGCGCACGAGCTGGAAGGACTGGGTGACGAACTCGACCTCACGGATGCCTCCGGGGCCGAGCTTGACGTTGTCCGCAAGATCCCGGCGCGCGACCTCCTGCTCGATCAGCCCCTTCATTTCCCTCAGCGACCGGAAAACCCCGTAATCGAGGTAACGGCGGTAGACGAACGGGCGGAGCATCTCGTCGAACACGCGGCGAGCCACCCGCTCGCCGGTGATCGCGCGCGCCTTGACATAGGCGTAGCGTTCCCAATCGCGCCCGTGCTGCTGCAGATAGGCTTCGAAGGCATCGAAACTGAGTGCCAGCGGACCGGAACTGCCGAAGGGCCTGAGGCGCATGTCGACGCGGTAGACGAACCCATCGGCCGTGACATGGTCGAGCAGACGCACGAGCCGCTGGCCCAGGCGGATGAAATACTGCTCGTTGGCCAGCGGCCGTGCGCCATCGGTCTCGCCCGGCGCGGGATACAGAAACACCAGGTCGATGTCGGAGGAGAAATTCAGCTCGCGTCCGCCGAGCTTGCCCATGCCCAGCACGACCAGCGGCTGCGGCTCGCCACCGGCATCCCGCGGTGTCCCATGGCGGGCGGACAGGGTGGCGCCGCACCAGTCCACGGCACTGCGGATCGCCGCATCGGCCAGGTCGCTCAGCTCTCCCAGCGTCCCGGGCACGTCGGCCAGCCCGCACAGATCCCGCCAGGCGATCCGCAGCATCTCGCGCTGGCGGTGTCGCCGCAACGCTGCCATCGCCGCGCCCTCATCCAGCGCCGGCGCCAGCGCCAGCCGTTTGGCCAGGGTCTCGGCGGTGGGCGGGCGGTGGAGTTCCCCCGCGCCGTGGAGCTCGACCAGCCAGCCGGGCTCGCGGATGAGCAGTCGACCGGCGAACTCGCTGCCCGCGGCCACGCGTGCGGCAGCAGTCACCAACGCCGGTTCACGCGCGAGCAGCTCGCCTGTCGCAGCATCCTCCCGGAGCGCAGCCAGTGCGCTGACCGCCGCAGGATGGGCCTGCCAGTCGATGCTTTCAGCCATGCGTGCCCCTCCGGGGCCGTGGGGTGACATCGGCCGACGCGGTACAAATACTTATGGCCAAGCCAGGGACACGCCTCTGTAATCGGGCCGCAGGGATTCGACCCGGCCCCGGGTGGGAGAAACAACAATGATCACCGAACATGAAATCCTCGTCTGGCTGCACATCCTCGCCATGGTCTACTGGCTGGGCGGCGAATGGGGCGTCTTCCAGTCATCCTACAACGTCGCCAACCCGAAGCTCGCACTGGATGAGCGTCGTCGGCACATGGAGACGGCCTACCGCATCGACATCCTCGCGCGCACCGGCATCATCCTGCTGCTGCCGCTTGGGCTGCACATGGGCTACAACCTCGGGGCGCAACCCTGGGGCGGCAACTTCCTGGTGGTCATGTGGGTGCTGACAATTGCCTGGCTGGGGCTGACCTGGAGTGCCTTCGTCAAACGCGAGACCGATGCCGGTGTCGCGCTCACGCTGTGGGACGAGCGCATCCGCTATGTGCTGATCCCGCTGCTGGCCATCACCGCCATCCTGTCGCTGATCAACGGCGCGCCGTTCACCCAGGACTGGTATTCGACAAAGGTGCTGCTGTATTCCTTCGCACTGGTCATCGGCCTCGGCCTGCGCTTCATCATGCGCCACTGGACCGGCATCTTCCGCGAACTGGCCGTGGCCACCGAGGCACAGCGCCCGCCCCTGGAGACGCGACTGGCGAAAGAGCTCTCCTATGGCCGCGGCATGGCCTACGTGTACTGGATCACCATCGGGACCATCGCCCTGCTCGGCGTCGCCAAACCCTTCTAGCCGGACCGCGCCTGGCCGGCCTGGGGTATGCTTGCCGCCGGGCAGGCAGGCGCGGGGGAACGGCCGATGAGCGAGACCACACCGCCGGAGCGCGGGGCGGCCGGCCCGTCCGGCACGGTGCCCGCGCCGGACGGGCCGTATGCGCGCTATGTGCTCGGCGTGCTGGTCATCGTCTACGTCTTCAATTTCCTCGATCGCCAGATCCTCTCCATCCTCAACGAGGCGATCAAGGCCGATCTCGGATTGCGTGACGACCAGCTCGGTTTTCTCTACGGCACGGCCTTCGCGGTGTTCTACGCGGTGTTCGGTCTGCCGCTGGGTCGCCTGGCCGACGTCTGGGACCGTCGGCGTCTGATCGCCTGGGGGCTGGCCTTCTGGAGCGCCATGACGGTGCTCTCGGGGTTCGCGCGCAATTTCGGTCAGCTCAGTGCCGCGAGGATAGGGGTCGGTATCGGCGAGGCCAGCGCCTCGCCGGCCGCCTACTCGATGCTCGCCGACTACTTCCCGGCGGCCAAGCGCGCGACCGTACTCGCGATCTACTCCAGCGGCATCTACATCGGCATCGGGCTCAGCCTGGGCATCGGCGGCATGATCGTCGACCGCTGGGACACGGCATTCGCCGACACCGGCCCCCCGTTCGGGCTGATGGGCTGGCAGGTGGCGTTCTTCGCCGTGGGGGCGCCGGGGCTGCTGCTCGCGCTCTGGGTGGCTTCGCTGAGGGAGCCGGTGCGGGGCATGGCCGACGGCATCTACACGCCCCCGGAACCGCATCCGTTCCGGGTGTTCTTCCGCGAGCTTCGCGCCGTGGTCCCGCCCTTCACGCTGCTGCACCTGTGGCTGGAGAAGGCCGGGCCGCGGGGCTTCGCAATCAACCTCGGTGCCGCCGCCCTGATTGCCCTCGGGGCGTGGTGGCTGGCCACCGTCACCGGGTCGCCGGCACAGTGGATTGCCGTGGGCATCGGGCTGTACGCCTCGGCGTCCTGGGCGCAGGCCCTGGGCATGCGCGACCGGCCGACGTTCACCCTGCTGCTGAAGACCCCCTCGGTGTGGTGGACGGGGCTCGGATTCGGGCTGATCGCCTTTGTCGGCTACGCCCTGAGCTACTGGACGGCGCCATTCTTCATCCGCACCCACGGCATGAGCACCGCGAATGCCGGCTTCATCCTCGGCGGCACTGCAGCCTCCGCGGGGTTCCTGGGCATCATGCTTGGCGGCTGGGTGTCGGACTGGCTGAAGCAGCGCTCGCCCGTCGGCCGGATCTGGGTCGGGCTGTTCGTGGCACTCGTGCCGCTGCCCATCGGCTACGTGGTGTTCAGCACGGAACACCTGTGGCTGGCGCTGCTGCTCAATTTTCCGCTGGTGATGACCACGGCCATGTGGATCGGCCCGGGCGCCTCGACCATGCAGGATCTGGTGCTGCCGCGCATGCGAGGTGCCTGCGGCGCACTGTTCCTGCTGATGATGACCTTTCTGGGTCTGGCCCTCGGGCCCTACACGGTCGGGCAGATCAGCACCTGGATGGATGGCAACCTGTCCTACGCGGTACTGCTCGGCCTGCTGGTCAACATCCCGGCCGCGCTGTGCCTGCTGATGTGCCTGCGGACATTGCCGGGTGACCAGACCTCGGTGCTTGCGCGTGCCCGGGCCGCTGGAGAATCGGTATGAGCCTGGCCCGCCCCCGGGCGCTCGACCGGCGGGCCCTGTTGCAGGGTGCGCTTGGCCTGGGTTCGACGGTCATGCTCACCGGCCTGCCGGTCAGGCTCGCCGCTGGCAGGCCGCTGGACGCCATCAGGTCGCAGGTCGCCGAACGGCTGGCCCAGCTGGTGGCCGGTGACGGCGAGCCGCTGCGCGCGGTGCCCGGGGCCGCCCTTGCGATCCTGCGCGATGGCGACGTGATCCTGGCGGAGACCGCAGGCGAGGCCCGCCTGGCCACGCATGCAGGCCACGCCGCGCTGCCGCTCACGCCAACCACCGCCCTGCGGGTGGCCTCCATCTCGAAACTGGCCACTGCGCTGACCGCCATGCGGGTGGCGGAGCAGGGCCTGATCGATCTCGATGCCGACCTCTCGGGCTGGCTGGGCTTCGAACTGCGTCACCCGGCCTGGCCGGGCACACCGATCACTGCGCGCCAGCTGCTCGCCCACTCGAGCTCGCTGCGTGACCCGCCGGTGTACTGGATGCCGGCGCCGGGCGAAATCGCCGGGCTGGTGACGCCAGAGGTGTTCACGCCGGCGCGCCCGGGCACGGCCTTCGAATACTGCAATCTCGGCTACGGACTGGTCGCCACGGCGCTGGAAGTGGCCACAGGCAGCCGCTTCGACCTGCTCGCACACGAGCTGGTGCTGCGGCCGCTGGGACTTGGTGACTGCGGCTTCAACTGGTCGGGTGTCCCGGAGGCACGCCGGGCGGGCGCAGGCACCCTGTACCGACGCGACGAGGACGGGCGCTGGCAGGCACAGGTGGACGCGCCCGGCGCAGTGCCCGCGGCGGGCGCTCCAGTCTTTCTCGCCGAACCCGGATTCGAGCTGGCCGCCTACCGGCCCGGCAGCAACGGCACCCTGTTCTCTCCCCAGGGCGGCCTGCGCGCGGGGCTCATCGACATTGCCCGGCTGGCCCGGGCGTTCGCCCGCGGCGGGCCGGGCGAAGCGCTGACCGACCCGGTCGGGCCCTCGCGACTGGCCGGCGCCAGTTCCGCCGACATCTGGGGCACGGGACCTCAGCTGCTGGCGGCAGACGCCCATGCAGACGGCCACGGACCCGACCTCATCGGCCATGCCGGGCAGGCGCTGGGTTTTTTCGGCGGAGCGTGGACCACCGCTGACGGGCGTGACACGGTGGCGTACTTCGTCACCGGCCACGATCCGCGCGCCGGCCTGGAGCGGGACCCGGCGACCGGTTTCACCAGCTGGGAAAGCGTCCTGCTGTCGGTGGCCATGGCCACGGTGCGAGCGCTCGGCTGACCGCCGGCGCACCGGCTGGCCGGACGGGCTGAAAAAGCGACGGCCCCGCCGGCAGTCGCCGGCGGGGCCGTCAGGCAGAGGCGTGCGGGTGGCCGGTGTGTCCGGCCGCCCACAGCATCGAGGCTTACATCATGCCGCCCATGCCGCCCATGTCGGGCATCGGCGCCGCCGGTGCCTCGTCCTTCGGCGCCTCGGCCACCATGGCCTCGGTGGTCAGCAGCAGACCGGCCACGGAGGCGGCGTTCTGCAGCGCAAAGCGCGTGACCTTGGTGGGATCGAGGATGCCCATCGCGATCATGTCACCGTACTCGCCGGTGGCCGCGTTGTAGCCATAGTTGCCCTCGCCGTCGCGGACCTTGTTCAGGACCACGGAGGCGTCGCCACCGGCATTCTGCACGATCTGTCGCAGCGGCTCCTCGATGGCACGGCGCAGGATGTTGATGCCGACGTTCTGGTCGTCATTGTCACCCTGCACACCGTCGGCGCCCTTGACCGCGCGCAGCAGGGCCACGCCACCGCCCGGTACCACGCCTTCCTCGACCGCGGCACGGGTGGCGTGCAGCGCGTCCTCGACGCGGGCCTTCTTCTCCTTCATCTCGACTTCGGTGGCGGCACCGACCTTGATCACCGCAACACCGCCGGCGAGCTTGGCGATCCGCTCCTGGAGCTTCTCCTTGTCGTAGTCCGACGTGGATTCCTCCATCTCGCGGTTGATCTGCTTGACGCGCGCCTGGATCTCGTCGCTCTTGCCCGCACCATCGATGATGGTGGTGTTTTCCTTGGTGACCTGGACCTTCTTGGCCTCACCGAGGTCTTCCAGGGTGGCCTTCTCCAGCGACAGGCCCACTTCCTCGGAGATCACCTGGCCGCCGGTCAGGATGGCGATGTCCTGCAGCATGGCCTTGCGGCGGTCGCCGAAGCCCGGTGCCTTGACGGCCGCGACCTTCACGATACCGCGGATGTTGTTCACCACCAGCGTGGCCAGGGCCTCACCCTCGACATCCTCGGAGATGATCAGCAGCGGACGCGAGGACTTGGCAACGCCCTCGAGCACCGGCAGCAGGTCGCGGATCGACGAGATCTTCTTGTCGAACAGCAGGATGTAGGGGTTCTCCAGCTCGGCCGACTGGCTCTGCTGGTTGTTGATGAAGTAGGGCGAGAGGTAGCCGCGGTCGAACTGCATGCCCTCGACCACGTCGAGCTCGTTCTCGAGACCCGAGCCTTCCTCGACGGTGATGACGCCTTCCTTGCCGACCTTGTTCATGGCCTCGGCGATGATGTCGCCGATGGCGCTGTCGGAGTTGGCCGAGATGGTGCCGACCTGGGCGATCGCCTTGTGGTCCTCGCAGGGCTTGGACAGGGTCTTCAGCTCGGCGACGATCCCGGTCGCGGCCTTGTCGATGCCGCGCTTGAGATCCATCGGGTTGAAGCCGGCGGCCACCGACTTCAGGCCCTCACGCAGGATGGCCTGGGCCAGGACGGTGGCGGTGGTCGTGCCGTCACCGGCGACGTCCGAGGTCTGGGAGGCCACTTCCTTGACCATCTGGGCGCCCATGTTCTCGAACTTGTCCTCGAGCTCGATTTCCTTGGCCACGGACACGCCGTCCTTGGTCACGGTCGGGGCGCCGAAGCTCTTGTCGAGCACCACATTGCGGCCCTTCGGGCCAAGCGTCACCTTGACGGCATTGGCCAGCACGTTGACGCCGCGGAACATCGCCTGGCGGGCATCATCGCTGAAACGTACTTCTTTCGCAGACATTGCTGTGAATCCTCTGTGTTAGATCTGGCTGAACGAAACGCGGAGTGCGGCTCGCTTACTCGAGCACCGCCATGACGTCGTCTTCCTTCATGACCAGGTACTCCTCGCCGTCGAGCTTGACCTCGGTTCCGGAATACTTGCCAAACAGCACCTTGTCACCCTCCTTCAGGGTGAGCGGGCGCAGCTCGCCGCTGTCGAGCACGCGGCCCTGGCCGATGGCGACCACCTGGCCCTTGATCGGCTTCTCGGCCGCGGTGTCCGGGATCACGATCCCGCCCGGCGACGTACGCTCCTCTTCCATGCGCTTGATCAGGACACGATCATGCAACGGACGAATTTTCATGAGATGAAACTCCCTAGGAATTGACTCAAAGTCCCCTGTTTCGGACCGTCGGACCCACTGTCCGAACGCTCCGGCGTTGGTCCGACCCCGGGGACTGCTGTTAGCACTCACCCGGGACGAGTGCCAATCATAGGGACGGAAACCCGGATTTCAAGTCCTGCCGGCCTGATCGAAACCGTGCAGCCGTCACTGTGACAGCCCCCGGCCCAGCCGCTATGCTTGCCCCGGATGACCGGAGGACCAGGACACAGGGCCACCAGATGAACACGGACGTGATGCTGCTGCTGACCACCTGCCCTGACGAGGCGGTGGCACAGCGACTCGCCACGGCGCTGCTGGAACGACGGCAGGCGGCCTGTGTCTCCCGGTTGCCCGGCCTGACGTCGAGCTACCGGTGGGAGGGGCGGATCGCGGAGGATGCCGAGGTGCTGGTGCTGATCAAGGCCCCGGCGGCGCGCTATCCGGACATCGAGGCCAGCATTCGCGAACTGCATCCCTACGAGGTGCCGGAACTCATCGGCCTGCCGGTCACTGCCGGCCTGCCGGCCTATCTGGACTGGGTCGCCAGCGAGACGGCCCCCTGAACATCGCCCCGGGATAGATTCGGGCTGAGACAGGTCAATAACGCTCATGAAGCTGCTTCTGATACTGTGCCTGCCGCTGCTGCTGGCGGGCTGGCCCACGGCCGACGCGACCGCCCAGCAGGTGCGCCCGCCGGCCGAAGTGTTCCTCTACGAGGCCACGGCCAACGACACCCATGTGCTGCTGGACTGGGAGGTGCTGCCAGGGCACTACCTGTACCGCGAGCGTTTCGCCTTCTCCACCGACACGCCCGGCATCGAGCTGGGGGAGGCGGTGTTTCCGCGCGGCATCATGCACGAGGACGAGTTCTTCGGCCGCCAGGAAATCTATCGCGGACGCTTCCGGATCGAGATCCCCTACCGCGGCGAGGCCGACGACCTCGCGATGGCGATCCGGCTGCAGGGCTGCGCGGACATCGGCCTGTGCTATCCGCCGCTGAGCTGGCCGGCGACGGTCAGCCTGCCGGCCGCCGACGGCAGCGCCGGGGCGGCCCGGTCAGGCGGCGCCGGACCGGATCTCGCCGCGCTGGTCGGCGGCGGCAACGGCCGGTTCCTGCCGCCTGAAGAGGCCTTTCGGGCCACCGCGGAGCTGACTGGACCGAACGAACTCACCGTCCGCTGGACGCCGGCCTCCGGGTACTACCTGTACCGGGAGAGCCTGGGCGCCCGCGTGGCCGAGGGCCCGGCGCAGGTGGGCCGCCTGCAGGTGCCCGCAGGCATGGCCCATGAAGACGAGTTCTTCGGCCGGACCGAAGTGTTCTTCGAACCGGTCGATCTGGTGGTGCCCTTCTCCCGCAGCGGCGCGCAGACGGCCGCCGTGACCTTCACGCTGGCCTACCAGGGCTGCGCCGAGGCGGGCCTCTGCTACCCGCCGCGCGAGCGCGACATCACGGTCATGCTGGCGGCCGCCGATGGGACCGCTGCGGTAGCTGCCACACCGATTTCCGCCAGCCCGACCGTGGCGACCACGGCCGCAGCTGGCAGCGCGGCCGCCGCGGCACCGCCGGTCTCCGAGCAGGACCGCCTGGCGCGGCTGATCACCGAGGGCGCCCTGCCCCTGGTGCTGGCCACCTTCCTCGGACTGGGCCTGCTGCTGGCGTTCACGCCCTGTGTGCTGCCCATGGTGCCGATCCTCTCCGGCATCATCGCCGGGCAGGGCAAGGACGTCACCACGGCGCGGGCATTCAACCTGTCGCTCGCCTATGTGCTCGGCATGGCCCTGACCTATACGGCTGCCGGTGCCGTGGCTGCGATGGCCGGCGCGCAGGTCCAGGCCTTCTTCCAGCAACCGTGGATCATCATCACCTTCTCCGCCCTGTTCGGGCTGCTCGCGCTGTCCATGTTCGGGTTCTTCAACCTGCAGATGCCCGCGGCCATCCAGAGCCGTCTGGCGGACGTCAGCGGCCGGCAGAAGACCGGCACGTTCGCGGGCACGGCGGTCATGGGGGCGCTCAGCGCGCTGATCGTCTCGGCCTGCGTCGCGCCACCGCTGGTGGCGACGCTCGCCGTCATCGGCCAGACCGGAGATGTGCTGCGCGGGAGCCTGTCGCTGTTCGTGATGAGCCTGGGCATGGGCGTCCCGCTGCTGCTGGTGGGCACGTCGGCCGGCAAGCTGCTGCCGAAGGCCGGACCGTGGATGAACGCCATCAAGATCTTCTTCGGCGTGCTGCTGCTGGGCGTGGCGGTCTGGATGCTGGAACGGATCCTGCCGGGTGCCGTGGTGCTCGCCCTGTGGGCTGCGCTGGCCTTCATCATCGCCGTCTATCTCGGTGCGCTCGAACCGCTGGGGGACACCGCCGGCCCCGCGCGACGCCTGGGCAAGAGTGCCGGCGCCATGGCGGGAGCCTACGGGCTGATCCTGCTGGCCGGCGCAGCCACGGGCGGCAACGACCCGCTGCGCCCGCTCGCCAATTTCGCCGCTGGCGGCGCGGCTCCGCAGGTGGCCGAGCGCCTGGAATTCAGGGCCATCAAGACGGTCGACGACCTGGAGCGGGAAATCGCCTCGGCGGCAGCCAACGGTCAGCCGGTGATGCTCGACTTCACCGCGGACTGGTGCGTATCCTGCAAGGAAATGGAACGCAACACCTTCCCGCACCCGGACGTCCAGGCAGCACTCTCCGGTGCCGTTCTGCTAAAGGCGGACGTCACGGCGAACGACCGTGACGACCAGGCGCTGCTTCGCCATTTCGGCATCTTCGGACCGCCGACCATCGCGTTCTTCGACCGCAGCGGGCAGGAGCTGACCGGCTATCGCCTCGTCGGTTTCGTCGCGGCTCGTCCGTTCGCCGAACACGCCAGGGCCGCCCTGGCCTACTGATCCACCCACCCGGAGCCTGATGCGATGAAGCAGGGAAGCTTTGTGGCCGTGGTGCTCGCGGTCTGCGCGATCACCGGATTTTTCAGTTACCGCTGGCTGGCTGCGCCACCCGCTCAGGTGCCGGATGGCACGGACACCCTGCCCGGGTTTGTCCTCGCCAGGGCAACGGGAGGCGAGGCCGATATCAGGGATTACCTGGGTAAGCCCATGGTGCTGAATTTCTGGGCCACCTGGTGCCCGCCCTGCCTGCGCGAGATGCCTCTGCTGGTGGACCTTCACCGGCGCCATGATGACGAGGTCCAGGTGATCGGCGTCGCGATCGACCGGCTGGAACCCGTGCTGGAATTCATGGCGCGGCTCGAGGTGGAGTACCCGGTGCTGGTCGGCGAGCAGGACGCCATGCAGGCGGCCGGCCTGTTCGGCGATGCCTTCGTCGGCCTGCCGTTCACCGTGTTCACCGACGCCGAGGGCAGGATTCTCGGGGTCCACACCGGCGAGATCCATGCGGAGGAGATGCCGCCGATAGAGGCGGCGCTGCTGGCCCTGGCGCGCGGCGAACTCGACGCCGACACGGCGAGGCAGCGACTGGAAGGCGGCGCCGTCCACTGAGCGGCCAGGGGCAAATCCCGAAAAATTGCCGAAATCGTCGCCAAAAGATGTAAAATCGAAGCCATCTTGCCGACAACAAGTCTGGACAAGCGGCGAAATGGCGCATTTCCTCCTGCTCAACGGGCCGAACCTCAACCTGCTCGGCCGACGCGAACCCGGCCACTACGGGCACGCGACGCTGGAGGAGATCGAGCAGCGGCTGACCGAGCAGGCGGCAGCCCGTGGACATCGGCTCACCTGCTTCCAGAGCAATGCCGAGCATACGTTGGTGGAACGCATCCATCGCGCCGCCGACGAGGATATCGCGGCCATGATCTTCAATCCGGCCGCATTCACCCATACCAGCATCGCCCTGCGCGATGCGCTCGTGGCGGTCGACATTCCGTTCATCGAGGTCCATTTGAGCAACATCCACGCGCGCGAGCCTTTCAGGCGTCATTCCTATTTCTCCGACATCGCGGCCGGCTGCATCGTCGGCCTCGGCGCCCTCGGCTACGAGCTGGCGCTGGGGGCCGTCGAGACACTGGCCTGAGGGCAAAGGGACCATGGATATCCGCAAGGTCAAGAAACTCATCGAACTGCTCGAGGAATCGGGCATCTCCGAGATCGAGATCCGGGAGGGCGAGGAGTCCGTCCGGATTTCCCGGCATGCGCAGGGGGCGGCGGCCTACCCGCCAACCCAGTTCGTGCCACCCCCGACACAGATGGTTGCGGCGGCCGCGCCGCCTCCCGGTCCTGCGGCGCCGCCCGCAGAGGAGCCTGCCAGGCCACGGGGCACCCCGGTGACGGCGCCGATGGTCGGCACCTTCTACGCCGCCCCCTCGCCGGGCGCCCGGCCCTTCGTCGAGATCGGCGACCACGTCAACGTGGGGGATACCCTGTGCATCATCGAGGCGATGAAGATGATGAACCAGATCGAGGCCGATACCGCCGGCACCGTGCTCAGCATCGAAGTCGAGAACGGTGAGCCCGTGGAATTCGGCCAGGTGCTCTTCACCCTCGGCTGAGGCGGCCACCCCGGGCCACGCCCCGGGTGCGTCAGCCGCAGCCCCTCGCAGGCGAAAGACATGCTCGAAAAAGTCCTGATAGCGAACCGCGGGGAAGTCGCCCTGCGTATTCTCCGCGCCTGCCGAGAGCTCGGCATCAAGACGGTGGCGGTCCACTCGACGGCCGACCGGAGCCAGAAGCACGTGCTGCTGGCCGATGAGACCGTGTGCATCGGCCCCCCGCGCTCGGCCGACAGCTATCTGAACATGCCGGCGCTGATCAGCGCGGCAGAGGTCACCGATACGGTCGCAATCCATCCAGGCTACGGCTTTCTCTCGGAGAACGCCGACTTTGCCGAGCGCGTTGAACGCAGCGGATTCATCTTCATCGGACCGACTCCGGAGGTGATCCGCAAGATGGGGGACAAGGTCACCGCCATCCGCACCATGAAGGCAGCCGGCATTCCCTGCGTGCCCGGTTCGGACGGCCCCCTCGGAGAGGACGGCGATGAGAACCTGCGTATCGCCCGTGAGATCGGCTATCCCGTGATCATCAAGGCCTCGGGCGGGGGTGGCGGGCGCGGCATGCGCGTGGTGCACAGCGAGGCGGCCCTGCTCGGCGCCATCAACGTCACGCGCAACGAGGCGCTGGCGGCCTTCGGTAACGCCGAGGTCTACATGGAGAAATTCCTCGAGCGTCCGCGGCATATCGAATTCCAGGTCCTGGCCGACCATCATGGCAACGTCATCCACCTGGGTGAGCGCGACTGCTCGATGCAGCGCAGACACCAGAAGGTCATCGAAGAGGCGCCGGCGCCCGGCATCGACGACGCACAGCGCCAGCAGATGGGCGAGCGTTGCGTGCGGGCCTGCGAGGAGCTCGGCTACCGCAGTGCAGGCACCTTCGAGTTCCTCTACCAGGACGGCGAGTTCTATTTCATCGAGATGAACACGCGCGTGCAGGTCGAGCATCCGGTCACCGAGCTGGTGACCGGCGTGGACATCGTCAAGGCCCAGTTGCTGATCGCTGCGGGCGAGTCCCTCAAGATCCGCCAGGAGGACATCAGGCTTCGTGGTCACGCCATCGAATGCCGGATCAACGCCGAGGATGCCAAGACCTTCATGCCCTCGCCGGGCCAGGTGACACTCTGGCACCCGCCTGGCGGCCCCGGCATCCGGGTCGACAGCCACGTCTACAGCGGCTATCACGTTCCACCCTACTACGACTCGATGATCGCCAAGGTCATCGCAGCCGGTGA
>SKYU01000179.1 GCA_007127715.1 Gammaproteobacteria bacterium | reverse complement strand
CGGCCCGACGGCCCAGCTGCTGGGTGCCTCGATCACCTACCGCATCGCCGTGGGCCCGCATCAGGGCCCACGCCTGGTCAGCGAAGCCGATGCAGCTCCCAGACCACGCGCGCGGCGGTGCGCGCGGTGCGTGCGTCGATGTCGTATCGCGGATTGAACTCGGCGATGTCCGCAAGGCGCCACTGCCACCCGTGCGTACGCGAAAGCGCGTGAATCCTGTGCAGGCAGGCGATGATGAAGTTCGGCGAGACCCCCAGCGCTGCGGGTGCGCTGACACCCGGCGCCACGGCCGCCGGCATCGCATCAAGGCATACGGTCACATACAGCTGGTCCAGCTCGGCGATGAAACGCTCAAGCATTTCGCCGGCAGGTTCGAGCTGGCAGTCGACATCCCGCAGGTAACGTGTGCCCAGCGATTCGGCCGCGTCGAACAGCGCCCGGGTGTTGGCGGCTTCGCTGATCCCGAGGCACAGGTAGTCGAAGCGCCGGGCACGCGCCGCACACCACTCGGCGATCTGGCGGAACGGTGTGCCGGAACTGCTGCCTGCAGTGGTGGGGCGAAGATCGAAGTGGGCGTCAAAGTTTATGATGCCCACGCGCGGTTCGGGTGCTTCATCGGATGCCGCCAACCAGTCGTTCAGCCCCAGCCAAGCCCCCCAGGCGATCTCGTGTCCGCCGCCCAGGCCGATGACGCGGTGCCCACCGCGAAGACAAGCGGAGATCTGACCGCGCCTACGACGTTGCCCGGCCGTGGATGACGGTGGCCGAGGTGAGAGCACACCTTCGGGAGTCCGACCTGAAGCGGGTCCGCGCCATCTACGTGGCCGACGACGACGGCAAGCTGGTGGGCCGGCTCGACATGCAGGATCTGGCACTGGCCAAGGAATCAGAATGGGTGGAGGCGCTGATGCAGCCACCGCTCGGCGCGGTCACGCTCACGGCACCGCGAAGCGAGATCGTGGCACTGCTCGAGGAGACCCGACTCGATTCCCTGCCGGTGGTCGATCTGGATCAGCGTCTCATGGGCGTGGTGCGCTACACCACGCTGTTCCGGGCGATCGAGGCGGAAGCCAACGTCGACATCCAGACCATGATGGGTGTGAGCGCGGACGAACGCGCGCTCTCGCCCACCGGGTTCGTCGTGCGCCGGCGGTTGCCGTGGCTGCACGTGAACCTGATGACGGCGTTCCTGGCGGCATCCGTGGTCGGGCTGTTCGAAGGCACCATCGCCCAGTTCACGGCGCTGGCCGTGCTCATGCCGGTGGTGGCCGGCATGGCGGGCAATGCGGGCTCTCAGGCCCTGGCCGTGACCATCCGCGGCCTGGCGCTGCGCGAAATCGGTATTGGGGACTGGCGCCGCCTGCTTTTCAAGGAGCAACGCAGTGCCTTGAACTCGGCAGCGGCGAGTTCCGGGTGATGCAGCCGGACAGCCTGGAGGCGGTACATGCCGAACTCGAGCGCCTGCAGCCGGCCGAGCTGCTGGTGCCCGAGACGCTCGCCCCGCCGCCCTGGCTGCGCGATCGCCCGGGAGTGCGCAGCCGTCCGCCCTGGCACTTCGAACTCGACACCGCGCAGCGGCTGCTGTGCCGCCAGTTCGGCACCCGCGACCTGGCAGGCTTCGGCTGCGAGACGCTGCCCGCGGCGATCCGTGCCGCCGGCTGCCTGCTGCAGTATGTGCATGATACCCAGCGCTCGGCCGTGCCCCACCTGCGTGGCCTGATCACGGAGCGGCGCGACGAGACGCTGATCCTCGATGCCGCCACCCGCCGCAACCTCGAAATCGAGACCAGCCTGGCCGGGCGTCCCGAACACACGCTGGCAGGACTCCTCGATCGTCATGCCACACCCATGGGCAGCCGTCTGCTGCGCCGCTGGCTGCAGCGGCCGCTGCGCGACCGGCAGGTCCGCGAGCTGCGCCTGCACGCCATCGCCGCGTTGATCGACGGCGGCCTGTTCGAGCCGCTGCACGAACAGCTGCGCGGCAGCGGCGACGTGGAGCGCATCCTTGCCCGCGTGGCGCTGCGCTCGGCCCGGCCGCGCGATCTTGCGCTGCTGCGCGATGCGCTGCTGCGCCTGCCGGGATTGCTGGCGACCCTGCAGACGGTCGATTCACCCCGCCTCGGCGCGCTGGCTGCGGCCTGCGATCCACACCCGGAGGTGGCCGCGCGCCTCGAAGCGGCGCTGGTGGAAGCCCCGCCGGTACTGATCCGCGACGGCGGGGTGATCGCCGGGGGCTTCGATGCGGAACTGGACGAACTGCGTGCGCTCGGGGAGAACGCCGAGCAGTACCTGCTGGATCTCGAGACCCGCGAGCGCGAGCGCACGGGTCTCAACACGCTGAAGGTCGGCTACAACCGCGTGCATGGCTACTACAGCACGCCGCAAGAAACCTCGACCGATGCGCTCGCGCGTCTCACCGCCTATCACTGGCCAGGTAACGTCCGAGAACTCAAGCACACCCTGTTACGGGCCGCCATTATGAACCGTGGCAGGCCATGCGTCGAGCGGTTGCCGGACGACTTCGAGCGACTGCCTGCGTGGGCGTCCTCCGCCGATGCATTGATGCCTGGCATGTCGATACGCGAAGTGGAGAGGAGCCTGATCGAGAAGACCCTCGAGCATTTCGCCGGCAACAGGAAAATGACAGCTGAAGCGCTCGGCGTCAGCCTCAAGACGCTCTACAACCGCCTCAAGGACTACGAAGGCTCGTCACCTGAGGAGTAAGGCTGCCGCGGCCTGACCGGGGCGACAGGGACTGCTTCGCTGCTCCCTGCTCGTGCCATATGGAGGCGGGCGATCCCCCAATCCGGGGAATCGCCCGCTTGCGATGCATCGGAGATGCGCTATCCAGCCACGCTGTCAGTCATCTCGCATGCCCACTGCGTCTCGCATCTGGTCGATCGCCGTGGCGACGCGCAGCGACGTGGCATCGACCCGCTTCACGCCCTCCGTCTCCTCGGCGATCTCCACCGCATGGCTGACCTGGGACTGGTTCTCCACCTCGCCGGAGAGATAGACCACCTTGTCGCGGGTCTCCACGGAAATATCGAAGCCGGAGACCTCCTGATCCACGACCAGCTTGGACTTCACCTTGGTGGTGATCCACCCATCGGTGACGGCCTCACCTGCGGAGCGGGACTCGGAACGCTCGTCGTCCTTCTTGTCATAGCTCGCCTGCGCCTGGCTCAGCGCGATGCCGGATGCCAGCATCACGGCAGGCACGCTGGCACCAAGCAGCCAGGATTTGCGCAGGGTCGATGGTTTCGGGCTCGTACGTTTTCTCATTGTTTATCTCCTGAGAGTTATGCGGCAAATGCCCTTCTATCCGGCCGCGGCGAAGGGCGACTGCGGACGAAGTCCTCAGGAGTAGGTTTGCAGGATACATGCCAGACAGCGCTGAACCCGGATTCAGTCGCTTAGCAGCGGCGCGACCGGTAGCATTTACACCGATCAGGCAAATTCTGCAGCATTTGTCCCAACGCTCGGCGCAGGAATCACCTCACGCCGGGTACTCCAGCTGTCAGTTCAGCGTCTTAGCGAACGATCGGCCCGTCAGTCTGCACGGTGTGCCGGTTATCCAGGCGTTTCGAGAAGTCCAGCGGGTCTCCGACCCCAACCGTCCCGCGCTCCACCTGATAAGCCCAGATCTGGCAATAGCTGAGGCTGGCGCTGCCATAAATAGTCGAGAAGGCGCAGTCGACCGCGTCCATGCCGTGGGCGATCTTGATCCGGCCTATCCGTGGCACATGAAAGCGGGCGTCGGTCGTAAACCAATGCCCGCCGACGAAGACTTCCGCGTAGGCGTGAAAATCCATGTGATCTTCAGGCCCTGGGAAGCCGATGTCCGGCAGGTGCCCGGCAACGTAGCGTGCCGGAAGGTTGAAGGTCCGGTTCAGCGCAGTGGCCAGATGCGCAAAGTCCCGACAAACGCCGTAACCGCGCTGCAATACATCCCAGGCGGAAAGATCAGGCCGTCCGGAGAAATAGCGATATTCGATGTTGTCGTGAATCCACTGGCTGATCGCGTTCACCCGCGGCAGGCCGTGTTCGATCTTGCCAAACTTCTGCCATGCGAAATCCGCCAGCTTGTCGGAGTCGCAGTAGCGGCTGGGCGCGAGGTAGCGGAGCATTTCCGCGGGCAACTGATCCGGCGGCAGCGGTTTCGCATCCGCAAGGCCGTCATTGTCGGGGCGGGAGGACGCCGCGAGAATCGCGTCGTGGCGGATGTAGTTGGCGCCCGGTGCAAGCGTCACTCTCAGGATGCGGTTGCCGTGAGTGTCGCTGAATTCAGAGGAGGGCAGATCCTCCCCCAGCGTCAACGCCTGGAAAAGCACGGCATGCTGGCTCGAAGTCCTCGGCTGCACGTTCAGCAGGAGCGAAGCGGTGCCCGTGACTTCGTAGGCGAGGCTGCAGCCGACGCGCAGCGTGATGTCATATTGACGGGCGGATGTCATAGCCAGATCCGGGGTGTCTCTCGTGGGTGTGCCCTGACGGCAGTTTTCGATGTCCCAATGGAGATTCCGACCTCCTCGCCAGCCACTGTAACGTAGTAGCTTCCCCAACGATACCGCTTACAGCTGGCGGAGCCAGGGCCGCAGCGGAGAATCGACTCGCCATCCCGGAGCGTCACCATGGACTGTGCAGCGGGAGCGCCTGACCTTCGGAAACGTCATGATCGTTGCGATTTGCGACGCAGGTCGCGGGCGATGTCTGCTGAAAACTCGAATATCCCGCCATGGAAGAACGCGAACAGTCCATTCGCACCCTCTACATCGCGCTCGCCGGTGGCGCGACACTGTGGATCGCCACCATGGCCGCGACGGGCCGCAGCGAGGCCTGGGACTCGCCGTTATACTGGGATCTCACCTATCCGCTTTGCATCGCGCTGGCCGCGCTGCTCGGGTACCGTACGCCCGTGCGCGCGTGGCGCTGGGGATTGGCGGTGATCATGATCCAGGCCCCGGTGGTGATGTTCACCAGCGGCAACTCCTGGAACCTCCTGCCGCTCGGCATCGCCGTCTTTCTGCTCATGTCGCTGCCGGCGATCGCCGCGGCGGTCATCGCGGCGCGCCTTCGCCGCTGGCGAGATGGATGATGACGCTGTTCCAGGGGCTGTTGTTGAGTGTGCTCGGTCTCGGGCTGATGGCGGTCACCTATCAGAGCCTTGGGCGCGGCTGGCTGCCCTGCGGCCCGAATGGCTTTCGCGGCCGCGTCGAGGTGCAGCGCCGCACGCAGCCGGTCGCCTACTGGGGGCTGTTTGTCGCCTATACGCTCTTCGCCCTGTGGATACTGAGACTCGGGGTAGGCATTCTGTTCGGGACAGTGGCGCCGCTTCCCCTGTCCTGACGGCAACGCGCCCGCCTCAGTCCTCCCCCATCGCCAGCAGGCTGGCGTTGCCCCCCACCGCTGCCGTGTTCACCGTCACCACCCGCTCCGTGGCGAAGCGCGCGAGATAGTGCGGCCCACCCGCCTTGGGTCCGGTACCGGACAGCCCCTGCCCGCCGAATGGCTGCACGCCCACCACAGCGCCGATCTGGTTGCGGTTGATGTAAGTATTGCCTACCCGCACGCGCGCGGCGATGTGGCGGGCTGTGGTGTCCACCCGGCTGTGGATGCCCAGCGTGAGGCCGTAGCCAGTTGCGTTGATGTCGTCGATGATGCGGTCGAGCTTCCGCACACCGTAGCGCACGACGTGCAGCACCGGCCCGAACACCTCGCGCTCGAGCTGCGCGATGGAGTCGATCTCGATGGCGACGGGTGCCACGAAGCTGCCAGCAGCCAAACCCTGCGACAGCTCGCAGCGATACACCACCCGGCCCTGCGCGCTGATGCGCGCCACGTGCGCATCCAGCACATCACGCGCCGCCTCGTCGATAACGGGACCGACATCAGTGCGCAGGTCCGCAGGATCACCCACCACCAGCCGGCGCATCGCACCGGCAAGCAGCGTCAGCACATGATCGGCGATATCTTCCTGCAGGTAGAGCACGCGCAGTGCCGAACACCGCTGCCCGGCGCTGCCGAAGGATGACTGAAGCACATCCACCACCACCTGCTCGGGCAACGCTGAGCTGTCGACGATCATGGCGTTCTGGCCACCCGTCTCGGCAATCAGCGTG
>SKYU01000203.1 GCA_007127715.1 Gammaproteobacteria bacterium | reverse complement strand
TGGCGCAGCCGCGCGTTGCCGGCGTCGAGATACATGTTCGCCCCGGGGCGCTGGTCGAGAAACCGCAGTACCCCACTGTCGCGGCGCTCGGCCGAGGGCTCGCCCGCGCGCACGCAGTACACCGCCGACCATGAGGCCATCGGGTGATTGTGGGCGACGAAGGCGCCGCCGGGTCGGGTGATGTGGAACCAGGCCTGGGCCTGCAGCGACAGCCTCGCCATGTCCTCGCGGCTGTAGCCGTTGAGTTCTGCGGCCACCTGGCCCACCGCGCCGAGCATGAACCGGCGCAGCGCCTGGACGCAGGGTTCGCTCCAGTGGAACAGGTTGAAATCGCTCTCGAACAGTTCGGCCTGGGGCACGTGGGTGGGGTCGGGGTTACGGTAATCCTCGGTCTCGCGGGCCAGGAACAGGGTCTCGAGTTCGCGGTTGAGTGCCGCGGCTTCGGCCAGTTCGAGGGTGGCCAACGGAGCCGCAAAGATCGGGCGGATGTCGATGGGGGTGGCGGGCACGATGTCACTCCTGCAGGCGGCGTGCACTGAGCACGGCAAACAGCGCGCCGGCGGCGGCGCCGCAGGCGGCCAGCGCCAGCAGACCACCGGGATCGCGGGCAGCGCTGATCGGCATGACCGGCAGCACCACGGCCATCAGGCCGAGGGCCACGAGCAGCGCGGCAAACCCGGCAAGCGAATGCAGTGCGGTCCGCCGGGAAGGCACCCGGCGTGCGAGCAGACCGCTCACCGGCAGGCCGAGCAGCAGCGCCACGGCGGCGATCAGGGCGAACACCGGCGCGAAGCTGACAAGGTCGTGCAGGCCGGCCTGCCACCGCTCCCGCAGGCCGACCTCGACGCCAAGCCGCGTGAGTGCGGACATCGCCAGCTGTGAGTGCACCAGCGCAGCCAGCGCCCCGGCAAGCACGGTTGCGGCCAGCCAGGCCAGCACGATGCGCAGCGTCCGCATCTGGGATAGTCTCCGGTCAATCCATGGAGCGCGCACTATGCCCGAAGTCCTGCAGGCGCGTCATGTCCCGACCAGGAGTCCGCTCATGCCCCGTATCCGGCCATTCCACCCCCTCCGCACGGTGCTGCCGGTGCTCGCGCTGGCACTGCTGGGCGCCGCATTGTCGCCGGGTCCCGTCGCGGCGGAGCCCGCCTGGCGCGCTGAAACCGTGGCCGAGGGGCTGGTGCACCCGTGGTCGCTCGCGTTTCTCCCGGATGGCCGGCTGCTGGTGACGGAGCGGGCCGGCCGGCTGCGCGTGATCGCCGACGGACGGCTGCTGCCTGAACCGGTCACCGGCGTACCCGAAGCCTTCGTGGCCAGTCAGGCGGGGCTGTTCGAGGTCCTGCCCGCACCCGACTTCGAGGACAGCCGTCTGCTCTACCTGTCACTGGCCAGCGGTGAGCGCCGCGCCAACGCCACCCGCGTGGTACGGGGCCGGCTGGAGGGCAGTGCACTGGTGGCGGTGGAGGAGGTGTTCCTCGCCCGGCCGCAGCAGGCCACGCCGGTGCACTACGGCGGCAGGATGCTGTTCCTGCCCGACGGCACGCTGCTGGTGACTCTGGGCGACGGGTTCAACTACCGTGAGCAGGCCCAGGCGCTGGACAGCCATTTCGGAACCATTGTGCGGGTCAACGCCGACGGCTCGGTGCCGGCCGACAACCCCTTCGTGAATACGCCGGGGGCGCTGCCGGAGATCTGGAGCTACGGGCATCGCAACGTCCAGGGCATCGTGCTCGACCCCGTGACCGGCCGCCTCTACGCCCACGAGCACGGACCGCGGGGCGGCGATGAGCTCAATCTGATCGAGCCCGGCCGAAACTACGGCTGGCCTGTGGTGACTCACGGGGTGGACTACACAGGCGCGATCATCACTCCGTTCACCGAGCGCGAGGGCATGGAGCCACCGCTGATCGACTGGACACCCTCGATCGCGCCGGCCGGCATGACCCGTTATGACGGGGCGCTGTTTCCGGAGTGGTCGGGCCAGCTGTTCATTGCGGCGCTGGCGGGGCAGCACGTCGTGCGGGTGGCACTCGATGCCGACGGCCAGCCGACGGCGCAGGCCCGGCTGTTCGAGGCGCTTGGCGAGCGTTTTCGTGATGTGCGCACCGGGCCGGACGGCTCGCTGTATCTGCTGACCGACAGCCCCCGGGGACGGGTGTTGCGGATCGTGCCCGACGGGGGGCTTGCCGAGGAGTGACCCGCGGCGTATCCTTCGCCACTTGCTTGCTACTAACAAGTATCTCGCCAGGCCCTGGTGTCGCGCGGCGACCTTCGGGCGGTCCGCAGGGCCAGGCGGGGCAGGCACCCTGGGGGGGGCCGTCATCATGACCGCAGACACCGACGCGCCGTCGCGCGCGGGAATGAGTCAGGCCGAGCGCGCCGCGCTGTCCGACCGGCGCATGATCGATGCGGCCATCGAACTGGTGGTCGAGCGTGGGGTGGAGAAGGCGACACTCAAGGAGATCGGCGAGCGCGCGGGGTACAGCCGGGGCCTGGCCACCTACCGCTTCGGCTCCAAGGCGGGCCTGTTCCGTGCCGTGATCCGCGCGGTGGCGACACGCTGGCTGGGTGAGTTCACCCGGCATGTCGGCGCCCGCAGCGGCATCGCGGCCCTGTGCGCCTGTGTCGACAGCTGGTCGCGTTTCGCCAAGGAGTCGCCGCTGCACGTGCGCGCCCTGCATATCCTCTTTTATCAGAGCATCGGACCGGACAGCGGCTACCGTGAGCGCGTGGCCGAGGTGCTGGAGCGCCAGCGCGCCGACGTGGTCGCCTGGGTCCGTGCCGGGATCGCGGCCGGCGAGATCGACCCTGCGGTCGATCCCCGTCGCCAGGCCGAGCTGTTCTGTGCCTTCATCTACGGCTGGACCTACCAGTGGCTGGTCCAGCCCGATGCCGTCGATTTCCAGGGTGTCGCCGAGGACCTCAAGCGCATGCTGCGCACCAGTCTCGCCGCACCCGCGTCCCGCAGGGCGTCCTGACCCCAGGGCGTCCGCAGTCCAGCCACCAGAGGAGCCCACCATGCCAGAGGCCTACATCTACGATCACGTGCGCACTCCGCGCGGCAAGGGCCGCCCCAGCGGCGCGCTGCACGAGGTCACACCCGTCGAACTGACCACCCAGGTGCTCCAGGCGCTGCGCGAGCGCAACGAACTCGACACCAGTCTGCTCGATGACGTGATCCTCGGCTGCGTCGCCCCCGTGGGCGAGCAGGGGGCGAATATCGCGCGCGTGGCAGCGATCAACGCCGGCTACGCCGAGAACGTGCCCGGAAAGCAGCTCAACCGCTTCTGCGCCTCGGGGCTGGAGGCGGTCAATACGGCGGCCGCCCAGGTACTCTCGGGCATGTCGGATCTTGCCATCGGGGGGGGTATCGAGAGCATGTCGAGGGTGCCGATGGGCGCCGACGGCGGTGCCTGGGGTTCCGATCCCTGGGTGGCCTATCACACCTATTTCGCCCCTCAGGGCATCGGCGCCGATCTCATCGCCTCGAAGTACGGCTTCACGCGCGAGGACCTCGACACCTACGCCGCCGAGAGCCAGCGCCGCGCAGCGCATGCCTGGGAGAAAGGCTGGTTCCGCAAGTCCATCGTCCCGGTACGCGACTCGCTCGGCGGCGTCGTGCTCGATCGCGACGAGCACATGCGCCCGGGCACCACTGTGAAGGATCTCGCGCAGCTCAAGCCTGCATTCGTCATGCCGGGCGAGCTCGGTTTCGACTCCGTGGCGCTGCAGCGCTACCCGGAAGTCGAACGCGTCAATCACGTGCACACCGGCGGCAACTCCAGCGGTATCGTCGATGGCGCGGCCGGCGTGCTGGTGGGCAACAGGAAGATCGGGCGCAAGCTGGGCCTGAAGCCCCGCGCACGCATCGTAGGCTTCGCCTCCATCGGTTCAGAGCCGACCATCATGCTGACCGGTCCGGCACCCTCGGCGCAGAAAGTGCTCAAGCGCTGCCGCATGTCGAGGAAGGATATCGACCTGTTCGAGCTGAACGAGGCCTTCGCCTCGGTGGTGCTGCTGTTCATGCAGAAACTCGATGTGCCGCATGAGCGCATCAACGTCAACGGCGGGGCGATCGCCATGGGGCATCCTCTGGGCGCCACCGGCGCCATGATCCTGGGTACCGTGCTCGACGAGCTCGAGCGTCGCGACCTGTCCACCGCGCTGGTGAACCTCTGCGTCGGTGCCGGCATGGGTACGGCCACCATCATCGAGCGCGTCTGAGCGCCTCCACCGTCAGCACAACGGATACCACGAACATGTTTGAGACCATCGACTACCAGAAGGATGCCGAGGGCATCGTCACGCTCACCATCGACCTGAAAGACCGGTCGATGAACGTGCTCACCCCGCAGTTCACCAGCGACCTTGCCGAGGCCATCGAGCGTATCGCCGGCGATGAGGGCGTGCGCGGCGCGGTCATCACTTCAGCCAAGGACAGTTTCCTGGCCGGTGCCGACCTCAAGGGCTTCGATGCGCTGTTCGCGCTGGCCCGCGAGGACGCCAAGGCGGCCTATGAACAGGCCCGTTCCTTCTCCATGATCCTGCGGCGCATGGAGACCTGCGGCAAGCCGTTCGCTGCGGCGATCAACGGCACGGCGCTGGGCGGCGGACTGGAGATCTGCCTGGCCTGTCATTACCGCGTTGCGGCCAACGCGCCGAAGGCGGTGCTCGGCCTGCCGGAGGTCCAGGTGGGCCTGCTGCCTGGCGCTGGGGGAACCCAGCGCCTGCCGCGGCTGATCGGGCTCGAGGCCTCGCTGCCGCTGATGCTGCAGGGCAAGCATGTGAATCCGGGGAAGGCTGGCGAACTCGGTATCGTGCACCGGGTCGTCGAGCCGGGAGAAGAGCTTGCCGCGGCACGGCAATGGCTGCTCGAGTCCCCGGATGCCGAGCAGCCCTGGGACAAGAAGGGCTTCAAGGTGCCAGGGGGGGCAGGCGCCATGCACCCCAGGGCCGCACAGACCTTCATGGTCGGTGCCGCGATGGTCGCCAAGGAGACCCGCCACAACTACCCCGCACCCATCGCGATCCTCTCCAGCGTATTTGAGGGCACGATCGTGCCGATGGACACGGGACTGAAGATCGAATCGCGCTATTTCACCAAGCTGCTGGCCGACCCGGTCGCGCAGAACATGGTGCGCACGCTGTTCGTCAACAAGCAGAAAGCCGACAAGCTCGCCTACCGTCCTGCCGACGTGCCGCGCCTGAAGGTGCAGAAGCTCGGCATCCTCGGTGCAGGCATGATGGGTGCAGGCATCGCTTACGTCTCGGCCATGGCCGGTCAGCAGGTGGTGCTGCTCGATACCAGCCAGGAGGCGGCCGAGAAGGGCAAGGGTTACTCGGAGAAGCTGCTCGCCAAGGCGCTGGAGCGCGGCAAGACCTCGCGCGAGAAAGCCGATGCCGTTCTCGCACGCATCCACCCGACCACGGATTATCAGGATCTCGCTGGCTGTGACCTGGTCATCGAGGCGGTGTTCGAGAACCGCGGGATCAAGGCCGACGTGACGGCCAGGGCCGAGGCGGTACTGGGCGAGGACGCGATCTTTGCCTCCAACACCTCCACACTGCCGATCACCGGACTGGCCGAGGCCAGCCTGAGGCCGGAGCGCTTCATCGGCCTGCATTTCTTCTCGCCCGTGGACAAGATGCCGCTGGTGGAGGTGATCGTCGGTGAGAAGACCTCCGAGGCCACCATTGCCCAGGCGCTGGACTACGTTGCCGCCATCCGCAAGACACCGATCGTGGTCAATGACAGCCGTGGCTTCTACACCAGTCGCGTGTTCGGGGTCTTCACCAACGAGGGCATCACGATGCTCGCCGAAGGTGTGAGTCCCGCGCTGATCGAGAATGCCGCAAAGTTCGCGGGCATGCCTGTCGGCCCGCTGGCGGTGACCGACGAGGTGACGCTGGACCTGGGGTGGAAAGTGGCCGAGCAGACCCGCGCCGATCTCGGTGATCGCTTCGAGCCGCAGACCGGCGAGCCTGTGGTGCGCAAGTTCGTCGAGGAACTCGATCGCAAGGGCAAGCGCTTCGGCAAGGGCTTCTACGACTATCCCGCCGAGGGCCCCAAGCATCTGTGGCCTGGCCTGGCCGAAGTCTATCCGCCAGCCGAGGAACAGCCGGACGCCGACTACGTTGCCA
>SKYU01000191.1 GCA_007127715.1 Gammaproteobacteria bacterium | reverse complement strand
GTTGATTGCGCCGATTGCGATGGAAGACGGGCTTCGGTTCGCCATTCGCGAAGGTGGCCGTACTGTCGGCGCCGGCGTGGTCGCCAAGATCATCAAGTAAGGCGAAAAGCACCGCAGGCCAGTAGCTCAATTGGCAGAGCAGCGGTCTCCAAAACCGCAGGTTGGGGGTTCGAGTCCCTCCTGGCCTGCCATCCACACCCCGGGGTGTGGGCGGACGCTTTTTTCGCCATCACAGGCTGATCCGAGCAGATGAACGCAAAGACAGAAGCCGGCGTGGAAACGCTGGACAAGCTGAAACTTTTCCTCGCCGTCGCCGTGGTCGTGGGTGGCGTGGTCGGTTTCTATTTCCTGGAAGACCAGCCGACGGTGGTCCGGGCGCTGATCGTGCTGGCCTCGCTGGCACTGGCCGCGTTCATTGGATACCAGGCGACCCAGGGCAAGACGTTCTGGCGCTTTGTTCAGTCCTCGCGCGTGGAGATGCGCAAGGTCGTGTGGCCGACGCGTCAGGAGACGCTGACCACGACCGGCGCGGTCATGCTGTTTGCCGCCATCCTCGCGGTGTTTTTCTGGCTGCTGGACATGTTCCTGCTGTGGGTCACCCGGCTCGCCACCGGGGTCGGAGGTTGAGCATGGCACTGCGCTGGTATGTCGTTCACGCCTATTCGAACTTCGAGCACAAGGTCAAGAAGTCGCTCGAGGAACGGATCAAGCGCTTTGGTCTGCAGGACCGTTTCGGTCAGATCCTCGTGCCCACCGAAGAGGTGGTCGAGATGCGCGAGGGCCAGAAGCGCAAGAGCGATCGCAAGTTCTTCCCGGGCTATGTGCTCGTGCAGATGGAGATGGACGACCAGACCTGGCATCTGGTGAAGGAGACCCCCAAGGTTCTCGGGTTCATCGGGGGCTCCTCGGACCGGCCTGCGCCGATCACTGACAGGGAGGCCGATGCCATCCTGCAGCGCGTCCAGGAAGGTGTCGACAAGCCCCGTCCGAAGGTGCTGTTCGAGCCGGGCGAGGTCGTTCGCGTCACCGATGGGCCGTTCAACGATTTCAACGGCGTCGTCGAGACGGTCAATTACGAGAAAAGCCGCCTGCGGGTGGCCGTGCAGATTCTCGGACGCTCCACCCCGGTGGAGCTGGAATTCGGGCAGGTGGAGAAGGCCTGAGGTCTTCAATTCACCAGCCCTTCGATCTCCGCGGCAGGTTCGCGGGGTGGCGGGGAGCCGCAAGGCGTCATACCCATCGTAAATCAGGAAGTTTTGACTCATGGCCAAGAAGATCACCAGCTACATCAAGCTGCAGATCCCAGCAGGTCAGGCGAATCCCAGTCCGCCGGTCGGTCCGGCGCTGGGTCAGCATGGCGTGAACATCATGGAGTTCTGCAAGGCGTTCAATGCCGCCACCGACTCCATGGAAAAGGGTCTGCCGACACCCGTCGTCATCACGGTCTACAGCGACCGCAGCTTTACCTTCGTCACCAAGACGCCGCCGGCGGCGGTGCTGCTCAAGAAGGCGCTCGGCCTCAAGTCCGGCAGCGGCACCCCGAACACCAAGAAGGTGGGCACGGTGACCCGCGAGCAGCTCGAGGAAATCGCGAAGCTGAAGGAGCCCGATCTCACCGCAGCCGATCTGGACGCCGCGGTGCGGACGATTGCCGGCAGCGCCCGCAGTATGGGCATCGACGTGGAGGGTGTCTGACATGGCCAGGGTATCCAAGCGCAAGCAGCTGTTCCGGGAGAAGGTCAAGCCTGGGCACGCCTACCCGATTGACGAGGCCCTGGCGCTGGTCAAGGAGCTCGCCGGTGCGCGTTTCCGTGAGTCCGTCGATGTGGCGGTGAACCTCGGCGTCGACCCCCGGAAGTCCGACCAGGTGGTGCGCGGTTCGACCGTGCTGCCGAACGGCACCGGCAAGAGCGTCCGGGTCGCGGTCTTCACCCAGGGGGCGAATGCCGAGAAGGCCAAGGCCGCCGGTGCCGACATCGTCGGTTTCGAAGACCTGGCCGAGCAGGTCAAGGCCGGCCAGCTGGACTTCGACGTGGTGATCGCCACTCCGGATGCCATGCGCATCGTCGGCCAGCTGGGTCAGATCCTCGGCCCGCGCGGTCTGATGCCGAACCCGAAGGTCGGCACGGTGACCCCGGATGTCGAAACGGCGGTGAAGAATGCCAAGGCCGGCCAGGTGCGCTATCGCACGGACAAGGCGGGCATCATCCACTGCACGATCGGCAACGTAGAGTTCGATGTCGAAACGCTGAAGGGGAATCTCGACGCCCTGCTGGCGGACCTGCGGAAAATGAAGCCCGCAGCCGCCAAGGGCATTTACATGAAGCGATTGACGGTCTCTTCCACCATGGGCCCCGGAGTCATGGTGGATCAGGCCAGCCTCGAGTCGAAGGCTTGAGGCGGCATGTCGGCGGCCTGGTGCCGCCGGCATGCCACGCACGCCTGGCAGGACGCAGGGCGTGCATGCTGGAGGATGTTGAGTCCGGTCGTGGGGTGTTCCCGCTGCCGGCCATCATCGAAGACCGCAGGCGGCTGTCGTCTTAATGGGCCTTCGGGCCTGCCTGCGCAGATGGTGAGTCCGAGCCTGCTTTTGCCTGGCCCGGTCACCGTCGGATGGAACCGCAGGGATGCGGCTCCGGAAACTTGTTGACCGTTGTTGCCAGGAGGATATTCATGGCACTGAGACTCGAAGACAAGAAAGCTCTTGTCGCCGAGGTGAACGCGGTGGCCGCCACGGCCTACTCGGCGGTGATCGCCGAGTACCGCGGTCTGACGGTCTCGCAGATGACCGATCTGCGCGCCAAGGCGCGTGCATCGGGGGTGTATCTGCGGGTCGTCAAGAACACCCTGGCCAGAAGAGCGGTTCAGGGAACCGACTTCGAGTGTGTTCAGAGCGCCCTCAAGGGGCCGCTGGTTCTGGCGTTCTCGCAGGAGGACCCGGGTTCGGCGGCGCGGCTGGTCAAGGACTTCGCGAAGGCGAACGACAAGCTGGTCACGGTCTCCGTGTCCGTGGGCGGGCAGTTGCTGCCGGCCTCGGACCTGGAGCGCCTGGCTTCCTTGCCGACGCGTGAGCAGGCCCTGGCCATGCTGATGGGCGTCATGAAGGCACCGATAGAGAAGTTCGTGCGCACACTCGCGGAACCGCACGCCAAGCTGGTACGTACCGTGGCTGCGGTGCGTGACGCGAAGCAGGCGGCCTGAACGTTTTAACCATCCCCAGAATCCCGTCCGGGCGCAAGGGCGCCGCCAGTGCCGGGTCGAAAAGCAGGAGTTTTTGAAATGGCTGTTTCCAAGGAAGACATTCTCGAGACCATCGCCAACATGAGCGTCATGGAGGTCGTCGACCTCATTTCCGCCATGGAAGAGAAGTTCGGCGTCTCCGCCGCCGCGCCGGTGGCGATCGCTGCCGCGGGTGGCGCCGCTGCCGGTGGCGAGGCTGCCGCTGAAGAGAAGACCGAGTTCGATGTGGTCATGACCAGCTTCGGCGCCAACAAGGTCGGCGTCATCAAGGCCATCCGCACGATCACTGGCCTGGGCCTCAAGGAGGCCAAGGATCTCGTCGAAGGCGCGCCTTCCACCGTCAAGGAAGCCGTGTCGAAGGACGAGGCCGAGAAGATCAAGAAGGATCTCGAGGAAGCTGGCGCCAGCGTGGAGCTGAAGTAACGGTGCAGGCTGCACCGGCAGGTCGGGCAAGCGCCCGGCCGGCGTCGCGTGATGCCTTGGCCGGCAGGGGACTCCCTGCCGGCCTCTCGGCGTTCGCGGCCCACCTGTGCGTGGCGCGCGCGCCGCGACGGACATGCACCCCGGAGGCGACAGGCCGCACCGGGTTGACATTCATCATTGCCTGAGCCGAGGGTAGTCGTAATGGCGTATTCCTTCACCGAGAAGAAGCGCATCCGCAAGGATTTCGGCAAGCGTCAGAGCATTCTCGACGTGCCGTACCTGCTGTCCACGCAGATCGAGTCCTATCGCGGTTTCCTCCAGGACCATCTGTCCGAGGACGAGCGGTCCGAGATCGGATTGCATGCGGCCTTCCGCAGCGTGTTCCCGATCACCAGTTACTCGGGCAACGCACGCCTCGAGTACGTCAACTACCGGCTCGGCGAACCCGTGTTCGATGTCAAGGAGTGCCAGCTGCGCGGCCTGACCTTTGCCGCCCCGCTGCGGGTGAAGGTGCGCCTCGTGATCTTCGACAAGGAAGCCTCGGGCGCCAACAAGCCCGTCAAGGACATCCGCGAGCAGGAGGTCTACCTCGGCGAGCTCCCGCTCATGACCGAAAACGGGACCTTCGTCATCAACGGTACCGAGCGGGTGATCGTCTCCCAGCTGCACCGTTCCCCCGGCGTGTTTTTCGATCACGACCGCGGCAAGACCCACTCTTCGGGCAAGCTGCTGTTCTCGGCCCGTGTCATTCCCTACCGCGGTTCGTGGCTCGATTTCGAATTCGACCCGAAGGATTGCGTGTTCGCGCGCATCGACCGCCGCCGCAAGCTGCCCGTCTCGATCATCCTGCGGGCGCTGGGTTACAACGAAGAAGAAATGCTGGACATGTTCTTCGAGAAGAACGAATTCCAGCTCAGCAAGAAGGAGATCCGGCTGCGGCTGTTCCCCGAGCGGCTGCGCGGCGAAACCGCCGCATTCGACATCAAGATCGGCCGCAAGGTCATCGTCGAGGAAGGCAAGCGTATCTCCGCGCGCCACGTACGCGAACTCCAGCAGGCTGAAATTGAGCATCTGGTGGTACCCGCCGAGTATCTCGTCGGCAAGATCGTCGCGCATGACGTGGCTGACCAGTCATCTGGTGAGCTGCTCGTGCGTGCGAACGACGAGCTGACTGCCGAGCTGATCGAAAACATCATCGAGGCCGGCGTGACCGAGCTGAATACGCTCTACGTCAACGACCTCGATCGTGGGCCCTATCTCTCGAATACGCTGCGCATCGACACCACCACCAGCCGTCTCGAGGCCCTGGTGGAGATCTACCGCATGATGCGCCCTGGCGAGCCGCCCACCAAGGAGGCCGCCGAGAACCTGTTCTTCAATCTGTTCTTCAACCCCGAGCGCTATGACCTCTCGGCGGTTGGACGCATGAAGTTCAACCGACGTGTTGGTCGCGATACGGTCGATGGTCCAGGCGTGCTGTACGACGGACGATTCTTCGACGGCCGTGGCGAGGAACTCTCCAAGGCGCTTCACGAAGCCCATGGAGACACCTCCGACATCATCGACGTCATCCGGACGCTCTGCGATATCCGCAACGGCAATGGCCACGTCGACGACATCGACCACCTGGGTAACCGACGTGTCCGCAGTGTCGGCGAGATGGCGGAAAACGCTTTCCGTATCGGGCTGGTGCGCGTCGAGCGTGCGGTCAAGGAGCGGCTGACGCTGGCCGAGTCCGAGGGCCTGATGCCTCAGGAGATGATCAACGCCAAGCCGGTGGCAGCGGCCGTGAAGGAGTTCTTCGGCTCCTCGCAGCTCTCCCAGTTCATGGACCAGAACAACCCGCTCTCCGAAGTCACCCACAAGCGCCGCGTCTCCGCGCTCGGCCCTGGCGGACTGACCCGGGAACGTGCCGGTTTCGAGGTCCGCGACGTACACCCGACCCACTATGGTCGCGTGTGTCCGATCGAGACCCCTGAAGGTCCGAACATCGGCCTGATCAACTCGCTGGCGGTCTACGCGCGCACCAACGATTACGGCTTCCTGGAGACGCCGTACCGCAAGGTCGAGAACGGCCGGGTCACTGATGACATCGAATACCTCTCCGCGATCGAGGAGAGCCAGTACGTCATCGCCCAGGCGAATGCCGCGCTCGGCGCCAAGGGCGAGTTCACCGACGACCTCATCTCCTGCCGGCACATGAACGAGTTCACGCTCTCCACGCCGGACCGGATCCAGTACATCGACATCTCTCCCAAGCAGATCGTCTCGGTGGCAGCCTCGCTGATTCCGTTCCTCGAGCATGACGACGCCAACCGTGCGCTCATGGGCTCCAACATGCAGCGTCAGGCGGTACCGACGCTGCGTGCCGAGGTGCCGCTGGTCGGTACCGGCATGGAGCGCGCCGTGGCCATCGATTCGGGCGTGACGGTGGTTGCCCGTCGCGGTGGCGTGGTCGACTCGGTCGACGCCTCGCGCATCGTGGTCCGTGTCAACGATGACGAGACCAGCGAGAACGAGGCGGGT
>SKYU01000081.1 GCA_007127715.1 Gammaproteobacteria bacterium | reverse complement strand
CTCGCGGCCTGCGACCTGGTCGCGGCGTACGCCGAGTTCTCCTGCCAGCAGCCAGCCGGTCGGGCGCACGAACCGTCGATCGGGGTCCTCCACTACCAGCGGCTCCCCGCGCCATGCGCCATAGCGGCTCTCGAGCGACCAGTGTCCGGGCAGGTCGAAGGTGAGGGTGGCGCGGGCGTAGGCGCCCGCCAGCGTGCGGGTGCGCGCTGCCGGAAACAGGTGGTCGGCCCTCAGCAGGGCCCACTCCGGGGTGATCCGCGCGTCGTAGCCGTTGGCATTGCGGACCCGGTCGATCCGCACGCGCAGCCGGAACTCGCCTCCCTCCGGTGGAGGATGCCAGGTGATCGTGCCGTCTCCCTGCACCAGTGCCCCGTCGGCCTCGAAGCCATGATGCCGGGTCTCGTCGATATTGAAGCGGGCTTCGCGCAGCGCGTGGCGCGACTGAGTCAGGCGTAACCGCACCTCGGCCTCGCCACTGTCAGGGTCCAGCCGGGCGTGGTAGTGCAGGTCGTAGGCGGGCGGCTCGTCGCCGGCTGCCACGCCACTCATGAACGCAGCCAGCACCACGAGCAGCAGCAGGATCGGCCGTGCGGTGGGCCGGGGCAGCAGGCGGATGATCAGGCGGTCGCGTGGCATCGGCAGTCCGTGATGGGGTCGAGGCTCGACGGGAGGCCCCCGTGGCATACTGGACACGAGCAGGCCGGCCCGGGTTCCGCGGGTCCGCCCGTGACCGGACCCACGCCGGGACGCCCAGGGAGTGAATCATGACCCAAGCCGTCGACCCCGTCAGCGATGATATCGTCACGCTGCAGACCCATGTGCTTCAGGAAAAGCGTCGACATCCGGATGCCAGCGGCACGTTGAGCTGGATCCTCTCGGCCCTGTCGATTTCGGCCAAGATCATCGCCGCGCAGCTGCGCCGCGCCCGCCTCGAGAACGTGCTCGGTGCAGTTGGCACGGAGAATGTGCAGGGCGAAGAGCAGCAGAAGCTCGACGTCATCGCCAATACCGTCCTGATGCGCGCGCTGGGCAGTCGCGAGGGTGTCATGGTGCTGGCCTCCGAGGAGGCCGAAGAGCCGGTGGTGATCACGGAGAATCGCGGCGACGATCGTGGCTACTGCGTGCTGTTCGATCCGCTGGACGGATCTTCCAACCTCGATGTCGCCGGTGGCGTGGGGACCATCTTCAGCATCCTGCGCCACGACCGGCGCAGCAGCCGGACCGAGGACTCGGTGCTGCAGCCCGGCGATCGGCAGGTGGCCGCCGGCTATGTGCTGTACGGCTCCTCGACGGTGCTTGTGCTGACCACCGGCGAAGGGGTCGACATGTTCGTGCTCGACACCTCGATCGGCGCCTTCATCCGCGTCGAGCGGGGCCTGCGGATTCCCGAGTCCGGGCGCTGCTACTCGCTGAATGAAGGCAACCGCCGCAGTTTCCCCGCCGGCTACTGCGCCTACCTGGACTGGGCGCAGGGTAACGGATACTCCAGCCGTTACGTGGGCGCGATGGTGGCCGACGTACACCGTACCCTGCTCAAGGGCGGCGTGTTCATGTACCCGCCCACAGAGAAGGCCCCCAGCGGCAAGCTGCGCCTGCTCTACGAAGCCAACCCGATGGCCATGCTCATCGAGCAGGCGGGCGGACAGGCCACCGACGGTCAGGGCCGGATCCTCGAGATCCAGCCGACGGCGCTGCACCAGCGCACGCCGGTCATCCTCGGCAGTCCGGCCGAGGTGGCGCGGGTCAGCGAATTCCTGATGCCGGCGCCTGAAGCCGGCGCGGCCTGAGCCGGAATCAGTCGCCGGCCGGCAGCCAGCGGGGATCGGGTACGAAGGCATCGACCACGATCACGTCGAGTTGTCCCAGGCCTTCCCGCAGCGGTATGGCCTCCTGCTGGTAGGCCTCGGAATGATAGAAGTCCCGGGCGTGCTGCAATGAGGGGAAACGGAAGACGCGGATGGAGCTCGTGAACGGGCCGCCTTCGAGAATCTCCGCGCCGTGCTCCTCGCTGATGAACAGCAGCTCGCCGCCGAATTCGAGCAGCAGGGGTACCGTCGCCGCGGCATAGGGCCCCATGCGCGGCGAATCCACATCCGTGCCGATCACGATCATGTAGCCCGGGCGCGTTTCGCCATCGTCGTCGTCAACGGGCTCCGCCAGGGCAGGGCCTTCCGGAACGAACAGGCTCAGCACGATGAGCAGCGGGCCGGCGAGTGGGAATGCCTTCATGCGAAATCTCCGGTGTTTTCAGCAGCCGCCCGGGGAGCGTGATGGGGCAGCGCCTCCAGGATACGCTCCTCGACCTCGAACAGCGTGGCGATCAGTGCGGCGCGCATCCACATGCCGTTCCGCTCCTGGCGCCAGTACATGGCCCGCTCATCCTCGTCCACCGACGGGTGGATTTCCGGACCACGGGGCAGGGGGTGCATGAGTACCGTGTCAGGGCGCATGATGTCGAGTTCCGCCTGGCCGATACTGAACCGCGAAAGGTCGACGCGGGTCGATTCGCCGTCCGTGTCATGTTCGAACTGCATGCGGGTGACGTACAGCGCATCGAGCCCTGGCAGTGTGTCGTGCAGGGCAGTGGTTTCCGACCAGGGGATGGCGTACTCGTCGAGGAAGGCCTTGATGTCCGGCTCCATTTCAAAGGCCGGTGGGGCGATGAACACCAGCCGCACATCACGATAATGGCGCATCAGACGGCTCAGCGAACGCACCGTCCGACCGCGGCGCAGATCTCCCATCATGCCCAGGGTCTTGCCGTCGATGCCGCCGCGATGCTCGAAGCTGCGTTCCAGGGTGTAGATGTCGAGCAGGGCCTGGGTGGGGTGCTGGTCACGCCCGCTGCCGGCGTTGACGATGGGCACGGGGCGGGGGATGGAGTCCATCAGCGCGGCGGCGCGTGCAGCGTACCCCGGCTCAGGCGTGCGCATGACGATCAGGTCGACATATGAGCTGAAGGTGCGGATGCTGTCCTCGAAGGTCTCGCCCTTGATCTCCGAGGACACCTCCGGGTCGCGGATCTCGCTGGTGCGGATGCCGAGCACGTGGCAGGCGTTGTTCATCGACAGGAAGGTCCGCGTCGAGGGCTGCGTGAAATACAGCATGGCGCGCTTCGTGGGCAGCAGCTGCTGCAGGAAGCGCGCCCCTTCCGTCTCCTTGGAAATCAGCCTGATGGCATCGCTCAGGCGGCATAGCCGATCAAGCCGTGCTCGATCGAAGACATCGGTGTTGACGATATGAAACATCTGCATTCCGCGGAAAAAACCCGCGCGATTATCCTGTGCCTTACACCGTGATCGCCAGCCCCCGGTAGATACGCGCACGGTAGCGGCTGTCCTTGTGACCGGCGATCGGTGCGCTGGCGAGCAGTACCGCGTGGGCAAAGCGTTCCTGCTCCTCACCCTGCTCGCCCAGGTCGCGAGGCTCCTCCGAGCGCACGCGCCGGGTCAGGTTCACCTGGTTGACCGGGGTGCCGTGAACCAGCCGCTCGTTCTCGACGCCCAGCGTCGCCGTAAGTGCGTGCAGCGTGGTCTTGATGAAATTCGCCAGGGCGAACTCCGCGTGGGTCGGGTGTACCGGCACGTCCGGTGTCACGAGTACCAGGCGGACGCCATCCAGGAGGCTCACCTTGCGCGCGACCCGGAAGTGGTGGGTGAGGTGGGCCTCGACCAGCGCCGCGAAACCTGCCGCATCCAGACCGCGTTCATCGTCGTGCGCGAACAGCGCCTTCGGCAGGGGCATGAAGGGCGTGGACACCACGGCCGCCGGTGTTCCGCCCAGTCGCAGTGCCTCGTCCATGCCGGCCTCGAGGTCATCGCCGACACACACCGGCTGGATCCGCTCCACCCCCGGCACGATCTGCAGCAGCTCGCGGACCTGGCTGGCCGCCGCGGGGCTGTGCGTGAGGAGCATGATCCGGCCGACCCGGCTGTGCTCCAGTGCCAGGCGCGCGGCGCGCGCCAGGTTGGCAGTCAGGTATTCGCCGATCAGCCAGATCGTCTGTCCCTCCATCTGGGCCACGCGCTCGGGCTTGGCCCGGCCGAACAGTTCCCGTTCGGTGATGGTGCGCTCCTGGTGCAGCCCGCCCGAAGGGTGGAAGGTCTCCCCGGAAACCGCCCGGTCGGCGAGGAAATACACGGTCGCCAGGGCGACCTCCAGCTCACTCGGCATGTTGTTCAGATGCAGGATGTCCAGCACGCCGGTGCGGATCTTCTCGGCGGCCTTGTGTACATCGCTTTGTGCCACGAACGGCTCCGGCGGCGCTGGCAGCGCCGTCAGCCAGTCGTCGCCGTAGGCTGCACCCTGGTCTTCCCCAAGAAACCGCCCGCCAAGCCGCAGGCGGCCGATCAGCCGCTGGGCGATCGCCCGATTCATCAGGTAGCGTCCGGAGCTCGCAGCCTCCTGGAGTTCCAGCCCCTTGTTGCGGACCCGCTCGGCGAAGGCGCGCAGCGGAGGCGGTGCACGCTCATCGGAGGCGATGGCGGCGGCATCGTTGCTCGCCAGGACCTGCAGGATCGCGTCGATATCATGGCCCGCCTTGAGCGCCTCGATGACGGCCGCGTACAGGGCATTGAGCCGCCGGTTCTCCAGGATCAGCCGTCCGCGGCGCTCGAACAGGCCCGGCTTGCCGCCGGTGCCGCGCAGCCGGTCGCCGTCGACCGGCCCCGGCGCGATCGCGTTGATCTGGATTTCCGGGCCGACGAAACGCGCCAGGTTTTCGGTCAGCGCCCGCTGTCCGGCCTTGGAGACGGCATAGTCGGCGCGGTTCGGGTAGGGCACGGCGATGTATTTCTCGCCGCCGAAGTAGGATGAGACATTGAGGATGTAGCCGCTGCCCTGGGCCTTCATGATCGGCACGACCTTCTCCATCAGCGAGAAGTTCGAGACCAGGTTGGCGTTGAGGGTGTTGCGCCAGTCCTCCACCTCCATGTCCACGACCATCTGCTCGGCGCCGGCGATGCCGGCATTGTTGATCAGGTAGTCGATGCGCCCGAAAGTCGCCATGGTGGCCTCCACCGAGCGCGCCAGCGACGCCTCGTCCGCAACGTCGATATCGGCGAGCACCTGTACCCGCTCCTCGGCAGCGTAGTAGCCGATGTCCTCGAGCTCGCGGATGATGGAGGCGCGCATCTCGGCGAGCTGATCCGCGCGACGTGCGACCAGCATCACCCGGGCACCGCCGATCGCGAGCAGTCGGCCGAGCTGCCCTCCGATGCCGGCAGAGCCACCCGTGATCAGCGCCACCTTGCCCAGGTGCAGGCCCATCAGGCTTTCCGTCCAGCCGAAAATCGCCCGTCTGGAGCCGGTGGCCTCGGCGATCGAGACCGGCAGATACAGGTTGACCTGGCGGATGCGCCGGCGGGTGTAGAGCAGTCTCGCCGCCTGGCCGGCTGCGAACGGTACCTCCTCGCTCTCGCGGTTGGGCCAGCGGATCACCTGGTTGGCCCATTCCTGGAAGCGCCGCTCGTCGGCCCGCTGCTGCACCTCTGTCTCGTTGCGCCAGATCCGGCAGAGTTCCTCGGTGGCGGCGCGCAGGATGTCGGCGTAGACGTTGCCATGGCCATCGTCGCCGTTCGAGACGAAGACCACGCTGGGCGCAAGCCGCAGACTGTCCTCGATGGCCTTCCAGAACCGGGTGAGCTCCCGGGCAATGACCAGACTGCCGACCAGTTCACCGTCCAGGAAGGCCGCGACATCGGCGTCACTGTCGCCCACCAGGGTGCCCCGGAACCGCCAGGCGCCGTAGGCCGGCATGATGATGGCGCCGTGCAGTGCCTGGCCGGCCTCGCTCAGGCCATGGAACACCGCGGTCACGGTCTCGGGTCGGGTACGGTCCAGCAGCACCGGCTGGATCCGCCGGTCGCGGCCGTGCGTCTCCAGGGCATCGGCGGCAGCACGGACGGACTCCTCCGAGCCCAGGCCCAGCACCACTTCGGCACCGCAGTCGGCCTGCACCCTGGCGACGGTCAGTGCGTCGCTGACCTGGTCGCCCGCGGCCAGCAGGATCCTCACGCCACCGCCATCGACGGTCCGCAGTTCCGGGCGCGAGATGGCGGTGCTGCGGGATTCCTGGCGGACCTGCATGCCGTGGGTGATTTCGAAGTTGTGACCGTTCATGGCCCCCGACTCGTCGCTGGCCAGGAACACCAGGGTGCTGGCGACATCGTCGATCGTCGGGAAACCGTAGGCCGGTGCTGAACCGTCCTGGGGGCGTGCAAGGGTCATCAGACCCAGGAACTCGTCGGCGGTCGTCCCCTTGGGCTGCTGGCGCAGGCCGTCCATGGCGGCGAATACGGTGCGGATACGCTCGGAGGCGATGGGGCCGGGAAACACCGTGTTGACCCGGATCCCCCGCGGACCGAGCTCCGCGGCGAGCTGCCGCGAGAAGGTGTTCAGCGCCGCCTTGGGCACCACGTAGGCGGCGCGGCCATAGTACTGCGTGCGCGAGAAGATCGTCGAGACGTTGATGACGCTGGCCCCTGGTGGCAGATGGGGCGCAGCGGCCCGGACGAAGTTCCAGGCGATGCCGAGCAGGTTTCGTGCCGCCATCGGCACGGTCTCGTGTTCATCGATCCCCGCGGCCTGCAGCGTCTGGAGATCCTTCTCGGTGATCGGCAGGTCGGCCAGCCGGCACTTCGGACCGGCGGAGCCGGCGTTGTTGACAAGTACGTCTATCCGCCCGTGCATGGCGATGATGTTCTCGATACCCACGCGTACCTGTCCGGGCTCCGCTCCGTCGATCACCGCCACCGGCATGCGCGCGGCCGGCACGCGCAGGCGTTCCCTCAGCTCGCTGCGCAGGGCGTCGAGTTTCTCGCGGGTCCGGCCGGTCAGCACCACGGTCGCCCCTTCCTGCAGGAAGCGTTCGCAGACGACGCGGCCGATGTTGCCCGCGGCGCCGGTGACCACCGCGATCTTGCCGGCCAGTCGTCCGCGGGGTGAGCGGCGGCGATCGCCGCCTGGTTCCTGGCTGCCTGTCATGTTCCCTGACCTCCCGCTGCCCAAGCTTCAAAAAGTTCGTCGCGGCTGCGCAGGCCCGCGGCCGGCAGCGCATGGTTGACCACATAGGTGGCGCCGGCGTGGCGGTTTTCCCACATCGCCTGATGCGCCTCCGGCAGCTCCCGCCAGTCGACCAGCGTGGGCGGGGTGATCTCCAGCTGGCCGCTCGCGAGCATGCGGTTCATCTGCGTGACCTCGTAGGGATTGCAGAGGTGGGTGCCCAGAATCGAGCAGGTCGGCAGCAGGATCTTCCGCTGGCGGGTCCAGACCTGTGGTGCATAGAAGCTGTAACGTCGCGCGTGCATGTCCTCGGCATAGACCACCCGTCCCGTGAAGGGCTGGACCAGCGACGTCGAGACGGCCAACGCGTCGTGGCCGGCGCGCTCGATGATCAGCTCCGGGGCGCCGCGCGGGTTGTCGGCCGAACGCAGCAGCCGGCCAACCGCCTGTCCCAGCGGCTTGATGGTGCGTTCCTGAAAGGCGCGCACGGCCTCTCGGAAAGCGGCTGTGTCACGGCGCACCTCCGGGAGGCCGGGCATGGTGTCGGGCCACTCGAAGTCCACCGTGGCCCGTCGGGACAGCTCCTCGATCGAGACGACGCCGGTGAGCCGGTCGCCGAAGCCCAGCGAGCGGACAAATTCCCGCTGCGCCTCGCTGTAGCAGACCACGGCAACCCGTGCGCCGCGTGCCGCCGCAGCTTCGATGGCCTCGATGCCTTGCGGGTCCACCAGCGCTTCGGCGTCGAGTTCGGGGCCGTAATACACCAGCACCGCCTCGCCGGCGCGCAGGCGGGCCCGTTGCAGCATCGTTTCCATGGGGACGGCGCCTGGCTTGCCGGCGAAGGTGAAGTGATAACCGCTGGACGCGCCATAGAAGGTGAGGCAGCCACCCTCGCCGAGCAGCTGGAAGCTGCGCGGAAACGCCTGCTCGCCGGCATGTGACACGACGTAGTCCGCGAGCCTGCCGGCGTGCTGTGCACGGAAGGCCTCCAGCAGTGGCTCGCCGGCGCGTTCCCAGGCGACGATGGCGTCGCGTTCGCCGGGTACCGGAACGAAGCAGTCCGCGACTGCCGGGTCGCGCCGGTCGATCGCGCCGACAGCGCCGTTCTGACGGACGAACGCTGCACGCTCGGCACTGGAGACCATTCCCGTGACCCGCAGCCCCTGCGCTGCCGCCGTCTTCAGGGCTTCCAGCCCCGTCCCGGTGGCCGCGCCCTCGACGAACAGGCTGCGGCCGGGCTCGATGCCCAGCGTGGTGAACAGTGCCCGCACGATGGTGCCGAGATTGAGTACGTAGGAGCCGGCCGCCTCCAGCGAAACGTCCGGCGGCAGGGGGTGGCACTGCGGCGCCTGCACGCGCAGGAACTGTTGATGGCTGCCGTCGGGTGTCTCATAACCCTGGATGCGGAAGTCCGCCGACATGGGGTCCCGGCCTGCGAAGGGTGAGAGCAGGCTGGACTGGCCGGAGTAGAGGGTGACCAGATCGCCGACCCTCAGGCGTCCTTCGCGCTTGACCGAGTCGCCCAGCGCGGCGATCAGTGCGACGCCGCCGGAGCCGGTGACCTGGACATCGCGGTCGTGGCTGTCGAACGGTGACACGGGAATGCCCTGGATGGCCCAGATGTCGTTGAAGTTCACTTCCGAGGCGAGGATGTAGAGCAGCACCTCGTCGGCTTCCGGCCGCTCCACCGGCACGATCACCTCGCGCTCGACCTCCGCGGGGTCGCCGTGGCGGGGCGCGCCCGTGGCCGGGTCACGCACCACGCCCTGGCCGAGTTGCCACCGCGGCAGGGGTGTGAGGCCGGGATAGAACGGTGCGCCGATCGGCAGCATCTCGCCGCGGGCGATAAGTGCGTCCGCCTCCTCCAGTGCCCGGGGCTGGCCGTGGCGTACCGGCAGCGGCTGGCTGCGCCGGTCGAAGAATGCGCGGATTCCGGCCTTGCCCGCGTCGGGATCGACGACCGCGGCAGCGAACAGCTGTGCCTCGTGTTTCAGGCCGGCAGCCAGTCCCTGGGCCCAGCCGCAGCGGACAGCCTCCAGCACCCGGGCCGCGGCGGCCGCGCGCCCCACGGTCCCGGCCTGGGCCAGCAGGGCCTTGACCTGATCGCTGGCCAGGGCTGCGTCGAGGTTCAGACGACCGGGCTGCTCCCAGGCCTCGCGGCATTCGCGTACCGCCTTCCAGCGCTGGCCAAGCTCACTGCCCTCGGCATCGCGCAGCCAGTCATAGACCATCCCTGAAGCCTGGCTCACCACGTCATCACCGCCGTCGGCGATGCCGTCGACCAGCCCGAGCCTCAGCGCCTCCGGCGCCTCGACACTGCGCCCTCCCATGAGCAGCTCCAGCGCACGCACCAGCCCGACCAGGCCGTCACGGTCGGCCAGCAGTCGTGTCAGCCGCTGGGTGCCTCCGTAGCCCGGCAGCAGATTCAGGCGGATCTCCGGCTGGCCGAACGTGGCCACAGGCTCTGCAAGTCGCAGGTGGCAGGCCAGCGCAAACTCCATGCCTCCGCCCAGCGCGACACCATTGATGGCCGCGATGCAGGGCTTGTTCATGCGCTCGATACTGCGGAAGGCGAGGTGCGCGACGTTCGGCAGTGTCAGCGCATCATCGAGCGTATGCACATCCTCGAGCAGCTGGCGGATGTCGGCACCGGCCACGAACGAGGAGGTGCCCTGGCCGGTGAAGATCACCGCCACCACCTCCCGGCGGCGCGAGAGGTGTTCGACCACCGTGACCAGCTCGTCGAGCGCGCGCTCGTTCAGCGCGTTGACCGGTGGATTGCTGACGGTCACCAGTGCCAGCCGCGAGGCCTCGTGCCCCGATACGGGCACGGGGTGGTAATGGATATGAAAGTAGCGGCCGCGCTCCAGCAGGCGCTGTTCCTCGCGGATCTTCTGGCGCGCGGTCCACTCGCCGATCGCCCGTTCGAGCGGGGCGATCGACTCGGGATTGCGCAGTGTGGTGGTGTCGCCCGGCGGCTGGCCCTCGACCAGCGCGCGCACCATGCGGCGCAGGTACTTGCCGCTGCGCGTCTCGGGGAAGGCCGGCACTTCCAGGAAGTCCTCCGGGACGGCCACCGCGCCTTTCTCCTGGCGCACCAGTTCGACCAGCCGCCGGCGATCATCGACGGTCAGCCGCCGCCCGGGCGCAGGCGTCACGAACGCAAGCGGTGTCAGGCCTTTCTCGCGATGCGGCGCGCCCACAACGATGACGTTACCCACCGGAGAGCCGGGGTTGAGCTGCTTGTCGCGCAGGATCGCGCCCTCGATCTCCTCGGTGCCCAGGCGATGGCCGGAGACGTTGATCACGTCGTCGCTGCGTCCATGCAGCGAAAAGCTGCCATCGGCGTGGCGGACGGCGAAATCGCCCTGGGTGTATGCCCAGGTGTCCTGCCAGCGTGCCCAGTAGGTGCTGCGGTAGCGCGGGAAGTCTCCGCGCCACCCGGGGCTCACCCGGTGGCCCTCGACCGCGAAGCCTTCGGCGTCGCCCCAGATCGTGCGCGCCAGATAGGGGTAGGGGGCATGGATGACGATCTCGCCCTTCTCGCCGTCATCGGCGCGCCGCCACGGGAGCCGACCCTCGGCATCGGGCGCGCCGTCGGGCAGCCAGACGTCGCCCATCACCCACGGCATCGGCCAGGTGTGGGCGTCGGCCCGCAGCGGGAAATCCCCGTTGCCGTAGAAGTGTGTCCAGACGATGCCGCCATGCTCGGTGGCCCAGTAGGAGTTGATGTACCAGGGGGTCATCAGCTCCATGCCGAACTGCTGGACGGCCGGCGAGGTGGGCTCGGCGCAGAAGGTCGCCACCCGCAGCGAGGTCAGATCGTACAGGCGCACATCCTCGACGTTCTGGGGATCGGCCATCACCGTCTTGAGGAAGGTCACCCCCGCCTTGAAGATGGTCACGCCATAGCGCTCGATGATCGAGGCGAAACGCCCGGCCGAAGGGAACACCGGCGCGCCCTCGGCAAGCACGCTGGTCACGGCTGTGGTGAGCGCGGCCGAAAGCATGTAGCTCTGGCCGGTGATCCAGCCCGGGTCCGCGACCACGTACAGCACGTCGCCCGGGCGCGCGTCGAAGCTGATCCGCATGCTGTGCGCAATACCGGCGGTGTAGCCGCCGTGCACGTGCACCACCCCCTTGGGTTTGCCCGTGGAACCCGAGGTGTAGATGAAAAACAACGGGTACTCCGCGTCCAGCGGCACGGGCGGACAGGCGGCCCAGACGGCCCTTGTGCAGTCGGCATCCGGCAGGGCGAGCAGTGCTGCGCGGTCGGCCACGTCGATACCCGCCGCCCGGGCGGCCTCCAGCAGGGCCTCCGAGGCCTCGTCCAGCAGCTGGTGGGCCCAGAGGTCGCGTCCCTCGCGCCAGGGCAGGTCCTCCTGCGCGGTGTGACGGACGACGATGACGTGCTCGACGTCCGCCCCGGCATCGACCAGGGCGCGGGCCAGGCGGGTGCGGATACGGCCGGCTGCCGCTGCATCGAGTTCCGCACGTTCGGCCAGCTCGCCGAGCGCGATGCCGACGCCCCGCATGACGTCGCGGCGCTCGACCGTGATCTCGCCCGCCACCGCCTCGGTGGCGGCGGTGACGATCCGCTCGATGGCGGCCGCCGTCAGCCCGAGCCGCCCCAGCGTCTCGTGCACCACCGCCAGCGCCCGCCCGGCGGGCAGGTACTGGTCCAGTGCGGGATCGGTGTAGGCGGCCTTGAACGGTACGATCTGCGCGTTGCGATAGCCGCCATCGGCCGTGATGACCACGCGGGCCCGCGCGTCGTGGATGCGGTCGGCCAGTGTCTTGTCGGAGAAACCGCCGAACACCGGCGTATAGATGATGCCGAGACGCTTGGCGGCTTCGGTCCAGACCACCTGCTCCGGAATATTGGGCAGGTTCAGTGCGATGCGGTCCCCCCGGACGAGGCCGAGGCGCTGCAGGGCCAGCGCGGCCGTCGCCACCTCGACCAGCAGCCGGCGTCGCGATACGGCGTACGAGACCACAGGGCCGCCGCGCCCCTCGGCGCGCGACTGGTCCCAGCGATCCCCCTCCACCAGCAGCGCAGCCTCGTCGCCACGGCCGGCCAGCACGTGGCGATCGACCTCGTTGAAGCAGGCGTTGGTGCGTGCATCGACGAACCAGCGGTACCAGGGCGCCTCCGAGTCGTCGAAACCCCGGCTCCACGGTCGCCAGTCGCCCGGGCGGCTGGCCGTCACCGGCGCGCCGCTCGCCGCGTCCCAGCCTGACCACTGCCCGTCGTCTCCGAGCGTCAGCCATGCGCCGGCCGGGCCGCTGTCCGCATCGAACCAGTGCAGTTCGCGGGCGGCGATATCGCCGTGATAGCGGCCGGGATCGGTCTGACAGGCCGTGCGTGCCGCCTGCCAGTCGGCATGCGTGCGCAACGGATTGACGGAAGCCTGCGGCGGGGTTACCGCGGGCAGTAGGGGCTGAGCATCGGTCACGTCGCCATGTCCTCGCGGAGCATGACCGGCGGCGGGCGCATCCCTCGATCGCCGCAGGCGATTCGTGCTGGCCGGAGCCGTACGTGCCGCGGTCCTGTGTTCGACCTGCGGTGAACGTCCTCCCCTTATCCGGCGACTGCACTGTAGCGGGAATGTCACGACAGGCAAACCCCTGCGGCACTGCGGAAACTACGGTGGCAAAGCCGCTACGCTTTGCCTATGCTCGAGTAAGTTCATTGTGGCGGGACACCTGGCGCTCGGGTGGGCCCCTGTGGAGGTTCTCATGGAGATACTCGTCTACCTGCTCCTGGTCGTGGCCGGCGTGGTCATCGGTATCGCCGTCGGTCGGCTGTCGTCCGACAGGCAGCGGATCGGCAAGGTCGAGGCGGAGCGGGATGCGGCCACGCAGGCGCTGGCCGACTATCGTCAGCAGGTCACCGATCACTTCCAGCACACCGGCGAGCTGTTCGATCGGATCACCGCAGACTACCGCAGCCTTTACGAACACCTGGCTTCAGGGGCCACCGAACTCTGCGACGTGCCACGTCACGACGTGCTGCAGTCGGAGCCCGAGCGGCGCCGCCTGACCGAGCCCACCGAGACGGACGCCGGGGTCGAGGCCAGGTCAGAGGGCAGATCAGATGCCGGGGACGCCGCACGGGCCGGAGCGGCCGCCGCCTCGGTGGGTGCAGCGGCTGCGGCGGCGACTACGGACAGTACGCCCGCCGAGGCTGACGCCGCGGCCGAGAGCGAGACCGAGACCGAGACCGACGCCGCGACCAAACAGGCTGAAGAGACGGCATCCGGAATGCCGGAAGCGGCGGCACCCGAAGAGACCAAGGCATCCGAAGAAGCCACGGCACCCGAGGAAGCCACGGCATCCGAAGAAGCCGTGGCGCCCAAGCCCGCCGAAGCCACTGCCGGGGACGGCGAGGCGCCGGCCGATGATGACCAGCCGGGCGTCCGGGATGGCGACGACAAGCCCCCGCTGTCAGTGAACGGGCACTATCGAGCCGACGAGGGCGCCGATCTCGACCGCAAGCCCGGCGCACCCTGAACGCGCCCGGCGTAGTCGAACAGGCCGAATCGCTGCCGGCCGTCCTGCCAGGCCAGAACAAGCACGAGCAGTTCCGCAGCGTGGAAAAACACGGCGGCCGCAGCAATGAACGTGTAGTGCCAGATCAGTACCGTCGCAAAGGCCATGCCCCAGGCGCCGAGCGTGTAGGCGCTCCATAGCGGAGGCGGCAGCGGCCACCGCGTCCGCCAGGTCAGCGCCGCCAGCAGTGCCAGCACCATCATCGCCTTGATGCCGGCCATGCCGCGAATCAACAGGCTGAGTTCCGGGTCGATGGCTGTGGGCCCGATTGTCGTCGCCGTGAACCAGCCCGCGCCTCCGGCCAGTACCGCGCCGCTCCAGGGCAGCACGACCGCCCGCCATCGGGTATTCCGCGCCTCGGCAGGCGCCTTGGGCCGGGTGTCGTCAACCCCCGCTGTGATCACCCTGGCCATGTGCGCCCTCCCAGCCCGTGACGTCACACAATCGTAACAAAAGCCGCCTACGCTTCTCAGGCATCGGCACAGGGTGCTGCACCGTTGACTGCCGCATGCGAGACGGCAAAGCATGAATCCGCGCGACCCATCTTATCCCGTCAGCGTCCTGGCGCGAACACTGCTGCTCCTCGCGGGGCTCACGCTGGCCGTGGGCTGTGCGGCCCCAGATGCAGGTTTGGTCGCGCCAGTGGCCGAGTCGGCCGAGGTGGCCGAGCGGCAGGCCCATGCGGCGCTGCAGGCGACGCCGCCCGACTGGCAGGCGGCGCGTGAAGGCTTCGAACTCGCGGCTGCCGCAGGCTCCCTGACAGCGATGACGCAGCTCGGCTGGATGTACGAGGAAGGTCACGGCGTGCCGGCGGACGGCGAACAGGCGGTCCGCTGGTATACCCGCGCCGCCCGGGGCGGCCTGCCGGAGTACGCCATGAAGCTCGGCTGGATATACCTCGGCGGGCAGGGTGTCACCCAGGACGTTGTCCTGGCGGAGCGCTGGTTCGGTGAGGCCATCGAGGCCGGGTATGCCCCGGCGCGCGTGGCCTGGGCGTCGGTGCTGATCGCCGATGCCCAGGGTGGGGCTACGCCTGTCCGGGTCGACGAGGCCCGCACCCTGCTCGACAGCGCGCTGGCTGACGGCGAGACCCTCGCCACGCACTTCCTGGTCAGGCTGTATCTCGAAGGCATCGGAGGTCATCCCGTCGATCCGGAACGCGCCGCGGCGTACGCCTGCATCGGGGCTGCGCATGGTCATCCCCAGGTGCAGGCGCGGCTGGCCTATCTCTATCTGGAAGGTCGGGGTGTCGAGCAGGATGCGCTGACCGCGGCGAAGTGGGCCAACATTGCGGCTGCGGGCGGTGACGCCTCCGGCGACCGTCTGCGTCGGTTTCTCGATGGCATCCTGACCGAGGACGAGCGCCGCGAAGTCCGCGAACGCGCTGTCACCTGGGCCATGGCGCAATGAGGCATAGACGATGCTCCGGGTGATCCTGATCAGCCTGGCCGCGCTGGTTGCGGTGTTCCTGGTGGCCCGCTCGAGCGGGCTCACGCCGCAGCAGATCGAAGATCGGGTGCTGCTCGCCCAGCTGAACGCCGAGGAGGGCGCCGACTACCGCAGGCGGGAAGCGGCACGGCCCGGCGTGGTGCAGTTCCCGAGCGGCGTACTGGTGGAGGTGCTCGCGCATGGTGAAGGACCGGTGCCGGCGCTGGAGGACTGGGTTCGCGTGCATTACCGCGGCCAGCGCATCGACGGACGCGAGTTCGACAATTCCTGGCGGCGGGAGACGCCGGCGACCCTGCCGGTATCGCGCGCGATCGGCGGCTGGCAGGAAGTACTGGCGCAGACGCCCGTCGGCACCCGCATGCGACTGATCGCGCCGCCGGACCAGGCCTACGGCCGCGGTGGCGCCGGGATCATCGGGCCGGAGGAGACCCTGGTGTTCGAGCTGGAACTCCTCGGTATCGAGCCGCCCCCTGCCGAGCCCGTGCGCGCGGAATGGGAGCAGCCCGTGCCGAATCTTCGTTGAGTCGGCAAGCCATCATCCTGGCCACCATCATCAATTTGTAACGTTGGTTTCATACGGTTGTCTTGCAGGGGGCAGAGACTCCCGCTACCCCCTCGGGATCCGGTACTCACTGCCACCCCGGCGGGCTCATCACTCAGTCACGAGGAATTCGCATCATGAGTCTTAAAACTACACTCGCCGCAGGCGTCGCTGTCGCTCTCGGCCTGACCGCCCAGGTGGCCGCGGCCGATGTCGACCCCAATCTGCCGAACTACGAGCGTGTGTCGGGCATCTCCGGCAACCTGAGCTCGGTTGGTTCGGACACCCTGAACAACCTGATGACGCTGTGGGCGGAGGAGTTCGCGAACTTCTATCCCAACGTCAACATCCAGATCCAGGGTGCCGGCACCTCGACTGCGCCGCCCGCGCTGATCGAAGGGACCTCAAACTTCGGGCCGATGAGTCGGCCGATGCGCGACTCCGAGCAGCGCGCCTTCGAAGATCGTTTCGGCTATGCCCCGGTCCTGGTCCCCGTGGCCATCGACATGATCGCGGTGTACGTCAATCAGGATAACCCGATCGAGAATCTGACCATGGAGCAGGTCGACGCGATTTTCTCGGCGACCCGCGCCTGCGGTCATCCGAGCGACATCCGTACCTGGGGCCAGGCCGGCCTGACCGGGGGCTGGGCCAACCGTGACATCACGATCTACGGCCGCAATGCCGTCTCGGGCACCTATGGTTTCTTCCGCGAAGTGGCGCTCTGCGGCGGTGACTTCAAGGATACCGTCAACGAGCAGCCGGGCTCCTCGGCCGTCGTGCGCGGCGTCGAGCAGACCCTGGGCGGCATCGGTTACTCGGGTATCGGCTACCGCACCTCCGGCGTTCGCGTGGTGCCGCTGAACGGGTTCGAGGCGAGCGGTGCGAATGCCGCCACCGGTGACTACCCGCTGGCGCGCTTCCTCTATATCGCCGCAAACCAGAGCCCGGTCGACGGCTGGAACCCGATGGAGCGCGAGTTCTTCCGCCTCGTGCTGTCGCGTGAGGGCCAGGAGGTCGTGAATCGGGACGGCTATGTCACCCTGGACGCCAGCGCTGCACAGCGCTTCCGCACGCAGTTCAATCTCGACTGATCCACCCGCAGCAACCCCACAGCCCCGGTGCCCTCGCGCACCGGGGCTGTTTCTCCCGCCAGACGACCGCCAGGTGAGCCATGTCCGCGCCAGCCAGTGAACAACCGCTGTCTTCAGGGTCTCTGCTGCCCAGCACGGAGCGGCGTCTGAAGCTGCGCAAGTTACGCGCCCTGCGTGACGGCCTGTCGCAATACGGCGTGGGGGCTGGTGGGATCGGGGTGATCATCGCGCTCGGCCTGATTTTCGTTTACCTGTTCTGGGAAACCTTTCCGATGCTCAAGCCGGCCAGTGTCGCGCTTGATACTGAATTTACCGTCCCCTGGGCTGGCGATGGCCAGGAGACGCTGCACATGACGCTCGACCGGTTCGAGACCATCGGGGCCCGGTTCGGCAGTTCCGGCGAGATCACGGTGTTCTCGGCCGCAACAGGCGCGCTGCGCGAGCGCATTCAGGTTCCTGTCCCCGCGGGGGAAACCATCACGGCCTTCGGGCGCGGAGAGAACCGACGCAGTCTGTTCGTCTACGGGTTCTCGGATGGTTCGATACTGCCTATCCGTGTCGAGTATCCGCAGTCCTTCGAAACCGGTGTCCGTGAGATCTCCGTGGAATTGTCATTTCCGCTGGGAGATGAGCCGATCCGTCTTGGTGACGGCGAGGTCAACGAGTTCTCCGCGCTCACCGTGATCCAGGGTCGCGGTGGATTTATTGTTGCCGGTGGTACGGAGGCCGGTGAGATGGCGATGGCGCTGTTCGCCACCCGGACCAACCTCATGACCGGGCAGACGCAGGTCACGCGGTCAGACTACCGCCTGCCGTCGTTAGGCCGCCCTGTACGTCAGATTCTCGTCAACGAAACCCTGCGTAACGTCTTCATCGTCGACGACCGCGGTCGGCTGTTCAATTTCGACATCGTCGACCGGACAAACCCTGCCCTGATCGAGGAGGTGCAGCTTGTCGCCGATGGCGTGGAAGTGACTGCGGCGGAGTTCCTGGTCGGCAGCCGGTCACTGATCGTCGGCGGATCGGATGGCAGCGTGCGCCAGTGGTTCCTGGTCCGTGACGAAGACACCAATGTCCCGCATCTCACCCTGATCCGCAGTTTCCGCGAGCACCCCGGAGCGATCACCTTCATCGACCCCGAGTACATCCGCAAGGGCTTCCTGGTCGGCGACGCCAGCGGCACGGTGGGCCTGCATTACGCCACTTCCAGCGTGACCGTGGCGATGAAGCAGGTACTCGATACTCCCGTGACCCGGCTCGCCATCGGTCCCAACAACAGCCGGGCGATGATCGAGGGCGCGGATGCCACCCGGCTGCGGGTCCTGGCCATCGACAACCCCCACCCGCAGACGTCACTCAGCGGCCTCTGGGGGCGGGTATGGTACGAGGGACGCAGCGAGCCCGAGTTCATCTGGCAGTCGTCATCGGCCGACGATGCGTTCGAGGCCAAGTTCAGTATCGTGCCGCTGTCGGTGGGGACGCTGAAGGCGGCGTTGTTCGCCATGCTCCTGGCCACGCCCCTGGCGATCATGGGGGCGATCTACACCGCCTATTTCATGTCGCCACGCATCCGGCGGGTGGTCAAGCCCTCCATTGAACTGATGGAGGCGCTGCCGACGGTCATCCTGGGGTTCCTTGCCGGGATCTGGCTGGCGCCTTACGTGGAGAACAACCTGCCGATCCTTGTGACCGGTGCGGTGCTCTTTCCCTTGCTGATCCTCGTCGCGGCATTCACCTGGTCCCGCTTGCCGACGCAAATACGACAGGCGGTGCCGGATGGCTGGGAGGCCGCGCTGCTGATTCCAGTAGTGCTGTTCACCGGCTGGATCGTAGTGAGCTCAAGCCCGTGGATCGAGGTCTGGTTCTTCGACGGCTCCATGCGCCAGTGGTTTTCCGATGTCGGTATTCCCTATGACCAGCGCAATGCGCTGATCGTCGGCATGGCCATGGGGTTTGCCGTGATCCCGACCATCTTTTCGATTGCCGAGGATGCCGTATTCAACGTGCCCAAGCACCTCACCATGGGCTCGCTGGCGCTGGGCGCGACCCCCTGGCAGACGGTCATGGGCGTGGTCCTGCTGACCGCCAGCCCGGGTATTTTCTCGGCCATCATGATCGGGTTCGGCCGCGCCGTGGGCGAGACCATGATCGTACTGATGGCCTCCGGCAACAGTCCGGTACTGAACTTCAACCTGTTCGAGGGCATGCGCACGCTGGCCGCCAACATCGCCGTCGAGCTGCCGGAGACCGATGTCGGCTCGACGCACTTCCGCGTGCTGTTCCTGTCGGCTCTGGTGCTGCTGGTGTTCACCTTCCTGTTGAACACGGCCGCAGAAATCGTCCGTCAGCGCCTGCGCAAGCGCTACGCATCCCTTTAACCGCCTGCAGCCGGTGACGATCTCATGAAGCAATGGTGGAAAAGCGGCGCCCCCTGGATCTGGCTGAACGGCGGGGCGGTGACGATCAGCATGATCATGGTGTTTGGCCTGATCACGCTGATCCTGGTGCGTGGATTCGGCGCGTTCTGGCCCCATCCGGTGCTCCAGACCACCTACACCCAGCCCGGAGAGACCCCGCTGGAAATCCTCGGCACGCTCAGGCGGTCGCAGGTGTTCACGGCCGAAGCCATGCGCGACGCCGGGCTCGATATTCCGCAGACGCAGGCGCTGGTCGACCGGCACCTCATCAAGATGGGTAATCGGGATGTCACGGGCCGGGACTTCGGGTTTTTCGTCGAAGACTTCATGACGCCCTGGAGCTATCCACGAGACGCCACGGTGCTCGAGCGCCGCGAGTGGGGCGATTTCATAGGCTTTCCTGTGCGGCTGCTGGAAGATGGTGTCACGGTGGCTTCCGGTGAGGCGCTGTGGCCGGAGTTCCAGGCGCGTGTGGCCCGCAGCAATGACCTGTTCGACGAGATTCGTCAGATCGAGCGCGTCGATATCGGCCGGATCAATTTCGCCATCGAGCGCGTGCGACTCGATCGCCGCCGGGCCGTGCTGCGGGAGACACTGACGCCCGCGCTCGAGGCCGAACTGGCTGAACGTCGCGCGGCGCTGGACGCTGATTACGCCGTGCTCGAAGCACGTCTGAACGAGCTCTACGAGGAAGCTGCGCGCGACAGCATCATCATGCGCGTTGCGGACGGGCAGGAGGTGACGATCCGGTTGGCCGATATCGTCAAGGCCTGGCAGCCGAACAACATGTCCGTGCT
>SKYU01000043.1 GCA_007127715.1 Gammaproteobacteria bacterium | reverse complement strand
GTTTTTAGTGTGTCGAGACCGATTTCGTAGAGTTCGCGTTTCTTGCTGTCCGATATTTGCCCCTTGCCCTTCTTGTTTGGGTAAAGGCTCCAGATTTTTTCAAAAAACTTTCCATGCTCTTAGTCTCGGTCGATACCGTCAAGCCGGCGATGATGCGCGATGCCCTGGATGCCGGCGCGGCCTTGATCAACGATGTCAATGCCCTGCGCGCGCCGGGTGCCCTGGAGGCGGTCGCCGGCGGGCAGGCGGCGGTCTGTCTGATGCACATGCAGGGCCAGCCGCGGACCATGCAGGAGGCACCGGACTACGGGGATGTTGTGAGGGAAGTCAGCGACTTCCTTGCGCAACGCGTGGCAGTCTGTGAGGCTGCAGGCATCGGGCGCGACCGCCTGCTGCTGGACCCCGGCTTCGGGTTTGGCAAGCGGGATGCGCATAATCTGGCGCTGCTTCGCGGCCTGCCGGCACTCTGTGACAGTGGACTGCCCGTGCTGGTCGGGCTGTCGCGCAAGTCCATGATCGGCCGGCTGCTCGGACGTGACGTGGAGCAGCGACTGGCTGGCAGTCTCGCACTGGCGTTGGCTGCGGTTGCCCGGGGTGCCCGGCTGGTGCGGGCCCACGATGTGGCCGAGACCGCCGATGCCCTGGCGCTGTGGCGAGAAGCGGGCGTGATGGAGAGTGAAGGGGAGTGGAGATGACGCGTCAGTATTTCGGAACGGACGGGATCCGTGGCCGGGTAGGCGAGGCCCCGATGACGGTGGACTTCGCGCTGCGGTTGGCCAGCGCGGCCGCAGCCGTGCTCGCGCCGGCCGGGGGTTCGGTGCTGATCGGCAAGGACACCCGCGTGTCCGGCTACATGTTCGAGTCGGCGCTCGAGGCGGGTTTTGTGGCCTCGGGGCTGAATGTCGGGCTGCTCGGTCCCCTGCCGACGCCGGGTATCGCCTACCTCACGCAGGCGCTGAAAGCCGATTTCGGCGTGGTCATCAGTGCTTCCCACAACCCCTACGACGACAACGGGATCAAGTTCTTCGACCGCCACGGCCTCAAGCTCTCCGATGAGCTCGAGGCGCGAATCGAGGCTGCCCTCGACGGGGGGGCGCAGACGCGCGATTCCAGTTCGCTCGGCAAGGCCGAGATCGCCACCCGTGCACGGGCGATGTACCAGGAATTCTGTCGGGCCAGCTTTCCCGCCGATCAGAATCTCTCCGGCATCCGGGTGGTCATCGACTGCGCGCATGGGGCGGCCTACAAGGTGGCGCCGCGGGTGCTGGCGGAGCTCCAGGCCGACCTCGTCCCGGTGGGCTGCTCGCCGAATGGCCGGAACATCAACGCCGGCTGCGGGTCGACGCGTCCAGACCTGCTGCAGATGACCGTTCCAGGGGTGCGCGCCGATGTGGGTATCGCGCTGGATGGGGACGGTGACCGCCTGGTGATGGTCGATCACCGGGGTCAGGTGGTGGACGGGGATCAGCTGCTGTACATCCTGGCGCGGGACCGTCAGGCCACGGGCGGCCTGCGCGGACCGGTGGTCGGCACCGTGATGAGCAACCTGGGTCTGGAGCGCGCGTTGACCGACGCCGGCATCGATTTCCAGCGGGCCCGGGTGGGTGACCGCCATGTGCTCGCCATGCTGCAGGCGGCCGGTGGCATCCTCGGCGGCGAGACATCCGGCCATCTGCTGTGCCTGGACCGCACCACCACCGGCGACGGCCTCATCGCGGCGCTGCAGGTCCTGGCGGTCATGCGCCGTACGGACCGCAGCCTCGATGAACTCGCCTCGGGCATGGAGCGTCTGCCCCAGGTGCTTGTCAATGTGCGCCTGGAGCAGCGGTTGATGCTGGACGAGGCCTGCGGGGTGCGTGAGGCCGTGCGGGACGTCGAGCGTACACTGGGCGGGCAGGGACGCGTGGTGCTGCGGCCCTCCGGCACCGAGCCGGTCATCCGGGTGATGGTCGAGGGTGAGCGCGAGGCGCAGATCCGCGAGCTCGCCCAGCAGATCGCCGATGCGGTGCGCGAGGCGGCGGGCGGCGAGGCCGCCCGATTGATTTCCTGATGGCGCCTGTCTATCCTCTCGCCGCGCCGACGGCAGGCTCCGGCGGCGCGCCATCCGCTCGATACACGCCAGGACGCCCTTTGTCATGAGAACCCCGCTGGTCGCAGGGAACTGGAAGATGCACGGCTCGCGCCATGCCAACGGCGAGCTGGTGCGTGCAGTGGCGGCCGGCGTCCGCGCGGGGCTGCCCTGTGAGGTGCTGGTCTGCCCGCCGTTCGTCTATCTCTCGGACGTCATCGCCGAGGCCGGTGATGCCGCCCTTGCAGTCGGCGCCCAGAATCTCAGCCACGAGGCCTCCGGCGCATTCACCGGGGAGGTGTCCGGTGCGATGCTCGCCGATTGCGGGGCCAGCCATGTGCTCGTCGGCCATTCGGAGCGGCGCGCACTGTACGGGGAAGACGATGCGCTCGTCGCCGCCAAGTTCCTGGCGGCCGAGGCCGCCGGGCTCGCACCGGTCCTGTGCGTAGGCGAAACCCTGGAGGAGCGCGAAGCCGGACGGACCGAGTCGGTCGTGTCGCGACAGCTCGATGCCGTGATTGCTGCCGCGGGGATTTCCGCGCTCTCCCGGGCCGTGCTCGCCTACGAGCCTGTCTGGGCGATCGGCACGGGCCGCACCGCCACGCCAGAGCAGGCGCAGGCCGTTCATGCGTTCCTGCGTGGGAAGATTGCCTCGATTGATGCTAGAATTGCGGATTCGCTCCGGATCCTCTACGGCGGGAGTGTCAAGGCCGAGAATGCCATGACACTGTTCTCCCAGCCCGATGTGGACGGCGGCCTGGTGGGTGGCGCATCGCTCAAGGCCGAGGAGTTCCTGAACATCTGCCGCGCTGCGGCCTGACGGATTCGCAATGGTACAGACTGTCGTCCTGGTCACTCATGTGCTGATCGCCGTGCTGATTGTCGGCCTCGTGCTGCTGCAGCGTGGCAAGGGTGCGGAAGCGGGTGCGGCCTTCGGGGCCGGCGCCTCGGGCACCGTGTTCGGCGCGCGTGGATCCGCGAATTTCCTGTCGCGCAGCACCGCCGTGCTGGCGACGATGTTTTTCCTCTCGAGCCTGACGCTGGCTTTTTTCAGTGGGCAGCGTTCAGAGCCGGCGAGCCTGATGGAACAGGTGGTGCCGGGCACCGGCGCGCGCGATCGTGAGACGGTGATCACTCCGCTGCCGGGGGATCTGCCGGAACTCGAGCAGCCGCCGCTGCGCGAAGAGGAAGACGAGGCGCCGAGCCTGGATTGACGCAGTCCGGGATGCGCGGTGCTTCAGGGATGAACATGCCGACGTGGTGGAATTGGTAGACACGCTGTCTTGAGGGGGCAGTGGCGAAAGCCGTGCCGGTTCGAGTCCGGCCGTCGGCACCACACACGAGTTTCCGCGTCACCACCGCGATATCACCGGATGCGATGTCGCGGCACTGCGGTCGCCTGTTACAATTGGCATCTTCGGACGCCATGGGCCGCTGACGCAGGATTAAGCGCATGATGTTGGAACAGTACCTGCCGATCGTGATTTTCCTCGGCATCTCCGCCGTGATGGGATCCGTGCTGCTGGTGCTGGGCTTCGCGCTGGGTCGCGGCGAGAAAGACGTCGAAAAACTCTCCCCCTACGAGTGCGGCTTCGAGGCCTTCGAAGACACCCGCATGAAGTTCGACGTCCGTTATTACCTCGTGGCCATCCTGTTCATCATTTTCGACCTGGAGATCGCCTTCCTGTTTCCGTGGGCCGTCTCGCTCGACGAGATCGGCACCTTCGGTCTGGTGGCGATGGGTATCTTCCTGCTGATCCTGGTGATCGGCTTCATTTACGAATGGAAGAAGGGGGCGCTGGAATGGGATTGAGCGCCGAGCAGAGCAGGGAAGCGCTGGCGCCCGAGCCCGCAGTCGCCGGGATGCCGGCGGGTGGTTATCGGGTCACCAGCCTGGACAAGCTCATCAACTGGGCGAGGACCGGTTCGATGTGGCCGATGACCTTTGGTCTGGCCTGCTGTGCGATCGAGATGATGCACGCCGGTGCGGCGCGTTACGATCTCGACCGTTTCGGGGTGGTGTTCCGGCCAAGCCCGCGCCAGTCCGATGTCATGATTGTTGCCGGTACGCTGGTCAACAAGATGGCGCCTGCGCTGCGCAAGGTCTACGACCAGATGCCCGAGCCGCGCTGGGTGATTTCCATGGGTTCCTGCGCGAATGGCGGGGGCTACTACCATTATTCCTATGCCGTGGTGAGGGGGTGCGATCGCATCGTCCCGGTGGACGTCTACGTCCCTGGCTGCCCGCCGACGGCGGAGGCCTTGCTCTACGGCATCATCCAGCTGCAGAACAAGATCCGTCGTACCAACACCATCACGCGGTAACGGAGTGCGCATGAGCGAGAGAGTCGAGGCGCTGGCTGCGCGCGTCGAAAGCTGCCTGCGAGATGAGCTGACGCGGGTTCCTTCCACCTGCGGCCAGCTGACTTATGAAGTTCCCGCGGAGCGCTGGGTCGCGGTGGCGGAACGGTTCCGGAACGAGCCCGAACTGGGCTTCGAGATGCTGATCGACCTGTGCGCGGTGGATTACTCCGAGTACGGGAACAGCGAGTGGCAGACCTTCCAGGCGACCGGCTCCGGGTTCAGTCGAGGCGTCAACCGTGGCACTGCAGCCGCCGCCCACTTCGCGGCAGCACAGGCCGGAGCCGGGTCGTCCGGGGTCGATGGGGTGTCGCCCGAGACCGCCGAGGCGGCGTCCGGTCGCCGTTTCGCGGTGGTCTGTCACCTGCTCTCGTTGCAGCATAACTGCCGGGTTCGCCTGCGAGCCTTCTGCCCTGAGGACGATCGTCCGATGATCGACTCGCTGGTCGGTGTGTGGGCGTCGGCCAACTGGTTCGAGCGCGAAGCCTTCGACCTGTTCGGTGTCCTGTTTCGCGGTCATCCGGACCTGCGGCGCATCCTCACCGACTACGGCTTCATCGGGCATCCGTTCCGCAAGGACTTCCCGCTGATCGGGCATGTCGAGGTCCGCTATGACCCGACCAAGGGCCGGGTGGTCTACGAGCCGGTCAGCATCGAGCCGCGCACCCTCGTGCCCAAGGTGATTCGCGAAGACCATCGGTACGAGCCACAGATTCACGACGAGGCGTCGTTCCGGGAGGCGGGCAACCGTGCCTGAGATCCAGAGCTACACCATGAATTTCGGGCCGCAGCATCCGGCGGCCCATGGGGTCCTTCGGCTGGTGCTCGAGTTGGATGGCGAGACCATCCACAAGGCCGATCCGCACATCGGTCTGCTGCACCGCGCGACCGAGAAACTCGCCGAGAGCAAGCCTTTCAACCAGTCGATCGGCTATATGGATCGCCTGGATTACGTTTCGATGATGTGCAACGAGCACGGCTATGTGCTTGCCATCGAGAAGCTTCTGGGTATCACGCCGCCGAAGCGCGCGCAGTACATCCGCGTGATGTTCGACGAGATCACCCGGATCATGAATCACCTGCTCTGGTTGGGGACGCATGGACTCGACATCGGCGCGATGACGATGTTCCTGTACTGCTTCCGGGAGCGTGAGGACCTGATGGACTGCTATGAGGCGGTCTCGGGCACGCGTATGCACGCGACCTACTACCGCCCCGGCGGCGTATATCGTGATCTGCCCGAGCAGATGCCCCGTTACCAGCCTTCCAAGTTCCGTACTGCGCGGGAGCTCGAGCAGATGAACCGCGCCCGTGCGGGCTCCATGCTGGATTTTCTCGACGACTTCACCAGCCGGTTCCCCGCCTGTGTGGACGACTATGAGACCCTGCTCACCGACAACCGCATCTGGAAGCAGCGGACCGTCAATATCGGCGTGGTCAGTCCCGAGCGTGCCCTGCAGCTGGGCTTCACCGGGCCGATGCTGCGGGGGTCCGGCGTGGCCTGGGATCTGCGCAAGAAGCAGCCCTACGAGGTATACGACGAGGTCGATTTCGACATCCCGGTCGGCGTCAATGGCGACTGTTACGACCGCTATCTGGTGCGCATCGAGGAGATGCGGCAGTCCAACCGGATCGTCCGGCAGTGCATCGAGTGGCTACGGGCCAATCCCGGGCCGGTCATGCTGGAGGATCGCAAGATCGCACCGCCATCGCGCGTGGAGATGAAAGACGACATGGAGTCGCTCATCCACCACTTCAAGCTGTTCACCGAGGGGTACTGCGTCCCGGCAGGTGAGGCCTACGCCGCGGTGGAGCATCCCAAGGGCGAGTTTGGCGTCTATCTGGTTTCCGATGGGGCCAACAAGCCATACCGCCTGAAGATCCGCCCACCCGGGTTCGTGCATCTTTCCGCGCTTGACGAAATGGTGCAGGGGCACATGCTGGCCGACGTGGTCGCCGTGATCGGCACCCAGGACATCGTTTTTGGAGAGATCGACCGCTGATGGCAGAGCTGAATGACACCACCGGGCTGCTCTCGTCACACGTGCGCGAGGAGATTGATCATTGGGTGGCCAAGTTCCCTGAGGGGCGGCAACGCTCGGCGGTCATCGCGGCGCTGCATGCGGTTCAGCATGAGAATCAGGGGCATCTGACGCCGGAGCTCATGGATGCTGTCGCGGCGTATCTGGACCTTGCGCCCATCCAGGTCTACGAAATAGCCACCTTCTACTCGATGTTCGAGACTCGCCCCTGCGGGCGGCATCACGTCTCGGTGTGCACCAATATCTCCTGCATGCTCCGCGGTGCCGACGAGATCGTCGAGCACGTCGAGAAAAAGCTGGGAATCCGTACTGGCGAAAGCACGCCCGATGGACGCATTTTCCTCAAGCGCGAGGAGGAGTGTCTGGCGGCCTGCGTGGGGGCGCCGATGATGATGGTCGATCACGTCTACCACGAGAATCTCACGCCGGGAAAAGTCGACGACATTCTCGACGCGCTGGACTGAGGCGCAGGAGAGACAGGGATGGTCAAGGAACAGCTGGTATGTCTGGAGACGCGCGATCTCGATCGCCCGTCGAGTCTGGATACCTACCGCTCGGTGCGCGGCTACCAGGCGTGGGAGCGTATCCTGCGCGGCGAGTTGACGCCCGAGCAGGTGATCGAAGAGGTCAAGGCGTCCGGGCTGCGCGGTCGCGGCGGTGCGGGTTTTCCGACGGGCTTGAAGTGGAGTTTCATGCCGCGCAACGCCCCGGGGCAGAAGTACATCGTCTGCAACTCCGACGAGAGTGAGCCGGGTACCTGCCACGACCGGGACATCCTGCGCTACAACCCGCATGCCCTCATCGAGGGCATGGCCATCGGTGGCTTCGCCATGGGCGCGACCGTGGGCTACAACTACATCCGAGGTGAGTTCCTCGCCGAGCCGATCCCGCGGTTCGAGGCTGCGCTGAAGGAGGCCTACGAGGCCGGTCTGCTGGGTCGCAACATCCGCGGTTCGGGCATTGATTTCGACCTGCACACGTTTGTTGGGGCCGGGGCATACATCTGCGGCGAGGAGACCGCCCTGCTGGAGTCGCTGGAGGGCAAGCAGGGCAAGCCCCGCTTCAAGCCGCCTTTCCCGGCGAATTTCGGCCTGTACGGTCGGCCGACCACCATCAACAACACGCAGAGCCTGGCCTCGGTCCCCAGCATCATTCGTAATGGTGCGCAGTGGTTCAAGGATCTGGGTACCGAGGGCTCTGGCGGTACCGCCATCTTTGCCGTGTCCGGTCACGTAGAGCGGCCCGGCAACTACGAGCTCGGGCTGGGGATTGCGTTCCGGGATCTGCTGGAGTTCGTCGGCGGCGTGCGCGGGGGGCGACGGCTCAAGGCGGTGATCCCCGGCGGCTCATCGGTCCCCGTCATGCCCGCCGAGATGATCATGGACCTCACCATGGACTTCGATACCATCCGCAACGCCGGCTCAGGTCTGGGTACCGCGGCGGTTGTGGTCATGGACGAGACCACCTGCATGGTCAGCGTGCTTCGCAGGATCTCGCGCTTCTACTACTCGGAATCCTGCGGTCAGTGTACGCCCTGTCGTGAGGGTACGGGATGGCTGTACCGGGTGCTCACCCGCATCGTGCAGGGGCAGGGGCGTCCGGCAGATCTCGACATGCTGGTGGATGTGGCCAACAAGATCGAGGGCCACACCATCTGCGCGCTCGGAGACGCAGCGGCGTGGCCAGTGCAGAGTTTCCTGCGGCATTTCCGTCATGAGTTCGAGTACATGATCGAGCACGGTGGCCGCAGCATTGTTGATGACGAGAAGGCCGCGGCCTGAGGCTGCCCGGAAGCTGACATGAGCGACGACATCATCAACCTGGAAATCAACGGTAAGCCTGCGACCGCGCGCAAGGGCCAGATGCTGATCGAGGTGACCGATGATATCGGTGCCTACGTGCCGCGGTTCTGCTACCACAAGAAACTGACGGTGGCGGCGAATTGCCGCATGTGCCTGGTCGAGGTGGAGCGCGCGCCGAAGCCGCTGCCGGCCTGTGCGACCCCAGTGGCCGAGGGCATGAAGGTGCTCACGCGCTCGCCGAAGGCCATTGCGGCCCAGCGTGCGACGATGGAATTCCTGCTGATCAACCACCCGCTGGATTGCCCCATCTGTGACCAGGGTGGCGAGTGCGAACTGCAGGACCTGGCGATGGGCTTCGGACGCGACGTCGCCCGCTTCACCGAGCGCAAGCGCGTGGTGAAGGACAAGAATCTTGGTCCGCTGGTCTCGACCGACATGACCCGATGCATCCACTGCACGCGCTGTGTCCGGTTCGGGCAGGAGATCGCGGGCATCCAGGAGCTCGGGACCACCGGGCGCGGCGAGCACATGGAAATTGGCACCTACATCGAGCGCAGCGTCGATCACGAGCTCTCCGGCAATATCATCGACCTCTGCCCGGTCGGGGCGCTGAACAACAAGCCGTACCGCTACAGCGCCCGGGCCTGGGAGATGACCCAGCATGCATCGGTGTCACCGCACGACTGCGTGGGCTCCAACATGCACCTGCACGTGCTGCGCGGGACCGTGCGCCGCGTCGTGCCAAGTGAGCGCGAGTCCATCAACGAGACGTGGCTCGCCGACCGTGACCGCTTCAGCTACCAGGGGCTCTACGCCACCGACCGCCTGGAGCGACCGATGATCCGCGACGGTGAACGGTGGCGTGAGGCGAGTTGGGAACAGGCACTTGAGTACGCGGCCACCCGGCTCGCCGAGACACTGGGCAACGACGGTGACCACCTGGGTGTCGTGGCCTCTCCGGGGGCGACGCTCGAAGAACACTTTCTGCTCTCGAGGCTGACGCGGCATCTCGGCAGCCACAACATCGATCACCGCCTGCGTATGCGCGATACGCGTGACCAGTCGAACGACCCTCTGTTCCCGTGGCTGGGCATGTCCATCGAGGATATCGATACGCTCGAGGGTCTGTGCGTGATCGGCAGCCGTCTGCGCCATGAGGCGCCGATCATCGCCCATCGCGTGCGCAAGGCCGCCACGTCCGGCGCTCGGGTGTCTTTCATCAGTGCGTCGCGTGACGAATACCTTTTCCCGGTGAGCCACATGCTGGATGTGGGCGTTGAGCTGCTCGATGCCCTGGCCGGTGTACTGGTGGCCGCCGCGGATGCGGCCGGTGCAGCCGTGCCCGATCACCTCGCTGCGGCCTGTGACCAGATCACCCCGACGGCCGAGCAGCGTGCCATCGCAACGGAACTGAGAGAGGCTGGGCGGGGCGCGGTGCTGCTAGGGCTGATCGCAGTCCGGCATCCGCGGTATGCGGACCTGCGCGCCATGGCGGCGGCTCTAGCTGACCTCACCGGAGCCCGTTTCGGACAGCTCAGCGATGGCCCGAACAGCGCCGGGGCGTGCCTGGCCGGCGTGCTGCCGCATCGCCAGGCCGGCGGCGTGCCGGTGGAGCGACAGGGGCGGGGCCTGGTAGAGATGTTCGAGGCGCCCCGTAAGGCCTACCTGCTGCACGCGCTGGAGCCGGACGCCGATCTCGCGTGCGCGTCACTGGCCGAGCGTGCGCTGGAGTCGGCAGATTTCAACATCGCACTCACCGCCTGGGATACGCCTGCATTGCGCCGCAGCTGCAATGTGCTGCTGCCGATCTCGAATTTCGCCGAGACCTCCGGCACGTTCGTCAATGTGGCCGGCGACTGGCAGAGTTTCGCCGGTGCCGCGCGACCGGTGGGAGAGAGCCGACCGGGATGGAAGGTGCTGCGAGTGCTCGGCAATCTGCTGGAGCTGCCGGAGTGCGAATACTCGAGCTCCGAGGAAGTCCGCGATCATCTGCGCTCGATGCTTGCCGCTGACGTCGGACCGGGCGACTACCAGGGTTGTTTCGAAGCCAGTAGTGCACCCGCCGGGGTGACACTGCCAGAGCTTGACGTGCCGATGTACCAGATCGATGCGCTGGTGCGGCGGGCCGATGCCCTGCAGCAGACCCGGACTGCACGGGACGCGGCGGGCGGACAGGTCGACGTCGAGTCCCGCGACGCCGTGAACGCATGAGGATCCCGCGCTGATGGAAGCCCTCCTGAACGCCTTGCCTGGCTGGGCGCTGCTGCCGGATGCGGTTCAGACGGTCGGGGTGATCGTTGCCCAGATCGTGCCGATCCTGATCGTCCTCACGCTCTGCGTCGCCTACCTGACTTATGCCGAGCGCAAGGTCATCGGATATATACAGAATCGAATCGGTCCGAACCGCGTGGGCTTCAAGGGGCTGCTGCAGCCCTTCGCCGACGTCCTGAAGCTCATGCTGAAGGAAGTCGTCATTCCCACGAACTCGAACCGCTTCCTGTTCGTCATCGCGCCCTTGCTGGCCATCATCCCGGCCTTCGCGACCTGGGCGGTCATCCCGTTCAATGATCATTTCGTGCTCGCCGACATCAATGCCGGCCTGCTCTACGTACTGGCGCTGACTTCGGTCGGGGTCTACGGGGTCATCCTCGCCGGCTGGGCGAGCAATTCGAAGTACGCCTTCCTTGGCGCCATGCGCTCGGCGGCTCAGATCGTCGCCTATGAAATCGCCATGGGTTTCGCGCTGGTGGGCGTACTGATGGCGGCTGGCAGCCTGAACCTGGGCGACATCGTACGCGCCCAGGGGGGCGGCACGCTGCTCAGCTGGTTCTGGCTGCCGCTGTTGCCGCTGTTCGTCGTGTACTTCATATCGGGTGTGGCCGAGACCAACCGCGCCCCCTTCGATGTGGCCGAGGGTGAGTCGGAGATCGTGGCCGGCTTTCATGTCGAGTATTCGGGCATGGCGTTTGCGGTGTTCTTCCTCGCCGAGTACGCCAACATGATCCTCATCTCGGCGTTGACCGCGCTGTTTTTCCTCGGCGGCTGGCTGTCGCCGTTTGCCGGGCTTCCGGTTCTGGGCGACACCTTCCTGGCAGAGCCCGGATTTTTCTGGTTTGCGCTGAAGACAGCGCTGTTCCTGTTCTGCTTTCTCTGGTTCCGTGCCACTTTCCCGCGCTACCGATACGACCAGATCATGCGGCTGGGCTGGAAAGTGTTCATTCCCGTCACGATCATCTGGATCTTCGTGCTTGGCGGCATGGTGCATCTGGAGATCGGGCCCTGGGCGAGGTGAGACCCATGAGCAGCATGACGAGAAGTTTCTTCAAGACCTATTTCCTCTGGGAGCTGTTCCAGGGGCTGCGGCTGACCTTCCGTAACCTGTGGGTGCGGAAGTTCACGGTGGCTTACCCGGAGGAGAAGACGCCACAGTCGCCGCGTTTCCGCGGTCTGCACGCGCTGCGCCGTTATGCCAATGGTGAGGAACGCTGCATTGCCTGCAAGCTGTGCGAAGCGGTGTGCCCGGCACTGGCGATCACCATCGAATCATCGACCGGCCCCGATGGGACGCGTCGCACCAGTCGTTATGACATCGACCTGTTCAAGTGCATCTACTGCGGCTTCTGCGAGGAAGCCTGTCCTGTCGATGCCGTCGTGGAGACACGCATCCACGAATACCACATGGAGCGCCGCGGCGAGAACATCATGAGCAAGGACAAGCTGCTCGCCGTCGGCGACCGTTATGAGGCCATGATTGCCGCAGACAAGGCGGCGGACGCGCGCTACCGCTGACAAGTCGCCCGTGGCGCAGGCGGACCCGGTGGTCCGCCCCGTTTCGCGGGTTGCCCCAGGAGTGGGATCTTGATCGGACATGTTTTGTTTTTCGCCCTGGCCGCAGTGCTGCTGAGTGCCGCCATCGGGGTGATCACCTCTAGAAACCCGGTGCACTCGGCGATGTTCCTGGTGCTGGCGTTTTTCATCAGCGCTGGTCTGTGGCTGCTGCTGGAGGCCGAGTTCCTTGCCATCGTACTCGTGCTGGTCTACGTCGGTGCGGTGATGGTGCTGTTCCTGTTCGTGGTAATGATGCTCGATCTCAACCTGACGCGACTGCGGGAAGGTTTTGCGCGGTATGCACCACTTGGCGTGGTCCTGTCGCTGGTGATTGTGGCGCTGCTTGCCAATGTATTCTGGTTCCGGGCACAGGACACCCCGCTGATGGTGACGCCGGAACTTCGCTCGGCTGACGTCAGCAACACCCGGGAGTTGGGCAGCGTGCTGTACACCGAGCATGTCTATGCATTCGAACTTGCCGCAGTGATCCTGCTGGTGGCGATCGTGGCCGCGATCACCCTCACCATGCGTCGGCGGCCCGGCCTGAAGGTCCAGGACGTGGCCAAACAGGTGGCCGTGCGGCGCGAGGATCGTGTCCGGGTGGTCAAGATGGACGCCGAAAAGGAATAAAGAGCAGAGGCAGCCGTGGTCCCCGTTTCCTACTATCTACTTCTCGCCGCTGCGCTGTTTGCGCTCGGGGTGACCGGTATCTTCCTCAACAGGAAGAACGTCATCATCCTGTTGATGTGCATCGAGCTCATGCTGCTCGCGGTGAATTTCAACTTCATCGCGTTCTCGAGGATGCTCGAGGATCTGGTGGGCCAGGTCTTCGTCTTCTTCATCCTGACCGTTGCGGCCGCGGAGGCTGCGATCGGGCTCGCGATCCTGGTGGTGCTGTTCCGCAGCAGGCGGAGCATCAACGTCGATGATCTCGACACGCTGAAGGGCTGAGCGCCGTGGAAAACGTCTATCTCACGATCGTTCTGGCGCCGCTGGTCGCGGCGATCGTTGCCGGTTTCTTTGGGCGGCAGATCGGCAGGGCAGGGGCACACTGGGTGACCATTCTCGGGGTCGCGGTGTCCTTCCTGCTCTCGCTCGTGGTCGCCAAGGACGTGTTCATCGACGGCGCGGAGGTCTTCAACCAGGCAGTGTACGTCTGGGCGGTGACCGGCAACCTTTCGATGGAGATCGGATTTCTCATCGATCCGCTGTCGGCGGTGATGATGGTCGTCGTGACTTTCGTGTCGCTGATGGTGCACATCTACACCATCGGCTACATGCACGACGACCCTGGCTACCAGCGCTTCTTCAGCTACATCTCGCTGTTCACCTTCGCCATGCTGATGCTGGTGATGTCGAACAATTTCCTCCAGCTGTTTTTCGGCTGGGAGGCGGTCGGTCTCGTGTCCTACCTGCTGATCGGCTTCTGGTACCGAAAGCCCACCGCGATCTTCGCCAACATGAAGGCGTTCATCGTCAACCGGGTGGGCGACTTCGGCTTTCTGCTCGGGATTGGCGCGCTGCTCTATTACGCCGGTTCCCTGGACTACTTCACCGTGTTCGCCCAGGCCGAGGAGATTCAGGCAACCAGCGTGAATATCTGGGGTGATGCCCAGTGGTCGGCGCTGACGCTGGCCTGCATCCTGCTGTTCATCGGGGCCATGGGCAAGTCGGCCCAGGTACCGTTGCATGTGTGGCTGCCCGATTCGATGGAAGGCCCCACACCCATCTCCGCGCTCATTCACGCGGCGACGATGGTGACGGCCGGGATTTTCATGGTGGCGCGCATGTCGCCGCTGTTCGAATATTCCACGGCGGCGCTGTCGTTCGTGCTGGTGATCGGTGCGACTACGGCGTTTTTCATGGGCCTTCTCGGACTGGTCCAGAACGACATCAAGCGCGTGGTGGCCTACTCCACGTTGTCGCAGCTCGGCTACATGACTGTCGCGCTCGGAGTATCGGCTTACGCCGCGGGCATGTTCCACCTCATGACGCATGCGTTCTTCAAGGCGCTGCTGTTCCTGGGGGCCGGGTCGGTCATCATCGGTATGCACCATGTGCAGGACATGCGGCAGATGGGCGGGCTCAGACGCTACATGCCCGTGACCTACGCGACGGTGGTGATCGGTACGCTGGCTCTGGTTGGCTTTCCGGGGCTCTCGGGTTATTTCTCCAAGGATGCCCTGATCGAGGCGGTGCACGCGGCCAGTCTGCCTGGTTCGACCTACGCATTCTGGTGCGTGCTGCTCGGAGTATTCGTCACCGCGCTCTACAGCTTCCGCCTTCTTTTCATGGTGTTCCACGGTAAAGAACGCTTCGACCAGCACACCCGGTCGCATCTTCACGAGTCACCCTGGGTGGTGACGGTGCCGCTGATCCTGCTGGCGATTCCATCGGTGGCGATCGGCTGGTTGACCATCCAGCCGCTGCTTTTCGGTGGCGCGTTCCAGAATGCCATTTTCGTTCTGCCGGCCAATGACACATTGGCCGTAGTAGGCGAGAAGTTCACCTCGCCTGCGGGGTTCGTGGCCCATGGATTCACCACCCCGGCCCTGTATCTCGCCATCGCCGGCGCGGTGACCGCCTGGTTCCTCTACCTCAAGCGCCCGGATATTCCTGCCAGATTGCAGGAGCGGTTTCACCGGGTGCACTCGGTGCTCGACAACAAGTACTACTTCGACGCGTTCAATGAGCAGGTGTTGGCCCGGGCCTCGCGGTTCTTCGGCGGTGCGCTGTGGCGCGGTGGTGACCAGGGCATCATCGACGGTATTTTGGTGAACGGGAGCGCTCGGGCCGTGGGTTGGCTATCCGGGGTCGTGCGTCGGGTGCAGACCGGCTACCTGTACCACTATGCCTTCACGATGGTGATCGGGCTGTGCCTGCTGCTGGCCTGGCTGCTGACGCGCGGCTGATACGAACAACAATCAGGGCTGTCGATTCATGGCTGAAAATTTACCACTGCTCAGCGTACTGATCTGGTTACCGATCTTCGGTGGCCTGGCGGTGCTGGCCCTGGATGCCCTGAAGCCGGGCGGCGAGGGTGCACGGGCGGATCGTTGGCTGGCCCTCGTGGTGTCCGTGGTGGTGTTCCTGGTCAGCCTGCCGTTGTGGATGCAGTTCGAGCGTGGCACCGACGCGATGCAGTTTGTCGAGCGGTTGCCGTGGATCGAGCGCTTCAATGTCGAGTACTACCTGGGCGTCGATGGTCTGTCGATGCCGCTGGTACTCCTGACTACCTTCATCACGCCACTGATCGTGCTCGCCGGCTGGCAGGTCATCAAGGAGCGCCCCGCACAGTACTTTGCCGCTTTCCTCATTCTGGAAGGCCTGATGATTGGCGTGTTCAGCGCCCTGGATGGCCTGCTGTTCTACGTGTTCTGGGAAGCGATGCTGGTGCCGATGTTCCTGATCATCGGCATCTGGGGTGGCAAGCGGCGTGTCTATGCGACCGTCAAGTTCTTCCTCTATACCTTCCTGGGTAGCGTCTTCATGCTGGTCTCGCTGATCTACATGTACGCGCAGTCCGGCAGCTACGCGATCCTGGATTTTCACCAGCTGCCCCTGGGGATGACCGAGCAGACGCTGATCTTCTTTGCCTTGTTGGCGGCTTTTGCCGTGAAGGTGCCGATGTGGCCGGTGCATACATGGTTGCCCGATGCCCACGTGGAGGCGCCAACCGGAGGATCGGTCATTCTGGCGGCCATCATGCTGAAGATGGGCGGCTACGGTTTCGTGCGGTTCAGTCTGCCGATCACCCCCGATGCCTCGATGGCGCTGGACTGGCTGATGATCGGGCTCTCGCTGATCGCGGTGGTCTATATCGGTTTCGTGGCGCTCGTGCAGCGCGATATGAAGAAGCTCATCGCCTATTCGTCCATCGCGCACATGGGCTTCGTCACGCTGGGTTTTTTCGTCGTATTCGCCATCTTCGCGAACAATCCGGACGGCGACGGGGCGATGCTGGGTGTCCAGGGTGGCATGGTGCAGATGATCTCCCATGGCCTGGTGTCGGGCGCCATGTTCCTGTGTGTCGGCGTGCTGTACGACCGCATGCACAGTCGCGAGATCGCCGATTACGGCGGTGTGGTGAACAGCATGCCGCGTTTTGCCGCCTTCATGGTGCTGTTCGCCATGGCCAATGCGGGGCTTCCCGGAACATCGGGGTTCGTCGGGGAGTTCTTCGTCATCCTGGCGAGCTTCCAGGCGAATTTCTGGTATGCATTCCTCGCGGGTACCACGCTGGTGTTGGGTGCGGCCTACACGCTGTGGATGATCAAGCGGGTGGTCTTCGGCGAAGTGGCCAACGAGCAGGTCGCCAGACTCACCGATATCAACGCCAGGGAGTTTTCCCTGCTTGCCATTCTCGCGTTCATGGTGCTGCTGATCGGCGTCTGGCCAGCGCCGCTGGTCGAGGTCATGGAAGCCTCGATTTCAGGCCTGTTGGACCACATCGCACAGAGCAAGCTGGTGACCCCATGACGCGCAGTCTCGACACGGACCGATACCTCCCATGAGCGTAACCGAACTCAATCTCGGGCTTGCACTGCCGGAAATCGTGCTGCTGTGCGCGACCTGCGTGGTGCTGCTGGTGGATGTCTTCATCAAGGATCACCAGCGGGTCATCACCTACGTGCTGTCGCTGGCCGCGCTGCTGGTAACAGCCCTCGCGGTGGCGCTGCAGCCTCTTGGTGGCCGTGAGTACGCGTTTTTCGGCAGTTACGTCATGGATCCCGCAGGCCGCGTACTGAAGCTGTTCGCGCTGGCCGGCATGGCACTGGTTTTCGTCTACTCGCGCAGCTACCTGCATCAGCAGCGGTTGTTGGGTGGTGACTATTACCTGCTGGCCCTGTTCGCGATGCTGGGCATCCTGGTCATGGTCTCGGCGAGCAGCCTGCTGACCATGTACCTCGGTCTCGAATTGCTTGCGCTGTCCTCCTATGCACTGGTGGCTTTCAGACGGGATTCGGCAAGCGGTGCCGAGTCGGCGATGAAGTATTTCGTGTTGGGTGCCATCGCCTCCGGCTCTCTGCTTTACGGAGTATCGATGATCTATGGGGCGACGGGCTCGATCGAGCTTGCCGGCATCGCCGAGGCCGTGCTTGCAGGTGAGGTTCTGATGTTGCCCATGGCGGTTGGGCTGTCGTTCCTGCTGGTAGGGATCGCGTTCAAGTTCGGTGCGGTGCCATTCCACATGTGGCTGCCCGACGTGTATCAGGGTGCACCCACGTCAGTAACGCTGTTCCTCGGATCGGTGGCGAAAATCGGCTCGTTTGCACTGGTGCTGCGCGTGCTGATCGAAGGCTTGGGAGACCTGTACGAGAGCTGGGCGGCGATGGTGCTCATCCTTGCGGTGCTGTCCATGGCGATCGGCAACATCGTCGCCATCGCCCAGGCGAACCTCAAGCGCATGCTGGCCTATTCGACCATCTCGCATGTCGGCTTCATCCTGGTCGGCATCCTGGCGGGGACCGCCTCCGGGGTGCAGGGCGCGATGTACTACGCCCTGGTCTACATGGTGATGGCGCTGGGCGCCTTCGGGATGATCATCCTGCTATCGCGGGAGGGCTTTGAGGCCGAGAATCTCGATGACTTCAAGGGTCTGAACGCGCGCAGCCCCTGGTTCGCGTTCATCATGCTGCTGATCATGTTCAGTATGGCCGGTATCCCACCGTTCGTCGGCTTCTACGCGAAGGTGGCGGTGTTCGGCGCGGCCATCGAGGCAGGGTATACCTGGCTTGCCGTGCTCGGTGTCCTGTTCTCTGTGGTCGGGGCCTACTATTACCTGCGGGTGGTCTGGTACATGTACTTCGAAGCCCCCACCGGCGAAGTCCGTCCGATGCCGTCTCCGGATCTTCGTTTCATTGTCAGTGCCAATGGGCTGGCCGTGCTGGGGCTCGGCATCCTGCCGGGTCCGCTGTTGTCGCTGGTGGCCAACGTCATTCCTGGCTGACGAGACCAGGCTTTTCATACCGCCGCCAGGGGGCGCAGGCCCGGTCTCACGGCTGTGCGGCAGGGCTTGCGGATCCAGCTTTCGCCTCCTATAATAAGCGGCTCAAACGGTTGCGGGGTGGAGCAGTCTGGCAGCTCGTCGGGCTCATAACCCGAAGGTCGCAGGTTCGAATCCTGCCCCCGCTACCAACGCATTCTGCGATAACCCGCGTCCTGCTCCGGCGCGGGTTTTTTGTTTCCGGCACAGAGGTTTGGGGTCGCGGCAGCGCGTGCCTGCCCTGCTTGCCGAGCAATATGAACGCGGGCGAGAAATCTTGCGCAGGGAAGACCTTAAACACATGCTCAAGCAGACAACAGCGCCGTCGCTCCTTTGGCCGACTCTGATCATGGTGCTCTTGGGCATTGGATCCTTCAGACTAGTGATCATGGCGGGCGAGGGCTCCCTACAGGAAATGGCAACGACCTGGATGCTGATAACCGGCGTTTTGGCGCTCTTTTGGGTCGCGTGGGTCAGCCAGCTGCGACACAATGCACTGGAAAAGAAGGTCGAGATGCTTATCGAGTTGCTGGACGAGCGCCTTTAAGTATCGCGTTCAGGGCGCATTACACGAAGCGCGGCTGTTTCGACCGATTCACATGGCTCCGGCGATACGCATCAACAGCAGCGTGATGCCGGAACCCAAGCCGGCGCCCACGATGCCGGCGATGGGCACCAGTATCCCCATGCGCCGCTGGGCAGCCTGGTGTTCTGGCCGGGTGGGATCCAGAACCAGCAACTCGCTGCGCGGGATTTCCAGAACCGCGCACAGGGCAGATACGGTTTCATTGGACGCCACCGATTGGTTCTCCACCCGCTGCACCGTCCGCAGACTCAAGTCCGCCACTTCGGCAAGCTGCTGCTGGGTCCAGCCGCGTTCGATGCGAGCCTGCCGCACTTTTTCGCTGGAGACGTCCATCAGCCGTCGCTCCCAGCCGCCTTGGTCAACTGTCTGGTCAGCATCCCATCACAGGCCGTTTTAATCGGGGCGATCACTTGAGCACCACGCCGACCAGGTAGCCAAAGGCCATGCCGCAGCCAACACCCGCCAGTAATGGCACGACCAGCCGCTTCATGGTGTGGCTCCAGTCCAGCTTTCCGGTCGCCGGGTTGATGCGAATTCCGCTGCGGTTGATCTGGTCGGAGTCAATCAGGACGTCATCGCGGTAGAGCTCCACGGCAGCCTTGCCGAAGCCGACCGAAAGATCGACGCGATAACGGTGCCCGTTATGGCTAAATTCGTGCGGTGTCCTGAATCGCCAGCTGTATCGGTCGGAGACGACCCGCTCCCGTCCGTCAACACGGATGGTGACGATCTCACGGCCAATCCAGCTTGAAGCCCAGATACGAATAGTGATGTCGTCGACGTCGAACCAGGCTTCGATGCCGCGTTGCATGCTTATCTTCATGCGACTGTTTTCGCTGCGGTCCGTCGATGCAGTGTGCTCGGTATTGTGGTTCATTTCGGTTCCCGGTGTCATCACGCTCAAGTGCGCGGACCCGATTGAACGCCAGCCGCCCGGGGCCGAAAACGACAGTCATCTGCCATGTCGTCCCGCAGTCGCATGCGACGGTGACGCGACACTGATGCGACATGGGCGAGGTCCTGCACGAGGACACGGATCCGATGGGCTTTCATGAGCAGCATTTGGCATGCCACGGTCTTTTCCTGGGCTCAGCGATCCGACCCATGCCAAACTCGGCTGCTACCCACGTCTGCGGGATCAACCGCGACGGACTTCACGATCGCGAAGCAGTGCTGACCGGGCGCCAGATGCAGCGCCTC
>SKYU01000062.1 GCA_007127715.1 Gammaproteobacteria bacterium | reverse complement strand
TGAGGCGACCCCCGCCTGAGTTGTGGTCGGGAGCCCCCCGCCTCGATCGGGCGGGGGGCTGACCTCGGGGGTCAGACCAGGTCCTTGAGCTCCAGGCGGGTGGTGAACATGCCGACGAACTCGACCAGCGTGCGCAGCTCGACGGTGGTTTCCAGTCGCAGCATGGCGTAGGCCGGCTCCCGGTCGAAACTGACCACACGTCCCGCAATGACCTGAGGCTCCGGGTCTTCCGGAAGCTGCACATGCAGGGTCGCCGGGGTGTCGACCGCTGCGCCAGCGGCAGGCGTCTCTTCGCCCAAGTCATCGAGGTCTTCGACCGGGATGCGAATGCGGCAGCCGTTCAGGCTGACATCGCGGATGACGGCCCGCGTGAACTCGATGTCCTCGAGTTTCACCCGGCACGGCAGATAACAGGCCAGGCGCGGATGACGCCGCAGCGAGTGGATCTGCACATGGTGCGGGTAGGCCACCACGGTCAGAGGCCAGGGCTTGACGATGCGCCCGAGCACCGGGCTGCGGAAACCGACGATCAGCCCGTCATCCATGTACCGCACGGTCAGGATGTCATCGACCGAAAACGCCGTGGTGATGCCCGCAGGCAGGTGCGCTTCGGGGGTTTCGATGAGCAGGTAAGCCCCTTCCTTCCAACCGATCAGCCTGGACCACATCCGCCCTGTCAGGCGGGCACTTTCCAGGCTGATACGGGTGCCCACCTCGGGCATGACGACCGGCATCCTGCCGTCGTCCGCTGGCTGCGCAGACATCGGGACTCCTTCACTTCAACAGGGCAGTGCCCAGCCTGCGCTGGTCCACGGCAGGCGCCGGGGTGGCATAGTCGAGCAGGCTGAGCAGGGCCAACAGGTCAGAGACACTGCCGCGCAGCATCTGGGCGAGCGGCGAGAGGCCATGACCGAACGGCAGGGCGGCCGCGTCCCGCAGCCACATGGCGGGGTCTCCGCCGGGCACGAGTACATCGGCTACGGCCGCATCGATCGCCAGCAGGGTGCTGATCCGCTCCAGCTGGTCCCGATGCAGCCGGCAGCGCCGGGTGTCACGCCGCCACCGTCGGATGGTGGCGGGGGTGCTGGCGAGCAGGATCGCCTGTTCGCGGGTACTGAGCGCCCAGCGGTCGGCGAGGGCAAAAAAGGCCCTCAGACCGATTGGAAACAGCACGGACCAGCCGCCTGCAGGCGCGCTGGTCCGATCGTGAGGCCGTGTACCCCCATAAGCGGAAGGAACGTCAGAAAAGCTCGACACTGCCTTCTTCCATGGAGGTCTGCGCGACCGGGCGGGCGCGCATGCGCGTCTCGCGGCGCTGACGCAGGGTCGCGAGCTTGCCCGCAAGCGCCGGGATGCAGCTCAGCGGATCCTCAGCGTCCTTCACTGCGGCGTGGACCTCCACGCGCAGGTCGGTCAGTCGCGACACCGCCTCGGCGGCCGTGCCCAGCGCCTGCGAGGAGATGTCTTCGAACTGCAGTGAGCGCACCGCATCGGCCACGGTCTTCTGCAGGTTGGCGTTGATCGGCGCAAGTTCGGTCATGAGCTTCTGACGGATTTCGCTGCGCGCCTGCTCGGCGCGCTTGAGGGTCTGCGCGATGCGCTCTTTTTCGGCGGTGGTCTTGGCCACGTCGAACGACACCAGGCCACGGGCATTGTTCTGCACGCGCGCCACGGCCTCGCGGGTCTCCTCGACACGCTCACGGATCTGCTCGTTGAACTCGGCCGAGCGCTGCGAGAGCTTGCGCACCTCGTCTGCGACCACGGCGAAGCCTCGTCCGGCCTCGCCGGCACGCGCGGCTTCGATGCTGGCGTTCAGGGCGAGGAGATTGGTCTGTTCGGCCAGGCTGCGCGCTTCCTCGAGCACGCGGAAGATGCCGTGCAGGTGCTGGAGCATGTTCTCGGTGTCGGTGGCCATGGCCACGCTCTGCGAGCTGACGCTGACCAGTGCCTCCATGAAATTCTGCAGGGCCTCGGCGGTGGCTGCGCTGCCACCATCCTCGCCGCTGTCGGCGCCGGCGCCGAGGCTCTTCTCCAGCAGTTCGCTCTGCGAGCGGGCGATGGCGTGCAGCCGGTTGAAGCTGGCCGAGAGCTCGCCCACCGATTCGCTGATGAGATTCTGTACCCGGTGGATCTCGAGCTCGATGCCCTCGACATCCTGGTCGAGTTCGGTGTCCAGCCCGCGGACGAGTTCAACCAGCGCGTCGCGACTGACCGGGGGGGTGGCCTGGGTGGACGCGCCCAGCGCGCGCCACAGCGTCACCCCTGCGGTCACGACCATGGCGGCGGCGATGCCGGTCACCACGCCCTGACCGGCGAGTACACCGGCGAGCAGCAGACCGACCGCCCCGGCGAGGGTTGCCGTGGCGAAAGAGAGCAGGGCGAAGTCCTTCGTATTCATGTGCGATCACGCCTGGTTGGGGGTGGGCTTGCATGCATATCGGCCGGCGGACACCCTAACTTGAGCCAGTTGGCCGGTGAAAACCGTGTGCTGTGTCACGCGATGCGCTCGACGGGCTCGCCGCTGTGCGCGAGCAGCGCCGCGGCGATCTCGCCCAGCGGCAGGACGGCCCGCGCGGCCTCGAGTTTCACCGCTTCCCCGGGCATGCCCCAGACCACGCTGCTGGCGCGGTCCTGCGCGAGGGTCATGGCACCGGCCTCGCGAAGCGCCAGCAGTCCGCGTGCGCCATCGCCACCCATGCCGGTCAGCAGTGCGGCACAGGCGTTGGGACCGGCAGCCTCGGCCAGCGAATCGAACAGCACATCGACACTGGGCCTGTGACGGTTGACCGGCGCGTCGTCACTGACCTGGCAGAGATAGCGCCCGCCGCTGCGCCGGACCCGCAGATGAAACCCGCCAGGCGCCACGTAGGCGTGGCCAGGCAGGATGACCTCGCCATGCTCGGCTTCCTTGACACGGATCTGCGCCAGCGAATCGACCCGCTTGGCGAACGCTGCACTGAAGCGCGGCGGGATGTGCTGGGTGATGACGACACCGGGTGCATCGGCCGGCAGCGCGCAGAGTATCTCGCGGATCGCTTCGGTGCCGCCGGTGGAGGCACCGAGGGCGATCAGGCGATCGGTGGTGCGCAGGTGACGACGCCGAGGCGCAGCCATGCCTGCGCTGGCGGAGGGCGCGTGGGCGGCGTGCCGCCGGCTGCCGGGTGCCTGCTCGACCCACGGACGCACCGGGGTGCGCGCCGCGGCACGGACCTTGTCGCGCAGCTCCTCGGCGAGCAGCGCCAGCCCGGCCTGCACGTCGAGCTTGGGCTTGCTGACGAAATCGAATGCGCCGAGCGCGAGCGCGTCCAGGGTGACGTCAGCGCCTTTCTCGGTCAGGGAAGAGACCATCACCACAGGCATCGGATGCAGTCGCATCAGGTTGCGCAGGAACGTCACGCCGTCCATGCGGGGCATCTCGACATCCAGCGTCAGCACGTCTGGCTTGAGCTGCTTGATACGCTCGCGGGCGATGTAGGGATCGCCGGCGGTGCCCACCACCTCGATGTCCGGGGCCTCGTTGAGCATGGCGGTCAGCAGCTTGCGGATCAGTGCGGAGTCGTCGACCACCAGGACTCTGATGTTGGGGGGAAGGGTCTCGCTCATGGTGCTGCAGTCTCCCTCAGAACAGCTCGGCGCTGCCGCGTACCGGCTTGTCCATGGTACGCAGGTAGCGGGTCTCGACCGTGGCGATTTCGCGGGACTCGACCGGGGGCAGACGTCGCACCAGCACGCGGCCGGTCGCGGGGTACATGAGGAGCTTGCGCGGCTGCTCGCCGCCAAGGTCCTCCCCGACCACCTCGAGTCCCTCCACGGCGACGTAGCGGCGCACGAAATCGATGTTCCTCGCGCCGACATCCGACAGCCGCGCCAGGACGCGCGCGCCGCCGAAGAGCTTTACCTGCAGTCGCTGGCGCGAGGCGCCACGACCGAGCAGGGCGTTGATCAGGCTCTCCATCGCGAAGGCGCCGTAGCGCGCTCCGCTCGAGAGCAGCGCGGCAGAGTCTTCCTGCGGGCCGGCCTCCGGCAGCAGGAAATGGTTCATGCCGCCGATGCCACGCACGGGATCGTGGATACAGGCGGCCACGCAGGACCCGAGCAGGGTCCCGATCACCTCGTCGGCCGTGGCCACGTGAAAACGACCTGGCATGAGCTTGAACACGTGCGCCTTGAGCCGGGGATCGAAATAGCCCTGGCCCGCGGTGGCGCTCATCGCTCGGACGCCCCGGCCCCGACGGGCGCATAGACGGTGTTGCCGCGCGCCTGGAACAGGTCGGCGCAGTGACCGAAGCTCTCGGAATGGCCGGCGAACAGCAGTCCCTTGGGGTGCAGCAGCGGATGAAACCGCTCGAGGATCCGGCGTTGCGTGGGCTTGTCGAAATAGATCATCGCGTTGCGGCAGAAGATCGCGTCCAGCGGACCGCGGACGGGCCAGTCGGGGGCGATAAGGTTCATGGGCCGGAAACGCAGCAGCTGGCGCACTTCAGGGCGCACGCGCACCTGGCCCGCCCGGGCACCCGTACCCTTCAGGAAAAACCGCTTGAGGCGGTCCTCCCCCAGGGCGCTCGCGCGTTCCAGCGGATAGACGCCGAGTTCCGCAACACGGACTGCGCGGGTGTCGAGATCGCTGGCCAGGATACTGACCTGCGTGGCCTGGTCGCCGAGGGCTTCGATGGCGGTAATGGCCATCGAGTAGGCTTCCTCGCCGGTCGAACAGGCGGCCGACCACAATGTCACCGGCCCGCGGGCGATCTGCTGCTGCAGCAGCGAGCCCAGCGTGGCGAAGTGGTGCGCCTCGCGAAAGAAGGCCGTCAGATTCGTGGTCAGCGCGTTCACGAGTTCCTCGAATTCCCCGGCATCCCGCTCGATCAGCGCGAGGTACTCGGTGAAGGAGCCGAGCCCCGTGGCCCGAAGCCTGCGGGCCACGCGGCTGTACACCATCTCCGACTTGCCCTCGCCCAGCGAAATGCCGGCGTGGGTGTGGATCAGTTCACGGATGCGCGCGAAGTCCCGCGGCCTGAACTCGAACTCGCGCTGGCTGCTCATGGGGCATCAGAACTCCACCCACTCCTCATCACCGACGCCGAGCACATCGGTGGCGGCCGACGTGCCGGTGGCGGTCCGGGCGGCTGGCGCAGCCGGTCGGGCGGGCGGCTTCGCCGGGGCCTGGGTTTGAGCCTGACCCTGACCCTGGCCCTGTGCCGGGGCTGCGTTCGCCTTCACGGGTCCGGTGGCCCTGGTACTGGACAGCGCGCTGCGCTGCAGGCGCCCGGCGCTCTGGCCAGTACGCAGCCGGAAGACCCGCACGGACTCTGCCAGGCGCTCTGCCTGCTGTTCCATTGCGCCGGCCGCGGCGGTTGCCTCCTCGACCAGGGCGGCGTTCTGCTGTGTCATCTCGTCGAGCTGGGTCACCGTGGTGTTGACCTGTTCGATGCCCTGGCTCTGCTCTTCCGAGGCCGCCGAGATCTCGCTCATGATGTCGGTGACCCGCTTGATCGAATTGACGATCTCCTCCATGGTCCGGCCGGCCTCGTCGACCAGGGCGTTGCCCGACTCGACGCTCTTCACCGATTCGCCGATCAGGTCCTTGATCTCCTTGGCCGCCTGCGCGGAACGCTGCGCGAGCGTGCGTACCTCGCCCGCGACCACGGCGAATCCCCGGCCCTGTTCGCCGGCGCGGGCGGCTTCGACGGCGGCGTTCAGCGCCAGGATGTTGGTCTGGAAGGCGATGCCGTCGATCACGCTGATGATGTTCTCGATCTTCTGTGCGCTCTCGGTGATCTCGCCCATCGAGCGGACCACCTCGCGCACTTTCGCACCCCCATTGTTGGCCACCTCGCGGGCGCCCTGGGCGAGCTGGTTGGCCTGGCGGGCATTGTCGGCGTTCTGACGTACCGTCGAGGTCATCTCCTCCATGCTCGAGGCGGTTTCCTCCAGGCTCGCGGCCTGCTCCTCGGTGCGCTGCGAGAGGTTGGTGTTGCCCGCGGCGATTTCGCGCGAGGCGCTGCCGATCGAATCGACCGCCTCGTTGACCTCGCCGATCAGCGTTTCGAGCTGCTCGATGGTGTTGTTGGTGTTCTGCTGGAGCTCGGCGAAGGCCCCGTCGAACTCGCCGGTCACGCGTTCGGTCAGGTCGCCGGCCGCGAGCGCCTTCAGTACCCGGATGACCTCGCTCAGGCTGGTCTCGGTGGTTTCAACCAGGCGGTTGATGCCCTCGCCGAGGGTGCGGAAGAAGCCCGTGCTCTCCGCCAGGTCCATGCGGCGGGAGAAATCGCCCATCGCGGCGGCACCGACCAGGCCCTCGACCTCCTGCTCGGCGAGCACCTGGGCGGTCTCATCGACCCACTGCACGACGGTGCCCAGGCGTTGGCCGTCGTCGTCGCGGATCGGTGTGGCGGTCAGGGCAAGGTGTACCCGGCCGATCTGCAGGCGTGCCTCGTGCGGTCCTTCGAGTTTTTCAAGAAGTGCACGCTGGTGCGCCGGGTCGCGATGGAAGATGTCCATGTTGGAGCCGACCAGCGTGTCCGCCGAGAACTCCGGCAGGCGGCTGCGGAACTCTGCCTCGCGCTTCGTGAACAGCTCGATGGCCGCGGGGTTCATGTGCACGATCCCGTAGTCCGCGTCGGCCACCATGATGGAATCGCTGACGGCGTCCAGTGCGTCGCTGGTACGTCGGGCGCGGGCCGCTTCCTCGCGTTCGGCCGCCAGCCGGTTGCGCAGTGTGGTCTGCATATCCTGCAGACCGGTGAGAATCTGGCCCATCTCGTCTTCGGAGTCGATGAGGATCTCCGAGTCCAGGTCGCCCTGGCCGATGGCGCTGAACGTCGCCAGGGCACGGTTGGCCGGATGCACGACGGCGCGCGCCAGCAGCCAGCCGAGCAGCGCACTCAGCAGCAGGCTGACGATCACCACGGCCGCCACCAGGCCCACATCGCGCTGGACACGGGCCTGCCCTGCGGTGAAGGTCTCGTCGGCCACGGTGTTCTTGTGACTGGTGAGCGCGCCGATGGTATCGATCACGTCCTCGAACAGCGGCAGCGCCACCCGCGTCAGCGTCGCATTGCCCTCGACGAACATGCCGGCGTTGAAGAATTCCAGGGTCGGCTCGAGTCCCTGGTCGACAAAGGCGCGGTTGGCGTCGGCGAAGGCGTCAGCCAGCGCCCGTTCCTCTGCGGTGACCACCGTCTCCAGATACCGTTCCCATAGCAGGCCGATGAACTCCGCATTGCCGCTGATCTCGTCGGCGAAGTCTTCCAGCGCGAAGCGCGAGGGCTCCCGACCATCGTTGAGCCGCGGATCGAGCTGCGACATCCGCAGCAGGGTCTCGATGTTGGTGCGGGCCAGGTCCTGGACTGTCGCCAGCTGCTGTGCGGGACGCATCTGACGCTCGATCAGCTGCTCGACGTTGTTGCCGAGGGTGGTCATGCCGGCCAGGCCTGTCGCCGCGACGATGGCGATGAACACGGCGGACATGACACCGGTGAGGGTGAGTTTGGCCTTGATGGAAAGCTTGCGGAACATCGGGAGTACTCCAGGACTTCAGTGCGCGGGTCAGGCGTGTTCAGGCGGCCGTATCGGCATCGACCAGGCCGAGCTCGGGGGCGCGGACCAGGGCTTCGATGTCGACGATGATGAGCATGCGCTCGCCGACCGAGGCGAGCCCCTCGAGGTAGTCGGTGTCGAGCTGGGCACCGAACTCGGGCGCGTCACGGATCTCGTCGGCGCCGAGGGCGATCACGTCGGAGACGGCGTCCACGACGACACCGATGACCCGCCCGTCGACGTTCAGGATCACCACCACCGTGAAATCGTCATACACGACTTCCGGGAAGCGGAACTTGATGCGCAGATCCAGGATCGGAACGATCGTGCCGCGCATGTTGATCACGCCCTTGACGAAGTCGGGGGCGTTGGCAATGCGGGTGACGGACTCATAGCGGCGGATCTCCTGGACTTTCAGGATGTCGATGCCGTATTCCTCTTCCCCCAGCCGGAAGGTCAGCAGTTCGCGCTTGCCGGCGGTGGCGTAGTCTTCGTGTCGAAGGGTTCCTGCGTCGCTCATGGGTCATTCCTCGGCGCGATTCGGTGTCGGTCAGTGCACGGTGCCGTGCAGGCGTGTCAGCGAGTCGACGTCGAGGATCATGGCGACACGGCCGTCGCCCATGATCGTCGCGCCGGACACGCCCGGCACCTTGCGGTAGTTGGTTTCAAGGCTCTTGATCACCACCTGGTGCTGGGCGATCAGTTCATCGACGAACAGCGCAGCGCGATCCTCCGCGGATTCCACCACGACGACGATGCCGTCCTCCGGGCGCTGGTACGTAGCCGGCACGTCGAACAGGTCGTGCAGCGGCACGAGCGGAATGTAGTCACCCCGCAGGCGTACGACCCGGCCACGACCGGAGATGGTGTGCAGCTGCTCGGGTGTCGGCTGCAGCGACTCGAGGATCGCGGTCAGGGGGAGGATGTAGACCTCCTCGCCGACGCGCACCGACATGCCATCGAGAATGGCCAGCGTCAGGGGCAGGCGCACGGTCAGGCGCGTGCCCTCGCCGGGGGTGGACTCGATGTCCAGCCGTCCGTTGACGGCCTCGATGTTGCGGCGGACCACGTCCATACCCACGCCGCGACCGGAGACGTCGGTCACGGTCTCTGCGGTGGAGAACCCGGGTGCGAAGATCAGCTGCCAGACATCGCGGTCGCTCGGCTGTTCGGGCACGGCCATGCCCTGGGCGCGAGCTTTCTCCAGGATACGCTCGCGGTTCAGGCCGCCGCCATCGTCGCTGATCTCGATGACGATGTTGCCGCCCTGGTGGCCGGCGCGCAGCACCAGCGTCCCGGCCTCGGGCTTGCCCGCTGCGCGGCGTCTTTCCGGCGACTCGATGCCATGGTCGATGGCGTTGCGCACGATGTGCGTGAGCGGGTCGACCAGCTTCTCGATCAGCCCCTTGTCGAGTTCGGTCTCCTCGCCGATGATTTTCAGGTTGACCTTCTTGCCGAGCGTGGCCGAGAGATCCCGCACCACCCGTGGAAAGCGGCTGAACACGAAGTTGATCGGCAGCATCCGTACGCTCAGAACGGCTTCCTGCAGCTCGCGGGTGTTGCGCTCGAGCAGGGCGAGGCCATGGCGGAGCTGGTCGACGGCGCGGGCATCGAGCTCCTCGGCGGAGTGGCCGATGGTGTTGATCATGGCCTGGGTGATGACCAGTTCGCCCACCATGTTGACCAGAGTGTCCACCTTCTCGGTGGCCACCCGGATCGAGGCGGCGTCGGCGCGACGTTCGACGGGTGCGCCGTTGGCCCCTACCGGGCGTCCGCCGGTCGCCGGGCTGGGCGTCGCAGGCGTCGGCACCGTCGGGGCTGCCGGGCCGGCCGGGGTGGACCGGGAGGCGGCCTCGCCGGTCGCGACCTTGTCCTCGACGGCCGTGCGCGTCCCGGTGTCAGGGGTGGCGGCAGGCGCGGAGGCGGTGCGTGTCAGGGTCAGCGTGCACTGGTCCTCGACCCACTCGAAGGCTTCGCGGATGTCGTTCTCGGCGACGGCGCCCTCGAGCGTCAGACGCCAGCGCAGCCGGCACTGTTCAGGGTCCAGTGCGGCCAGCGCCGGCAGCGCCGCAGTCTCGCAGTGGACGCCGAGTTCGCCCAGTTCGGCCAGCCAGGCGAAGATCCTCAGCGGATCGTTTCCGGAGGCGAGCAGGGTCGGCGCCGGTTCAAACAGGATTTCCCAGGCACCATCATTGCCGGGGCTTGCCGCTTCGGCCTCGCCGGGAGTGGTCTCGCCGCCGCTGGCCGGTGTCGCCTCGGCCGGCGGGGCGTCGAGCGGCGCCGCGGGAGCGGCGTCCGCCGCGCCGACGCGGCCGTGTGCCGAGGCGAGCATCGCCTCGATGCGCTCGGCCGTCTCCGCGACCCGGGCGGGGTCGTGTTCGCCCCCATCGCGTGCCGCGACCAGCATCTCGCGAATGCGGTCCACCGCCTCGAGCATCAGCCCGCGGATCTCGACCGTCATCTCGCGGGTGCCGTCGCGAACTTCATCGAGCAGGGTCTCTGCGCCGTGGGTGAACTCGCTGACCGCCGCGAAGCCGAAGGTGCCTGCGCTGCCCTTGATCGAATGCGCGGCACGGAAGATCGCGTCGACCTGCTCGCGGTCCAGCGCCTCCTCGCGCAGCAGTTCCACCTCCATCAGGTCCAGCCCCTCGAAGCTCTCGTCGAGAAAGGCCTGGACGAACTGAGAGATGTCGATGGTCATGATGGCGCGCTCCGTGCCGGGATCAGCCGAGGACCCGCTTGATGGTGGCCATCAGCTTTTCCGGGTCAAACGGCTTGACCAGCCAGCCGGTGGCCCCGGCCGCCTTGCCTTCCTGCTTCTTCTCGTCGGAGGACTCGGTGGTCAGCAGCAGGATGGGCGTGAACTTGTAGTCGGGCAGCCCACGCAGTTCGCGCACCAGCGTGATGCCGTCCATGTTCGGCATGTTGATGTCGGAGATGACCAGGTCGGCGGCCTTGCCTTTCGCCGCTTCCAGTCCGGCCACGCCGTCCGCGGCCTCGATGACGTCGTGTCCGGCTTCCTTCAGGGTGAAAGCCACCATCTGGCGCAAGGACGCGGAATCATCGACTGCGAGGATTGTTGCCATGTCGGGAACCCTGTGCGTTGTGGGAGTGCGATAACGGAAACGGACACTCAGTGACTGGCGCCGGAGCAGGCCGTGGCTCCGTCGGTGAGCAGGACCTCTGCCAGGCCGAGCGTGACCAGCGCCTCGCGCAGCGGAGCAGGTGTCCCGGTCAGGCCGCTGGCCGCACGCGGCTCGGCCAGCAGCGCGCTGGCCAGCAGCTGCACGCCCGCGGTATCGATCCGCTCGACCGCCGAGGCATCGAGCAGCAGCGGCCCCTCGGCACTGGCCTTCAGCATGGCCTGGTGCACGTCGGCGACGTGGCGGATGTCGAGCTGGGCAGGAAGCGTGTAGCGCTGCATGTGGGCCGTCCCTGAGTGATTCCCGGGGCATATCGGCCGAAGCCCGAGCGGCTTTAGGTGAAATCGGTGGGATAGTCGGGGGTGGGGCCGGGGTGTCCGAAAAAATGTCGACCCCGTCACAGGGGAGGGCCTGGGCTGCGCCCGGCCGGGGCAGGCTCAGCCGAGTGCCAGCGGTCGGCCCTGGGCGGGGAGCCCGCGGGTCCGGTTGGAGGGCGCGTAGCCGGCCGGTTCCGGGGCATGGCCGAGCAGGCTGAGCAGCTCGGCGTTCTGGCGCAGCTGGGTGGAGAGCGTGGCGCCGATGGCCTGGTTGAGTTCGTGGCAGCGGGCCAGGCGCGCGAGCATGCGCTGCCATGCGGGCGAGGCCGGGTCACCCCGGCGTCCCGGCACTTCGAGCCGCGCCACCTCGCCTTCGAGGGTGCGCAGCAGCTGACGCTTGTCCTGCGTGTGGCGGTTCAGGGCGTCGAGATCACCCCGGGTCAGGGCGTCGATTTCCCCATCGAGCAGCTGCTCCAGGCGCTCGAGCGCCGGCAGCAGCTGCTGAGCCGCGGTGTCGAAGTCGACGAGCATCAAAGCTGGCGCTCGAGGCCGAACAGCCGCTCGGCCACGCGAGCGGCATCGACCTGGTAGCGGCCCTCGGCAATCGCCTCGCGGAGCTCGGCCACCCGGGCAGTATCTACCGGCGCACTGGCCCCGCGGCCGGCGTCGAGCAGGCTGCGGGCGGCGGCCGTGAGTGTGACCTGGTCGCTGGTCGAGGCGCCGGCGCCCGCCTTAGCCTGCCCGGCGAGCGTCGCGGTATCGCCGCGCTCGGGCGCCGCGCCACGCGACCCGGTGGTCATGGCCTTGATCAGTGAATTCTTGATTTCCATGATTTCTTACCTGTGTGTCGCTGGACTGGCGCCGGTCCGGGCCGCCGCGTGTCCATTCCCTGTGGGGCGCCTATCGGCAGCAGCCGGGAAAACTTTAGGGTCAATCGTCAAAATTCCGACGCCCGCTCACCGGCCGGCCAGCACCTGGCCACGCTCGTCGACCAGCCCCTCGACGACCTGGCGGCTGCGCAGGTTGCGGACCCGCACACGTTCGCCGGCCGCGGCATCGGCCAGGGCCTCGCCCTCGCTGCGCACCGCGATGCTGCCGTGGCCGGCGATCACCGCCACCCGCTGGCCGCGCCTGACCAGCCGCTCCGGCTCCAGCGCCTCGCGGGTGATTACCTGTCCGGGACGCAGCGGGCGGCGCAGGGTCATGCCCAGGGCCTCCTCCGGGCTCGTCATCCAGCCGCCGTTGAGCTGCGCCACGTCGTGTTCCTCGAGGCGCAGATGGCGCGCGGAGAGGCTTTCACCCCGGCCGGCAGCCGTACCGAGTACCAGCACTTCGGCGCGCATCTCCACGCGCACGGGGATATACAAGGTCCATTCCGCGCCCGCCATGCAGCGCACGCCGACACTGACATTGGCGCCGCCGCGACGACCGGGCGGGTCGAATGTCTCGGGTGTGGTGGCGCAGGCGGGCAGGCGCAGCCTGGGGTCGAGGCGGGCGGCCTCGGCCCGCAGACGTGCACCGTCCGGCGCGCTGCGCCGGGCCTGTTCGAGCGCGTGTGCCGTTGCCAGCTCGCGCAGGCCCTGGTGGTCGGTCAGCGACGCGGCCGCGACGGCCGGTCCGGCGACGAGCGGCAGCGCCACCAGCAGGCCGGGCAGGGCGCCAGAGCGCCGGCGCCTGCGGGTGGCGGTCGAGGTCTGAGGGATCGGTGTCGAGGCTGAGCGCACGTGGGACTCTCCCTGGGCTTGCGTTGTGCAGAAAACAAAGCAAGAGCCGTGCCATCGGTGCCAGTGCGCCCCGTCGAGTGGGCGGTCAAGTTCGCCGTTCCGCCGCCGATAACCGCGCTGAACCGTCGTGCAGCGCGCAAGGGAGATCGTGGTGGGCCAGGTCCTCGAAAATGTCGATCGTCTGACCCGGCTGGTCGGACAGAATCGCCTGGAGCTGCTGATGTTCCGGCTGACCGGCGACCAGCTCTACGGAATCAATGTATTCAAGGTGCGCGAGGTGGTGCACGCCCCGCCGCTGCGGCGCTTCCCCCATGCCCACCCGCTGGTGGCCGGCATGGCACGCATCCGCGGCGTCACCGTGCCGGTGCTCGATCTCGCCCGCTCCATCGGTCAGCCCTCGCTGCCACCGGAGGCGGCCCGCTACGTGGTGCTGACCGAGTTCAGCCGCTCGGTCCAGGGCCTGATGGTCAGCGGCATCGAGCGGATCATCAATGCCGGCTGGGACAGCGTGCGACCTCCCCCGGTGGATGATCCCGAGCGCTGCCACGTCACGGCGATCACCTATCATGGCGACGAGCTGGTGCAGATTCTTGACGTCGAGCGGGTCCTGGACCTGGTGGTCGGCCCGACGGCAGGCGTCTCGGCGGCATTGGCCGCCGACGCGCGTGCCCGTCTCGGGGCGCGTCCGCGCTGTGCCCTGGTGGCGGACGATTCCGCCGTGGCTCGCGGTCAGATCCGCCGCGCGCTGGCCGACATCGGCGTCGAGGCGATTCTCTGCAACGACGGGCGCCAGGCGCTCGAGCGCCTGCAGCTGTGGGCCGATGCCGGGACCCTCGACGAGCGGATCAGCATGGTGATCTCGGACATCGAGATGCCGCAGATGGACGGCTACACCCTGGTGCGTGAGATCCGCAAGGACCGGCGCCTGGCGCAGCTGCACGTCATGATGCATTCCTCACTGAGCGGCCGGTTCAACAGCCGCGCCTGCGAGGAGGCCGGCGCCGACCGCCTGCTTGCCAAGTTCGACCCCGACGAGTTCGCACGCGCGGTGACCGAATACCTTGCCGAGGCGCCGGCCCCGCACTGAGGTCACATCGGGCGTCAGAGGCTTGACGCCGCCCGCGCTGCCAGTCCTGCCGGGCGGCAGCCGCATGCCGCCCAGCGGCAGCCGCGTGCCGTTCCTGCGCTTCCCTGCCGGTGTCCGGCGGCAATGATCGATGTCTTCGGCCCTGATCGGGCATGTACCCGTGACAATGGCACGCCCCTTGCAAGATCGGTTGCGACAGACCGTTGGGAGGCTGCCGATGAACCGCATGCTCGATGCCGCACTGGGAATCCACCCGCAGGCGCTCGCCGTCAGCGCGCGTCGCCTGGAAGTGCTGGCCGGAAACATGGCCAATGCCGATACGCCGGGTTTCAAGGCCCGTGACATCGATTTCCGCAGCGCGCTGAAGGGCGAACTTGATGCCCGCCTGAACGGCGCGGCCGGCGGCATGCCGGCGACCCGGCTGGCCACCACCCGCCCTGGCCATCTGCCCGCCGGTGGCACGGCCGCGGCACCCGACCCCATGTACCGCGTCCCCCAGCATCCCTCGCTGGACGGCAATACCGTCGACAGCCAGGTGGAGCAGGCGGCCTTCGGTGAGGCCGCCGTGCGCTACCAGGCCAGCCTCGATTTTCTCGGCAGCCGCGTGGAGGGCCTGCGCAAGGCCCTGCGTGGCGAATGACGCGGGCGTGATGACGCAGCGCACCTGAACGGAGACCCCTGAGCATGAGCCTCTTCAGCATCTTCGACATGTCCGGCTCGGCGCTGAGCGCCCAGTCGGTACGACTGAACACCGTGGCCAGCAACATGGCCAACGCCGAAACCGCCAGCAGCACGGCCGAGGGCGTGTATCGCGCCCGCCAGCCGCTGTTCACGGCGGTGATGCAGCAGCAGGGCGCCGGTGCGCCGATGCAGGCCGGCGTGCGCGTCAGCGGTGTCGTCGAGAGCAATGTCCCGCCACGCATGGAATACATGCCCGGCCATCCGCTGGCCAACGAGGAGGGCTACGTGTTCTTCCCGGCTATCAACATGGTCGAGGAGATGGCCAACATGATGTCGGCCTCGCGCAACTACCAGAACAACGTCGAGATGATGAACACGGTGCAGCAGCTGATGCTCCGCACCCTGCAGCTGGGGCAGCGCTGATGGCCGGGAACATCGATGTCAACGCGCTGAGCCAGCTCGGCCTGACCGCCAAGCCCGCAGAGAAGCCGCGGGACCGCCTCGGCCAGGAAGACTTCATGCGGCTGATGATCACCCAGCTGCGCAACCAGGATCCGTTCGCGCCCATGGAAAGCGGCGAGTTCCTCGGCCAGCTCGCGCAGTTCGGCACCGTCTCCGGCATCGAGGACATGCGCAAGTCCTTCGAGACGCTGGCCGGCTCCATCGCCGGCAACCAGACGCTGCAGGCCGCAGGCCTGGTCGACCGCCAGGTGCTGGTGCCGGCCCGAGAGGGCTGGCTGCCGCCCGAGGGGAGTCTGTCCGGCGCGGTGGACGTGCCGGCCGGGGTCTCCGGGGTGGGGCTTGGGGTGTACGACCTCGGCGGCCGGCTGGTGACCACGCTGCCCGTGCAGGCCGACGGCACTGGCGGGCGTGCGGCATTCAGCTGGGACGGGCGCCTGCCTGACGGTGGACGCGCCGCGCCGGGGTTCTACGAACTACGCGCGACCGGCAATGAGGCCGGACGGGCCGTATCGCTGGAGGCGCTGGTCTCCGGCCGGGTCGAGAGCGTCGCCGTGGGCGAGCGCAACGGGGCGATGTCACTGACGGTGACGGGTCTCGGCGTCGTGGATTTCAGCCGCGTGCGCGGCATCGGCAATTGAATCATAGGGATACGGGAGTAACCTCATGCCATTTCGTACCGCACTGAGCGGCCTGAACGCCGCCTCGTCCGACCTCCGGGTGACGGGCAACAACATCGCCAATGCCGGCACCACGGGCTTCAAGGGCTCGCGCGCCGAGTTCGCCGACATCTTCGCCACCGCCTACGGGGGTGTCGGCCGCACCGCCATCGGCACGGGCGTGCGGCTGTCGGCCGTCACCCAGCAGTTCTCGCAGGGCAACATCGATTTCACCGGCAGCAACCTCGACATGGCGCTGTCCGGCCGTGGTTTCTTCGTGCTCGACGATGGCGGCGCCCGCAGCTACACGCGGGATGGCTCCTTCCAGGTGGACCGCGACGGCTTCGTGGTCAACAGCGGTGGCAAGCGCCTGCAGGCCTACCCGCTGCAGGACCGCCTGAGCGGTACCTTCAACACCGGGCAGCTCGATGACCTGCGCCTGGCCACCACCGAGTCCGCGCCCGGCGCCACCAGCCGGGTCGAGGCGTCGTTAAACCTGCGCGCCACCGCCGAAGATCTCTCCGAGGTCGACTTCGATGCCGACGACCCCAACACCTACTCCTTCTCGACCTCGCTGACCGTGTATGACTCGCTTGGCCAGTCGCACGTGGCCACGCTGTTCTTCCGCAATGTCGGCAACCTGGAGTGGGAGGCGAACCTGGCCATCGACGGCCAGCCGGTCGGTGATGCCCAGAGCCTGACCTTCGCCGCGGACGGCTCGCTGGCGGCACCGCAGGACCCGCTGCAGTTCGGCGCCTTCACCCCTGGCAACGGCGCCGAGGCGCTGGACATCGAGTTCGATGTCAGCCAGGCGACCCAGTTCGGTGCGGCGGACAGCGTCAGCTCACTGCGCCAGGACGGCTTTGCCAGCGGCCGGCTCACCGGCATCGACATCGACGACAGCGGCGTCGTGTTCGCCCGCTACACCAACGGCCAGAGTGCGCCGCTCGGCCAGGTTGCGGTAGCGAGCTTCGCCAACCCACAGGGCCTGCAGCAGGTCGGCGACAACGCCTGGGTGGAGACCTTCGCGGCCGGTGACCCGATCCTCGGCACGGCGGGCAGCGGTGACCTCGGCACCCTGCAGTCCGGCGGCCTTGAGGCCTCGAACATCGACATCGCCGCCGAGCTCGTGAACCTGATCACCGCGCAGCGCAACTTCCAGGCCAACGCGCAGGTGATCAGCACGGCCGACACGGTCACCCAGACCATCATCAACATCCGCTGACGGGGCTGAGCCATGGACCGACTGCTCTATGTGGCGATGACGGGCGCGCGCGAGGCGCAGGTGGCGCAGTCCGTCACCAGCCAGAACCTCGCCAACGCCTCGACCACAGGCTTCCGCGCCACGCTGGCCAGTGCCGTGCACGCGCCGCTGGCAGGCCCCGGTCACGCCGCCGCAAGGGCCTATGCGGTCACGGAGGGTAAGGGCATCGACTTCACGCCGGGGCCGCTGATGGCCACCGGGCGGGCGCTCGATGTCGCGATCGAGGGCGAGGGCTGGATCGCGGTGCAGACGCCCGACGGCGGCGAAGGCCTGACCCGCGCGGGTGACCTGCGGGTCGATGCCTTCGGCATGCTCACCACAGGCACCGGCCTGCCGGTGCTCGGTAACGGCGGGCCGATCGCGCTGCCGCCGTTCGAGTCGCTGGAGATCGCCGGCGACGGCACGATCAGCATCCGCCCGCTCGGCCAGGACGCCGCAGGACTGGCCGTGGTCGAGCGCATCCGCCTGGTCAACCCGGATCCAGCGACGCTGGTGCGTGGTGAGGACGGGGTGATGCGTGTGGCCGCCGGCGAGCCGCCGCCCGCCGAGGCCGACGTGCGGTTGATCGGCGGCATGCTCGAGGGCAGCAACGTCAACACGGTGGGCGCCATGGTGGAGATGATCCGCCATGCCCGCAGCTTCGAGCTGCAGGTGAAGATGATGAACACCGCCCAGCAGAACGACCAGAATTCCAGCGCGCTGCTGCGCCTGGGCTGAACCGCGTGATGAATCCCTCACGCAGGAGGACAGGATCATGAACCAGGCCTTGTGGATCGCCAAGACCGGACTCGACGCCCAGCAGACGCGCATGGCGACGATCTCGAACAATCTCGCCAATGCCAACACCACCGGCTTCAAGAAAGACCGCGCGGTGTTCCAGGACCTGATCTACCAGAACATCCGCCAGCCCGGCGCGCAGAGCTCGCAGGACACCCAGCTGCCCTCGGGCCTGATGCTCGGCACCGGCGTGCGCACGGTCGCCACCGAGAAGATCCACACCCAGGGCAACCTCATCCAGACCGACAACGCGCTGGATGTTGCCGTGCAGGGCCGCGGCTTCCTGCAGATCCTGATGCCCGACGGCACGCTGGCCTACACCCGCGACGGGGCCCTGCAGGTCAACCGCGACGGCCAGGTGGTCACCGCCAACGGCTTCGAGCTGCAGCCCGGCATCGTGGTGCCGGACAACGCGCTGTCGGTGTCCATCGGCCAGGACGGCATCGTCTCGGCCTCGGTGCCCGGCAACCCGGTGCCGGTGGAACTCGGCGCCATCCAGCTCGCCGATTTCGTCAACCCGGCCGGCCTGCAGGCCGTCGGCGGCAACCTGCTGATCGAGACCGCCGCCAGCGGCCCGCCGCAGGTGGGCGTGCCCGGGCTGACCGGGCTCGGCACGGTGATGCAGGGGATGCTCGAGAGCTCCAACGTCAACACCGTCGAGGAGCTGGTCAACATGATCGAGACGCAGCGCGCCTACGAGATCAACTCCAAGGCGATCTCCACGGCCGACCAGATGCTGCAGTTCGCGAACAACACACTGGGCCGCTGAGGCGGCCGGGCCGAGTCGAAGGGAGTCACCGCATGAACCTCTTGCCATTTTTCCGGAGCCGCATCGCGAATGGCGGGTGCAAGGGCTGGGTCTCGGCCAGCCGCGCGCTGGTTGTGCCACTGACGGCGGTCGTGCTCACCGGCTGTGCAGCCGGCGCGCACATGACCTACCCGGGGGGCGACGACCGCTTCACCGCCACGGCTCCGCCCGAGCCGCGGCCGGCCTTCGACAACGGCGGTGCGATCTTCCAGGCGGCCTCCTCGCAGAGTCTGTTCGAGGACTACAAGGCCAGGCGCGTCGGCGACGTGCTGACCGTGCTGCTGGCCGAGCGCACCAATGCCCGCAAGTCGGCAGGGTCTGCGACCTCCAAGGAGAGCAGCGTGCGCATGAACAACCCGGTGATCATCGGCCGGCCGGTCACCCGCGACGGCAACCCGCTGTTCGAGGCCGAGGTCAGCGGCTCGCGCAGCTTCGAGGGGCAGGGCGACGCCTCGCAGAGCAACCTTCTCGAGGGCTCGATCACCGTCACCGTCGCCGAGGTGCTGCCGAACGGCAACCTGCGGGTGCAGGGCGAGAAGTGGATGCGCATCAACCAGGGCGAGGAGTTCATCCGCCTGCGCGGCATCGTCCGCCCGGTCGACATCCGCGCTGACAACAGCGTGCTCTCCACCCAGGTGGCCGATGCGCAGCTCGCCTACGGCGGCACCGGCACCATCGCCCATTCCAGCTCCCCGGGCTGGCTGACACGGTTCTTCAACAGTCCGGCCTGGCCGTTCTGAGGTGCCCGAGATGAGCAAACGCCCCCTGGTCATTTCCGGACGATCGACACGCGCGCTGCGTGGTCGGCGGCCTGCCGCGGGCAGCCTGCAGCGACTGGCGCTGGCGGCCGATGGCCTGCGCCGTATCGCCGCGTTTTCTCTGCTGGCCGCAGCGCTGACGCTGCTCGCCCAGCTGGCCGTGCCTTCCGCGCTTGGCGCCGAGCGGGTGAAGGATCTGGCCAGCATCGCCGGCGTGCGCTCAAACCAGCTGGTCGGCTACGGCCTGGTGGTCGGGCTGGACGGCACCGGCGACCAGACCACCCAGGCGCCGTTCACCGCCCAGAGCCTGCGCAACATGCTCGGCCAGCTGGGCGTGACCATCCCGCCGGGTGTGAACCTGCAGGTGAACAACGTGGCAGCCGTCATGATCACGGCCGATCTGCCGGCCTTCGCCAAGCCTGGCCAGAGCATCGACGTGACGGTCTCGTCCATCGCCAACGCCCAGAGCCTGCGCGGCGGCAGCCTGCTGATGACGCCGCTGCGCGGCGCCGATGGCGAGATCTATGCCATGGCCCAGGGCAACCTGGTGGTCGGTGGCTTCGGCGTAGAGGGCCGGGACGGCTCGCGGGTGAGCCTCAACGTGCCGAGCGTGGGCCGGATCCCGGGCGGGGCCTCGGTCGAGCGCGAGGTGCCGACCAGCTTCAACCAGGGCGACAGC
>SKYU01000155.1 GCA_007127715.1 Gammaproteobacteria bacterium | reverse complement strand
CGTCGATCGCCTGCTCGCGGGCGCGGACAACCTGCTGCGGACCCTGGCGGTGCCGGCCGCCGCCACCCGGGCCAATCCGGGCGACGCCGTGCCCGAGGCTCCGCTGGACGACACCGAGCGCCAGCATGTCGCCGGACTGATGCGGGTGAACCACGCCGGCGAGGTCGCCGCCCAGGCGCTCTATCACGGTCAGGCGCTGCTCGCGCGGGATGAGGCAACCGCCGAGCAGCTGGCACGCGCCGCCCGCGAGGAGGGTGACCACCTCGCCTGGTGCCGGGCGCGGCTGGAGGAACTCGGGGAGCGGCCCAGCCACCTCGATCCGCTCTGGTATGCCGGTGCATTCACGGTGGGCGTCGCGGCAGCCGCCGCCGGCGACCGCCTGAGCCTGGGATTCGTGGAGGAAACCGAGCGGCAGGTGGTCGAGCACCTCGAGGGGCACATGCGCCGACTGCCCGAGGCCGACGAGCGCAGCCGCGCGATCCTGCGCGCGATGGCCCGCGACGAGGCCGAACACGGCGATGCGGCGCGCGCCGCAGGCGCACGGCGCCTGCCCTGGGCGGTCCGGCGAGTGATGCGCGTGGCGGCGCGGGTGATGACCACCACGGCCTACCGGATCTGAGTTGACCGGCCCAGAACCTGACCGAAAGGTCCGTCACCACCCCGCCCGGGGAACCCGCTCCGGGGCCATCCGGTGGGGGAACGTGAACAGGACCCTTGCACTGCGGACAGGATTGTACTAACAACGCATTCTGTTAACTCACTGCAGGGGCCACAAGAACATGCCAGATGCCGCCAAACCGCTCAGCGACGTCCCCGCCATCAACAAGTTTCTCAGCTATTGCCGCATCCGTACCGTGCCGCAGAAGACGGTCATGATCCATGCGGGAGATCTCCCGGATACCCTGTATTACATCGTCGACGGCTCCGTCGAGGTGATGATCGAGGACGAGGACGGGAACGAAATGGTCCTGGCCTACCTCAACAAGGGTCAGTTTTTCGGCGAGATGGGCCTGTTCCACGACCAGCCCCAACGCAGTGCCTGGGTCCGCACCCGGACGGAAAGCGAGATTGCGGAAATGACCTATCCGCGGTTCCGCCAGATCGCCATGGAGCACCCGGCGATCGTCTTCGAACTGGCCACCCAGCTGGCGGTGCGGCTCGACCGCACCAACCGCAAGCTCGGTGACCTGGCCTTCGTGGATGTCACCGGCCGGGTTGCGCACGCGATCATGGACCTGTGCAACGAGCCCGATGCCATGACCCATCCGGACGGCATGCAGATCAAGGTCTCGCGCCAGGAACTCAGCAGGCTGGTCGGCTGTTCCAGGGAAATGGCGGGGCGCGTGCTGAAAGTCCTCGAGGAACAGGGACTGGTCTCGGCCAGCGGCAAGACCATCGTGGTCTACAACGCTCGCCGCGAGCCCCCCAGACGCCGGGTCTAGCGGATGCCGCGGTGCCGGCAGAGGCGCTCGTAGGCGGCCCTGACCTCGCGGGTCTTTTCCTTGGCCGCCTCCTGGCTGGCGATGGGCTCGCCACGTGCCGCCAGCTTGTCCGGGTGGTGGCGGTTCATCAGCCGCCGGTAGGCCACCTTGAGTTCCTCATTGCTGGCCTCCGGCGCCACGCCCAGGGCGGAGTAGGCGGCGGCGATCTCGCCGCCTGCATCGCGTTGTCGGGGGCCGCGTCCGCTGCGTGACTCCAGTGTGGCCTCGAGCTGCGCCAGTTCGACACGCCCGATTCCCAGCGCGCTCGCGACCTCCCAGAGCACCGGGCGCTGTGCCCTGCCGACGCCACCGGAGCGCACCAACATGCCGAGCTGGAGCTCGACGAAATTGCGGCAGAGCTGGCGGTGACCCCCGATCCGCCGGCGCAGCTCCTCGAGCACGCTCGCCAGCGGGTAGCCGGGCTGCTTACCGGTCGAGAAATGCGCAATGGCCTGACGTATCTGCGCGGGCGTGAGCTGCATCTCGTGCATGATGCTGCGCGCGGCGCGGATCTCCGCCTCGGATACCCGGCCGTCGGCCTTGGCCAGACAGCCCATCACACCGAACCCCGCACGGAACAGCAGAGACTCCGTGGCCGAATCGAGCCGCGGCCTCGCATCGCCCCGGCCACGAAACAGGCCGCGATCGAACTGGTGACCGATCAGGGCGCCGACGAGGCTGCCGACCGGGCCGCCAGCGACCAGGCCAAGCGCCGCCCCGGTGATCTTTCCGGCCCACTTCATGCGCCAGCTGCTCCATCCATGTTCTGCGCGATCCACCGGTGAGGGCTGCCCTGCTGACATGTATTATGCGTCGTTTACGGCAACGATGAACCCACCCACCATGGCCGACGACGCCGTCCACGAATCCCGCCTTGAGAGCCTGCAGCTGCTCGGCCGCGGCAAGGTCCGCGATCTGTACGCGATCGATGACGACCGGCTGCTGATCGTCGCCAGCGATCGGCTCTCGGCATTCGATGTCATCCTCCCCGACCCGATCCCGGGCAAGGGCCGGATGCTCACGGCGATCTCCAACTACTGGTTCGAGCGCACCCGCCACATCGTTCCCAACCACCTGACCGGCGAATCCCCCGAGGCATTCGTCACCGACCCGTCGGAGCGCCGGCAGATCGCCGGCCGAGCCGTCGTGGTGCGCAGACTGACACCACTGCCGGTCGAAGCGGTGGTTCGAGGTTATCTGATCGGCTCGGGCTGGAAGGAATACCAGCAGGGCGGCGCGGTCTGCGGCATCGCGCTGCCGCCCGGCCTGCCGTTGGCGGGGCGGCTGCCGGAGACGCTGTTCACACCGGCCACCAAGGCGGCGGTGGGCGAGCATGACGAGAACATCAGCTTCGAGCAGATGGCGGAGCTGATCGGCACCGCGCGTGCCGAGCGCGTGCGGGAGGTCTCGATCGCCCTCTACGAGTTCGCAGTGGCCGCGGCGGCCAGGGTCGGGTTGATCCTGGCCGACACCAAATTCGAGTTCGCCTGGGACGAGCGCGACGGGCTGATCCTGATCGACGAGGCCCTGACCCCGGACTCCTCGCGTTTCTGGCCCCGCGACAGCTATCGGCCGGGCAGTTCGCCCCTGAGTTTCGACAAGCAGTACGTCCGCGATCACCTGGAGACGCTGGCGTGGGACAAGCGCCCTCCGGGTCCCCGCCTGCCCCCAGAGGTCATCGCGGCGACAGCGGCCAGATACCGCCAGGCCATGAAACTGATCACCGGTTGCGAGGACCCCTGACGCAGCCGCAGGAGGTCGATGCTCATCATGCTGTCAGCCCTTCGCCGTCGCCTCGGCGCGCTGATCTGGAGTCCTGACGCGGTTCAGACGCTCCCGCTGCGGATCCTGGTCATCCTTGCGCGATTCTGCCAGGCACTGATCCGCGACATCGCCACCGGACAGCTCACGCTGCGCGCAATGAGCCTGGTGTACACCACGCTGTTGTCGCTGGTACCCCTGCTCGCGTTCAGCTTTTCGCTGCTCAAGGGCGTCGGGGTGCACCGGCAGATGGAGCCGCTGCTGCAGAATTTCCTCGCGCCCATCGGGGAGGAACAGAGCGCCGAACTCACCGCCGAGATCATCGGCTTCGTCGACAACCTCCAGGGCGCCCTGCTGGGCGGCGTCGGGCTGGTGTTCCTCGCCTTCGTCGTGGTGTCGATGGTGCAGAAGGTCGAGGAAAGCATGAACTACATCTGGCAGGTGGACTCGGCGCGCAGCATGGTGCGCAAGTTCAGCGGCTATCTGTCGGCCATGCTGCTCGGCCCATTGATGATGGCACTCGCCCTCGGCCTGATCGCCACGCTGTCCAGCGTCGCCCTGGTGCAGCGGCTGATGGAGATCGAGCCCCTCGGCACCCTGCTGCTGGCCCTGGGCCGGGCCACACCATACGCGTTGCTGATCGCCGTGTTCAGCTTCCTCTACGTACTGCTGCCGAACACCCGCGTGCGACTGCTGCCGGCACTGAGCGGGGGGCTGTTCGCAGGCATCACCTGGGTGGCCGCCAGTTCGGTATTTGCCGAGGTGGTCGCGCAGTCCACGCGCATCTCGGCGATCTACTCGTCATTCGCCATCGTCATCCTCGCGCTGATCTGGCTGTATGTCAGCTGGCTGGTCCTGCTGCTCGGTGCGCAGCTGGCCTACTATGTCCAGCACCCCGAGCACCTGCGCGACGGACGCCGCCACCCCGACCTCTCGGCGCTGACGCGCGAACATGCCGGCCTCGCCGCCATGCTGCTGGTGGGCCGCGACTTCCTCGCACCCGAACAGCCCTGGCGGCCCGCGACCCTGGCAGCGCGCTTCCGGCTGCCACAGGAAAGTCTGGCGCCGGTGCTCTCGGCGCTGCGCGAGGCCGGGTTGCTGGTGGAGACGGCGGACGGGCATCTCATGCCGGGGCGCTCGCTGGAGAGCATCCGGCTGGTCGACGTGCTGTCGGCCGTTCGGGGAGACGATGAGATCCTGCCCCGCCTGCGCGACCGCTGGTCCTCACGGGCCCTGGAAATCTGGGAGGAAGCCGACCGCGCGGTGTTCGAGCGCTTCGGTGAGACCACGCTCGCCGACCTGGTGCGCGAGGGCCGTCCCGACCCGTGAGGCCGACGCCGCAGCCGGGGGCTCAGTGGCCGGCCACGGTCATGCGGTCGATGAGCAGGCTGCCACAGCGAATCACCCCGCGGGTATCCACATCGGCACCAGCCGCCAGGATGCCGGCGAACATGTCGACAAGATTGCCGGCGATGGTGATCTCGCTGACCGGTCCGGCCAGCGCCCCGCCCTCGACCCAGAAGCCGGCGGCCCCACGCGAGTAGTCGCCGGTGACGATATTGACACCCTGGCCCATCAGTTCCGTGACCAGCAGCCCCCGGGACATGCGTGCCAGCAGCGCCTGCAGGTCCTCCCCAGAGGTGCCGACGACGAGATTGTGCACGCCGCCGGCATTGCCCGTGGTCTGCAGACCGAGCTTGCGCGCGGAATAACTGGACAGGACATAGCCCTGGATCTCACCCTGGTCCACCAGGGCCCGCGGTCGCGTCGCGACACCCTCGTTGTCCCAGGCCGCGCTGCCGAGGGCGCCCGGCAGGTGCGGCTGCTCCTCGATGGTCAGCCACTCGGGAAACACACGTCGGCCTGCCGCCTCGAGCAGAAACGAGGCCTGGCGATACTGCGCCGTGCCCCGCAGGGCGGCGACCAGGTGACCGATGACGCCGCGGGCGACCTCGGGGGAGAACAGCACCGGGACCTCGCAGGTGTCGACACGGCGGGCGCCAAGCCGCCGTACGGCCCGCCTGGCGGCTTCCAGGCCGACCTCCTCGGGGCTGGCGAGATGACGCCAGTTCCGGTCGGCCGAGTACCAGTAATCCCGTTCCATGCCCTCCGCCTCACCTGCCAGCACGACGCAGGACAGCGAGTGGTAGCTGCTGGGCATGCCTGCACAGAACCCATGGCTGTTGGCATAGACCCGCACACCGCTGCCGGTATGCACGGTGGCCCCCTCCGAATTTCGCAGCCGACGGTCGGACTCGAGCGCGGCCGCCTCGCAGGCTCGCGCCATCGCGGCCGCCTGCTCGGGCGTCAGCGTCCACGGGTGGTGCAGATCGAGGTCCGGGAGATTCGTCGCCATCAGTGCCGCGTCGGCCAGCCCGGCGAATTCGTCGACTGCCGTCAGGCGTGCGATCGAGCAGGCCTTGGCGACCGCCTCGCGCACCGCCCCGGAGGAGAGATCGGCGGTCGACGCACTGCCCTTGCGGCCCGCGACATAGACCGTGACCCCCAGTCCGCGATCCTGCTGATGCTCGAGCGTCTCGATCTCCCCCAGGCGCACTGTCACCGACAGGCCCTGTTCCAGACTCGCACCGGCCTCGGCCTGGTCCGCGCCCAGCGTGCGGGCGTGCTCCACCGCCTGCTGCGCGACTTGCGAGAGCTCCGCCAGTTTCGCTTCCGTATCCATGCCGCTCCCGGGTCAAAACCGCCATTCTACGCCGGTGGCGCACCGGCCCGCAGCCGCCGGGTGATATCCTGTCCAACCTTCCCGCTGCCGTGCCAGGGAGGCTCGGATGTCGACGGCCCGAACCGCTCACCCGCCCGCCAGGAACGCCGAGGCCCTGCCTCCGGTCGTACCATGCGACTGGCTGCTGATGGACAATGCCGGTGGGACCCCGCCCCTGTGCAGCGTGGTGGAGGATCTGCAGGCCTACCTGCGGCGCTGGCCACTCCTCGCCGGCCGGCATACTGCGCTCGCATCAGAGGCGGCGGATGCG
>SKYU01000167.1 GCA_007127715.1 Gammaproteobacteria bacterium | reverse complement strand
GTCGATGTGCTGCATGCTCTTTGGCTTTATTTCAGGGAGTACCGATCATCGACGCGCCAGTCATGAGTGCGCCCCGCGCCACTGAACACCTGATCGACGGGCCCGCAGGGCGCCTCGAGGTCCGGGAGGAAGTCCCCGCAGAGGACGCCGGCAAGAGGGTGGCGGTCGTATGCCATCCCCATCCGCTCTACCAGGGCACGATGGACAACAAGGTGGTCCATACGCTGGCACGCGCCTGCACCCAGCTGGGGGCGCCCGCCGTGCGCTTCAATTTCCGTGGCGTCGGGCGCAGCGAAGGCGCCTATGCCGAGGGTGAGGGTGAACTCGCCGATGCGTTGGCCGCCGTCGACTGGGCCTGTGCGCGCTGGCCCGGGCGTCGCCTGTGGTTGTTGGGCTTTTCTTTCGGTGGGGTGATCGCGGCCCGGGCCGCGCTGGTTCGGGACGTCAGCCGGCTGGTGACCGTCGCGCCTGCGGTGACACGTCTGGGGCTTGAGATTGCAGATCGTCCGCTGCCCGACTGGCTGATCGTGCAGGGCGAGGCTGACGACGTGGTGCCTCCCGACGAGGTGGTCGAGTGGCTGAACACCGCCCCTCCCGGTCCGGCGCTGGTCGGTATCCCGGGTGCCGGGCACTTCTTTCATGGACAGTTGAACGATCTGCGGACGGTCGTCACCGAGTTTCTTGCCGCGGACGCGGCGTCCGAGGCCGCGGTCTCATGATCCGCGCGCTGCGGGAAATCATCGAGCGCCTCAAGGCGGGCTCCAAAGCCACCGCCGAGGCGCCACTCGCGCGCGAGGAGGCCATCCGTCTGGCCACCGCCGTCCTGCTGGTGGAGACTGCACGCGCCGACCAGTCGGAAAAGATGGTGGAAAGCGCGGCGATTTTCGACCAGCTGCAGCGCCATTTCGGTCTGCCGGCTGAGGAGGCCGAAGAACTGATGGCGCTCGCGGAGAAGGAGCTGAACGATGCGGTTTCCCTGCAGCGCTTTACCCGGGCGCTGCACGAGGCACTGAGCGAGTCGGAAAAACTCGCGATCGTCGAGATGCTCTGGCGGGTGGCCTGGGCTGACCGCAGGCTCCATCCCCAGGAGGAGACACTGGTTCGCAGGATCGGCGCGCTGCTCTATGTTCGGGAAGCCGACATGCTGCGCCTGCGTAACCTCGTGCAGGGCGACGCCGACGCCGACGCAGCTGGCGACGGCTGACCGTCTGAAACGCACGTGCCGGAGCCCAGGGGACTCCGGCACGTCGTTGTCGCCGTCGCGGCCCGTGCGGACCCATCTCTGGGGGTGCCGCCCGGGCCGGGAATGGTGCGTGACCCGTGGCCGTAGCCTCAGACCATGTCTTTCAGGCCCTTCAGCGGGGTGACCTTGACGGTCTTGGAGGCGGGCTTGGCCTTGAAAACGGTCTCTTCGCCGGTGAAGGGGTTGATGCCCTTGCGTGCCTTGGTCGCAGGCTTCTTGCGCACGGTCATCTTCATCAGCCCCGGGAAGGTGAACTGCCCGGGCGAGTTGCGGCCGCTCAGGTTTTTCTTGATCAGCCCGTTCAGGCTGTCGAACACTGCGACCACGTCCTTGCGGGCGAGGCCGGTCTGCTCGGCAATGGTCTTGTAGATTTCCGCCTTGGTCGGCGGCTTGGGAGCCGGCTTGGCGGTGGCGGTGGCCTTCTTTTTCGCTGCCATGAAAACGTTCTCCTTGGATGAGTGCTCAGGTGATCCTGCGACCCGTCTCAGGCGGGTTAAGTCACTGGTCTGCGCGCCTGCGCGCGGTTGACCATAGCACAGCCCCCCACCGCGCGTAACTCCCGATCAACGCGTATGGAACAGCTGGGTGAAGCGGACGGTGTAGGCCGTCTCGCCGTCTTCCGGCAGCACGCTCAGCTCGAAAATCACCGTCTCGTTGTGGCTGATCGAGGTCTCGCCGAGGTAATAGATTGCGCCGCCGTCCTCGATCTCCCGAATCGAGATCGGTTTCTGTTGCCCCAGCAGGTTACGCGCGCTCAGTTCGACCTGCCCGCGAACGGGTTCGCCCAGGGTGTCCGGCATCTGGCGGACCAGTGCGATGTTGACCAGGGCACGGTTGCGGCTGCGAGGCAGGTCGTAGGCCCGGGCGATCTGAGGGCTGATTTCGTCGCTTCGGAATGCACGGTAGTGGAGCACATGCGTGCCGAAGTCGCGCGAGGTCTCCGCCGCCGGCGCCGCCGGCGGGATCCCGCGGGTTCCGGCCCCGTCGCCGTCGCTGCAGGCGGCGAGGCCGAAGGCCACTGCGAGGAGGTAGACAGCCGCCGCTTTGCGAACCTGGGTCTGCATCGCTCAGTACAGCACCCCGCCGAGCGGGATGGCGATCAGTGCCGCCTGGATCAGCAGCAACACGATCAGCGGCGAGAGATCGAGACCGCCGATGCTGGGCAGAATCCGCCGGACCGGCCGAAGGACCGGTTCGACCAGGCTGTTCAGCACGGCCACCAGCGGGTGGCGGGAATCCCGCCCGACCCAGCTCAGGATGACGCTGATGAGGATCGCGACGAAATACAGCCGGAGCACCAGCACCAGCGTGCGCAGCACTGCGAGCGTCAGCAGGCTGCCCACGCCGGGCAGGGGACCGCTCGTGGCCATGCCGAGCAGCAGGGCCGTGGCAGCGACCTCCAGTCCCAGGATGACCAGCAGGGTCGCCGTGTCCAGCCGCCCGGCCGCCGGGATGATCCGGCGCAGTGGACGCACCAGAGGATTGGTCACCCTGACGATGAACTGGGATAGCGGGTTGTAGAAGTCCGCCCGCACCCATTGCAGCAGCAGGCGCAGGACGAAAGTGAGGATGTAGAGGTCAAGAAGCGTCTTGACCAGGAAAAGCAATGCGTTGTTCATGCGCGGTCAGTCCCTGTCGCCGCTGCCAAGTGCCCGGGCCCGCGCCTCGGCGGCATGCAGGGCCCGGGAGAACATATCACGGATCCCCGAGGCTTCCAGTGACGCCAGTGCCGCTTCGGTGGTGCCGCCGGGAGAGGTGACCCTGCGCCGCAGCTCCGCCGGATCGACCCCGCTCTCGGCAGCCATGCGCGCCGCCCCCAGAGCAGTCTGGCAGGCCAGGGTGCGCGCCGTTCGGGCCGGCAGCCCCAGCTCGGTGCCAATGTCTCCCAGCAGTTCGATCAGCAGGAAGAAATACGCCGGCCCGCTGCCCGAGAGCGCGGTCACGGCGTCCAGAGCGGCTTCGCTGTCCAGCCATTCCACCACGCCGACGGCCCCGAGCGTCTGCTCGGCCTGCTGCCGCTGGAGGTCGGTGCAGGCCTTGTTGGCGTACAGGCCGCTCGCACCGCAGCCGAGCAATGCTGGTGTGTTGGGCATGGCGCGTGCCATGGGCAGCCGCGGGTCTTCGAACCAGCGGGCCAGGCTGGCCAGCGGGATGCCGGCGGCGATGGAGATCACCAGCGGCCGGTGTGCGCGGACCGCGGGGGAGAGCTCGACCGCCACCTCAGCCATCGCCTGTGGCTTGACCGCGAGCACCAGCACGTCGACAGCGCCACAGACGGCGCGGTTGTCGTCGGTGACCTCGATGCCGAGGGCTGCACAGGCGTCGCGCGCCTCGAGCCCGGGGTCGGCCGCATGCAGCCGGGCCCGGGGGTGTCCCTGGTCCAGCAGACCGCCGATGAGGCTGCGGGCCATGTTACCCGCGCCGATGAAGCCGATGTCCGGGGTAGGGCGCACGGTCAGGGGTGCTCCGACGCGGTCGTCCGCGCCCGCGGGCCGAACAGTGCGGTGCCCACCCGGACCAGGGTCGCGCCCTCGGCGATGGCGGGCGCGAGATCGGCGCTCATCCCCATGGACAGCTGGTCCATGACCAGCCCGTCTGTCCGCAGTGCATCCGCCAGGGCCCGCAGTCGCCGGAAATAGGGTCGCGAGTCCTCGGGGTCCCCTGGTGGCGGGGGCAGGCACATCAGCCCACGCAGGCGCAGGCGGGGGAGGCTGGCCACGTGCCGGGCGAGTGCCGGCAGGGCCTCTGGCGCGATGCCGCCCTTGGATGTCTCGTCGCTGAGCGCCACCTGCAGGCACACCTCCAGCGCGGGTGCCTCAGCCGGGCGCTGCGCACTCAGCCGCTCGGCGATCTTCGCCCGATCGAGAGAGTGGACCCAGTGGAAATGCTCGGCGACCAGCCGGGTCTTGTTCGATTGCAACTGGCCGATGAAATGCCAGGTCAGGCGCTCATCGGCGCAGGCGTGGATCTTGGCCACCCCTTCCTGTACCTGGTTCTCTCCGAAATGCCGCTGACCCAGGCCCGCCAGCGCCGTGACGGCGGCGGCCGGCCGGGTCTTGCTGACCGCGACCAGCGTGATCCCGCTGGGGTCACGATCTGCGACCTGGGCGGCAGACTCGATCTCGCGGCGCACCTGCCGGAAGCGTTCCGTGAGGTCAGTCACGCCGCCGTCGCCGGTGTGCCCTATACTCAGACTGCTCATGGATCAGTTTATGGTAATTTCCGGGTTGGGCATGGCCTGCCGCCGAGCGGGAGTCCGCGGCGAGCAGGCAGGTTGTCGGGCCGGGGCTTGCAAGGGCACAGCATGACCGTCGATATCGCCCAGCTTCTCGCATTCGCCGTCAAGAACAAGGCGTCAGACCTTCATCTGTCCGCCGGTGTGCCACCGATGCTGCGCGTCGATGGCGACGTCAAGCGCATCAACATGCCGCCACTGCAGCACAAGGAAGTGCATGCAATGGTATACGACATCATGAACGACAAACAGCGGAAGGACTTCGAGGAATTCTTCGAGACAGATTTCTCGTTCGAAATCCCGAAGCTGGCGCGTTTCCGCGTGAATGCGTTCAACCAGCAACGTGGCTGCGGTGCCGTATTCCGGATGATTCCTTCGGAAATCCTCACACTGGAGGACCTGAACGCGCCCAGGATTTTCCAGGATCTGGCCATGCATCCGCGCGGCATCGTGCTGGTGACCGGCCCCACCGGCTCGGGCAAGTCGACCACCCTGGCGGCCATGGTGGACTACATCAACGACAACAAGCCTGATCACATCCTGACCATCGAGGATCCCATCGAATTCGTCCATGAGAGCAAGCGCTCGCTGGTCAATCAGCGCGAAGTCCACCGCGACACGCTGGGTTTCGCCGAGGCCCTGCGCTCGGCACTGCGTGAAGACCCCGACGTGATCCTGGTGGGCGAGATGCGTGATCTGGAAACCATCCGGTTGGCGCTGACCGCTGCGGAGACGGGTCATCTCGTCTTCGGCACGCTCCATACCAGCTCGGCGGCCAAGACCATCGACCGTATCGTCGATGTCTTCCCGGCCGCCGAAAAGGAGATGGTGCGTTCCATGCTGAGCGAGTCGCTGCGAGGGGTGATTTCACAGACCCTGCTGAAAAAGGTCGGTGGCGGCCGTATCGCCGCCCACGAGATCATGATCGGAACACCCGCGATCCGGAACCTCATTCGCGAGGGCAAGATCGCCCAGATGTACTCCGCGATCCAGACCGGCCAGGCGCATGGCATGCAGACCCTCGACCAGAACCTCCAGGAGCTCCTGGCCAAGGGGTGGATCACGAAGGAAGAGGCCCGCTTCAAGGCGGTCCACAAGGAACCATTCTGAGTGCCAGCCGGGCCAGGCTGGCCTCGCGGGGGGCGTGATGGAACGTGATCAGGCAATCCGGTTGATGCAGAACCTGCTCAAGCGGATGATCGAGAAAAACGGCTCTGACCTGTTCATCACGGCCGGATTCCCGCCGGCCATCAAGGTCGATGGCGAGATCCGCCCGGCGACGGACCGGCCGCTCACCGCAGAGCAGAGCTCGATCATCGTGCGCGCCATCATGAACGACAAACAGAGTCGCGAGTTCGATGCCTCGAAGGAGTGCAATTTCGCCATTGCGCCCCAGGGGATCGGGCGCTTCCGCGTCAGCGCCTTCGTCCAGCAGGGCCAGGTCGGCGCGGTGCTGCGCACCATCACCACCAAGATCCCGACCCTGACGGGGCTGGAACTGCCCGCAGTCCTCGAAGACGTGGCCATGACCAAGCGCGGACTGGTGATCATCGTCGGTGGCACCGGTTCGGGCAAGTCGACCACGCTTGCGGCCATGGTCAACCATCGAAACCACAACTCCCGGGGTCACATCGTCACCATCGAAGACCCGGTGGAGTACGTGCATGCCCATGCCGGCTGCGTGATCACCCATCGCGAAGTGGGTGTGGACACCGACAGCTGGCACATGGCACTGAAAAACACCCTGCGCCAGGCGCCGGACGTCATCCTCATCGGCGAGATCCGCGACCGCGAGACCATGGAGTACGCGGTGCAGTTTGCCGAGACCGGTCACCTGTGCCTGGCGACGCTGCACGCCAACAGCGCCAACCAGGCGCTCGATCGCATCATCAACTTCTTCCCGGAGGAGCGCCGCGAGCAGTTGCTGATGGACATGTCGCTGAACATCCGTGCACTGATCTCGCAGCGGCTGGTCCCTCGCGAGTCGGGTACCGGGCGTGTCGCCGCGCTGGAGATCCTGCTGCATTCGCCGCTGATTGCCGATCTGATCTTCCGGGGGGAGGTCGCGCAGATCAAGGAAGTCATGGCAAAGTCCACGCGCCTTGGCATGCAGACCTTCGACCAGGCCCTGTTCGAACTGTTCGAGCAGGGCTACATCAGCTACGAGGAAGCCCTGCGCCATGCCGACTCGAAGAACGAGCTGCGCCTGCGCGTGAAGCTGGAGAGCAGGCGCGAGAGCACGCTGGAGAAAGCGCATGCCGACAGCCTCAAGATGGCGGAAGAGTCGCGCGAAGCCCGCTTCTGAGCACACAGGCGCCGCCGAGTGAATACCAAGCCCCTGCTGAAGTTGATGGTCGAGCGCCGGGCCTCGGACCTGTTCTTCACGACGCACGCGCCGGTGAAGATCAAGATCGATGGCCGCATCATTCCGGTCAATAAACTCGAACTGACAGCGAAAATGGTCAAGCAGGCGGCCTTCAGCCTGATGAGCGACGAGCAGATGGAGGCCTTCGCGCGGGATCTGGAGATCGACTTCGCCATCTCCGAGCCGGGTCTTGGTCGGTTCCGCGTGAACGTCTTTCACCAACGCGGCAACATCGCCATGGTGCTGCGTTACATCACCGCCGACATGCCCCGCCTGGATGACCTTGGCGTGCCCGAGGTGCTCAAGGACCTGGTGCTGCACCGGCGAGGCCTGATTCTCATGGTCGGTGCCAGTGGCAACGGGAAGTCCACCACGCTTGCCGCGATGGTCAACCACCGCAACGAACACTCCTCCTCCCACATCCTCACCATCGAGGATCCGATCGAGTTCCTGCACCCGAACAAGCAGTCGATCATCAACCAGCGGGAGGTGGGCCTGGACACCCGCAGCTATGCCCGCGCCCTGAAGTCCGCGATGCGGGCTGCACCGGACGTGATTCTCATCGGTGAGATCCGCGACCGCGAGACCATGCAGGCGGCCATCGACCTGGCCGGTACCGGCCACCTGGCGATCGCCACGCTGCATGCCAACAATTCAGCCGAGACGCTGGATCGCATCATCAACATGTATCCCAACGATCAGCACCGGCAGGTGCTCATGGATCTCGCACAGTACCTGCGCGCCATCATCTCCCAGCGCCTGGTGAGAACCCGTGACAGTGGACGCTGCGCGGCCGTGGAGGTCCTGCTCAATACACCGCATATCGCCGATCTCATCAACAAGGGCGACATCAGTGGGGTCAAGGAGGCGCTGCGCGACAGCAGTGAGGCGGGGATGCAGAATTTCGATGCCGCCCTGTTCAACCTCTACCGCCGGGGCCGCATCTCGATGGAGGAAGCTCTCATCCACGCCGATTCCCGCGCCAACCTGGAGGCGCAGATCAACTTCGGCTAGCGTGTTCCTGCCCGGCGCAGCGGGCCGCCCCGGTCACTGGAAACGGACTTCCGCCGCCTCGAATACCGGGCCATCGACGCAGACCCGTTTCATCTGTCGCTGGCCGTCACGGACGATCTCCACGGCACAGCCTGCGCAGCCGCCCACCGCACAGGCCATGTACTCCTCGAGCGAGACCTGGCAGGGCAGCGCATACTCCGCTACCAGGGCGCAGACGGCCCGCAGCATCGGCGTCGGGCCGCAGGCGTGGATCGCCACCTGGTTGCGTTCGGCTGCGGTCAGCGTATCCAGCCAGTGGCGCGCCAGATCGGTGACGTAGCCCGGGTAGCAGCCCGGCAGGCCGGCGGCACTGCTCAGTCGGCTGGCGATCCCCTGCGATTCCAGTGGCTGCAGGGCCGCGCTCGCCGACGCGGGCAGTCCGGCCAGCGACGCCGGCGCCTGGTCGATGTCGAACGGGAAGGGGATCTCCGAGCCCATCAGCACCAGCGGTTGCCAGTCGGCCCGGCGATCGCCGGCCAGCGATTCGGCCAGAAACAGGATGGGCGGAATCCCGACGCCGCCCCCCAGCAGCAGCAGTCGCGGCCGTGCCGGATCGGGACGAAACGGGGTGCCGATGGGGCCGAGTACGCTCAGTCGCTCGCCCGGTCGGCGCCGGGACAGTCGCGTGAGACCGTGGCCGTGGGTCTTGTAGAGGAATTCCACCCAGCCGGCCTCTGGATCGACCCGCATGATCGACAGGGGCCGGCGCATCGGCAGTTCATCGTCGCAGGTGAGGTGCGCGAAGCTGCCGGGCTGTGCCCGGGCCGCGCAGGCCTCGGCACGGACGCGGAGGATGTACTGGTCGGCGGCATGGGCCTCGTGGCTCAGCACCTCGGCTTCGCAGAGGTGAATGGTGCCGCGGTGCGGGCGGGCCGGATCCGGTGAACTCATGAGCTGTCCTGTGTTGGGCTTCTGGATGTCAACGCGACCGGGGGCGCTCAGTCCGCCACCGGCCCGCCCTGGAGGCTCAGCCACTGGCGCGCCAGCAGCCGCGCGGCTTCCCGGTCGATGTCCCCGCGTTGCAGACGACGCCGTCTCAGCCCGCTGGCGCGCTGACCGCGAAGCCGCGCTTCGGCTTCCAGCGAACTGTAGCGCTCGTCGACCTCTTCCACCGGCAGGCCGGTGCGCTCGCCCAGCGCGATGGCGAAGTCCCGCGCCCGCGCGGTCATGCCCGAGGGCGACCCGTCCGCATTATAGGGCACCCCCACGACCAGCAGATCAGGTTGCCATTCCGCGACCAGACGCTCGATGCCGCGCCAGTCGGGTTGGCCTTCGACCGGGTGCAGGGTGGTCAGGCCCCGCGTCAGGCCGGATCGGCTTTCGCCAGTGGCCACGCCAGTTCTCCGCGCCCCGTAGTCGAAGGCGAGCAGGGTGAGGCCGTCGGCGGCGGAGGCCACGGCCGATGCCCTCAGGCGTGCCCGGCGTAGCTGCTGAGCTGCTCCAGGCTGATCCCGAGGAGGCCGGCGGCCCGCTGCCAGCGTTCCTCGAGCGGAGCCTCGAAGACCAGCGCCGGGTCTGCTGCGACGCTGAGCCAGGCATTGGCTGCCATCTCCTGCTCGAGCTGCCCGGCGCCCCAGCCCGCGTAACCCAACGCCACCAGGACCCGCTCGGGCCCGCGGCCCTCGGCCAGGGCGGCCAGGACGTCCTGGGAGGTGGTGACCTGCAGGGCTTCGGAAATGGCCAGTGTGGAGTCCCAGTCGCCGCCGCGCGAATGCAGCACGAAGCCGCGGTCCTGCTGGACCGGCCCGCCCTGCATCACCGGCAGGTCACGCAGGGCGACATCGTCGGTCTCCAGCCCGAGCTGGGTGAGGACCTCGCCTAGGCTCATGCCGATGGCGCGGTTGATGACCAGCCCGAGCGCGCCGCCGTCGTTGTGTTCGCAGATCAGCGTGACGGTCTCGCCGAAATTGGGATCGCCCATGCCTGGCATGGCGATCAGGAAATGATTGACGAGGCTGTCCATGCTGCGCCTTGGCCCTCCGGCGGGTCGCTACCTGATGTCGATTCTACCGCGTCGGTCGACGCTGTCATGCGCACACCCTGCAGGTGGGCGCTTTTCCGCTACAGTCCGTCGAATCGCCACTCGTACGAAAAGCGCAGGCGGTCGTAGCGTTGGGCGAGCGCCGCCTCGAACGGGTCGAAGGGCGAGGCGAGCCTCAGGATGTCCAGGGCCGCCTGGTCGACGCCACCGTGCCCGGAGGAACGCTGGATGACAATGTCCGCCAGGGTCCCGTCGGCACGCAGCGAGACCTCCAGCACCGGATTCCCGGCAAGCGACTGTCCCCTCAGACCTGCGGGGAAATGGCGGGTGCCGATCCGCTCGACCCGGCTTCGCCAGGCGGCGAGGTAGGGGGCGGCCTCGTCGGCACGGGTGTCCGGCCCGATCACCAGTTCGCGCTCCGGCGCGGCGACTTCCAGCACTTCGTCATCGGTGAGCAGACGGCTGACCGGGCGGTCGGGGTCCTCGGCGGCCCGCGCCAGCCGCGGTAAGTCGTCCGGGCGTTCACTGGGTTCGGTCACGCTCTGGATCGGCTGCCCGCCATGCCGCGACGCCAGCACATCGGGACTGGTCTGTGGGCGGCCCGGCAGTGTGGTGGCGCTGTCCGCGCCCCGGTCGGCCGGCGCTTCCGGTCGCTGCCCGGCGTCCGCCCGGGGGGCGGCGGGGTCGGTCGCCTGCGCCTGCGTGCCGCTGCCGCGACTGTCGACCTGGGCGAGGATATCGCTTTCGGCAGGGTCGGTATCGTCAGTCGGCACCACCACCGTGACCCTCAGGCTGCTGCTGTCGTCTCCGCCGCGGAAATCGATATCCCCGAAGGTGATGCCGAGAATCAGCACGCCATGCAGCACCAGCGCGAAAAACGCTGTCGAGCCCAGACGGTCGCGGGTAGGGACCGGCATCGGTCAGTCCGCAGCGCCCGTCGGGGTCGCCGGCACGGGTTCGAGTCTGCCGCCGAAGACCCGTGTCATGTCGACGCTGCCATCCGCATCGACACGCAGCACCGCCCGCGTGCCCAGACGTTCGGCCATGGTCCGCCAGGTCTCGGGCCCCGCGACCATCAGGGCGGTCGAGGCGGCATCGGCCGCGATGCCCCGGCCGCCGAGCACGGTGATGCTGGCGGTATGCTCGACCGGGCGACCGGTGGTCGGATCGATGACATGCGCGTAGCGGGTGTCCTCGTGGGTGAAATAGCGGGCATAGTCGCCCGACGTGAAGGCCGCCTCGCCGCTGGAAAGGGCGATCGAGCCCAGCGCGCCTTCGCCGCGCGGGTCCTGGATGCCCACCCGCCATGCGCGTCTGCCGTTGCGGCCCATGGCGCGCAGGTCACCGCCGGCGTCGATCAGGGCATTGGCGATACCCCGGGCGCGCAGCAGCGACATCGCCTCGTCGACTGCGAAGCCCTTGGCGATTCCGCTGAGGTCGAGCAGGGGTCCCCGACAGTCACTGGCGACCTGCCGACCCCGCAGCGTGATCCGCGCGATGCCGATACAGCCCTGCAGCACGGCTTCGATGCGGTCATCGGCGGGCGGCGTGCCTGGCAGTCCTGGACGCGGCTGATGGAAACCCCAGAGTTCGGTCAGCGCACCGATGCCGGGATCGAACGCGCCGCCGCTCAGCCGCGACAGGTTCTGTGCCTGGGCGAGCAGACCGGCCATGTCATGGCTGGCCTGAAAGCTCCGCCCCTCGGCCAGGGCGCTGTTGAGTTCCGCGAGCTCGCCATCCGCCCAGGCATAGAAATCCACGCCGATCTGCGCGAGTCTGGCCTCCACGGCCGCAAAATGCGATGTGGGATCGCGCGTCTCCGCGCCAGCGATCAGGATGCGGATTTCCGTGCCCATGGCGGTGAAGCCGTACTGCCAGGCCGGCCGGTCGGCCTCGCAGGAGGCGAGCCCGAGGGTCAGCAGCAGCAATACCCAGCGCATCTTCATACGCCCTCCAGACGTCGCTCGATGGCCGCCACGAGCTCACCGGCAATGTCCAGGCCGAACTGCCGATCGAGTTCCCGGATGCCGGTCGGGCTGGTCACGTTGATTTCTGTCAAATAGTCGCCGATGACGTCCAGACCGGCGAAGATGACGCCCTTTCTCGCCAGCTCCGGGCCCACCTGTGACGCGATCCAGCGCTCCCGGTCACCCAGCGGCCGGCCCTCGCCGCGGGCGCCCGCGACCAGGTTGCCCCGGTGGTCGCCGCCGCCGGGCACCCGTGCCAGCAGATGATCGACCGGCTGGCCGTCGATCAGCAGCACCCGCTTGTCGCCGTCGACGATCTCCGGGATGTAGCGCTGTGCCATGACGTAGCGTGCCTGGTCGTCGGTCAGCGTTTCCATGATCACGTTCCGGTTCGGATCCTGCTCGTGCACCACGAAGACCGAGCGCCCGCCCATGCCGTCGAGGGGCTTGATCACGATGCGACCGTGCTCGGTCAGGAAGGCGCGCAGCTCGGCGTGGGTGCGGCTGATCAGGGTCGGCGGCGTACATTGCGGGAACCAGGCCGTGGCGACCTTTTCGTTGATGTCGCGCAGGGCGGCCGGTGCGTTGACCACCAGGGCGCCGGCCACCTCGGCGCGCTGGAGCATGTAGGTGGCGTGCACATACTCCATGTCGAACGGCGGATCCTTGCGCATCAGCAGGACATCGAGGTCAGCCAGCGGCCCGCTCCAGGGGACCATGTCGCTGAACCAGCGGCGCTCGTCGTCGTGCACCGTTACGGTGTGGCCGCGGCCCATCGCCACGCCGTCGCGCAGCGTCAGCCCGCCCAGTTCGAAGGTCACCAGCTGCCACCCGCGCGCCTGCGCGGCGAGCATCATGGCGAGGGTGCTGTCCTTCCTGGGCGAAATGCCAGCCAGCGGATCCATGATCACGCCGATCCGGCGCATCCCGGTCGTCATCGCATCACTCCTGAGCACTGCCACCGGCGTCCAGGCCGGCGTCCGGTCGCCAACTATACCGCCCCGCCCGTGCGCACGGCGATGGCGGGCAGTGTGAACTGCCGCAGGTTTTCACCTCGGGTCGCCGGCGTACACTGCCGACAGCGGCCCGGCGCCCGAAGGTGCAGGCGGTTCGGGCAATATGTTAAAAGAGCCAATCTGCCCGGTCAGCCGCGCCGCGTTGGCAGCGACGACCATGCACCAGGGGAATAGCCTCGTGAGCACAGCCCAGCACGCGAGTCTGGCGGGACTCAAGGTCCTTGTGATCGACGACTCCAAAACCATCCGCAGGACGGCCGAGACGCTGCTGTCGCGTGAGGGATGCCAGGTGTTCACGGCGGTCGACGGCTTCGACGCCCTGTCCAAGATCGCCGATCACCAGCCGGACATCATTTTCGTCGACATCATGATGCCGCGGCTCGACGGCTACCAGACCTGTGCCCTGATCAAGAACAACCGCGTCTTTCGCGATACCCCGGTGATCATGCTCTCCAGCAAGGATGGCCTGTTCGACCGGGCGCGAGGGCGGATCGTCGGCTCCGAGCAGTACCTGACCAAGCCGTTCACCAAGGACGAGCTGCTCGGCGCGATCCATGATCACATCTCCCGCTAGAGAGCGTCTGCAGCATGGCCACGGTACTGATCATCGATGATTCGCCCACCGAAGTGCATGTCATGCAGGAGGCGCTGCGCCGCAACGGGTATGACACGCTCTGTGCAGCCGATGGCGAGAGCGGCCTCGAGATGGCCCGATCGCATCGGCCCGACCTGATCTTCATGGACGTGGTGATGCCCGGCATGAACGGTTTCCAGGCAACCCGGATGCTGGCCCGGGCGCCGGAAACCGCCTCGATTCCGGTGGTCATGATCACCACCAAGAGCGAAGAGACCGACCGGATCTGGGGCCTGCGCCAGGGGGCCGTCGACTACCTCGTCAAGCCTGTCGGCGAGACGGCGCTGGTGGCCAAGGCCCGTGAATGGCTTGGTGCCGGGAGCACATGAGTCTCCGGGCCCTCAGGGATCAGCCCTTCGAGCTGCTGCGCGAGCTCGAACGACGAAGCCGCGCGGCGCTCACTGAAGGCGGCGCGGCCGCGCCCGGGGAAGAATGGGTGGGTATTGCCATTCGCCTGGGGCCCGAGCGGTTTGTCGTGCCGCGCCAGCAGGTCCGGGAGGTGCTGCCGGTGCCGGTCTCGCTCGCTCGGGTGCCGGGTGGCCGCAGCTGGCTGCGGGGCATCGCCAATGTGCGGGGCCAACTGCTGCCTCTGACCGATCTCAAGGCGCTGTTCGCTGCGGGAAGCGCATCCAAGGAGCGCCAGGCGCGTGTCCTGGTGGTCAATCACCGCGAGGTGCCCGCCGGCCTGGTGGTCGACGAGGTGATCGGGTTTCGCAGGTTTCCGCTGGGAAGCTACCAGCCTGCGGCACCGGCCACGGTCATCCGTGCCGAGCAGTATCTCGACGGTGCCTATCGCGATGGCGGTGACACCTGGCCGGTATTCGACCTGTACACACTGGTCGAGCATGAACGTTTCCAGCAGGCTGCCGAGTGACAGCCTGCACGATTGACGCTTGAAGGACGGCAGGGCCATGCTGAAGAAATCGATCGCGACACGCCTGTTTCCAGTGCTGGGTCCGCTTCTGCTCCTGGTGCTGCTCGCGGCGGCGGCGTCGGCCTATCTGGGCGCTGGTGCGAAACCGGGCTCGGACGGAGTCGCGGAACTCGCCGCCCTCAGTCAGCGCGTGGTGCCTCTGGGTGAACAGGCGCTCAGCGGCGATGCCGAGGCTTTCCAGCGACTGGAAGCCGCACGGAGCCGCCTGGCGGCACTGTCCGCACAGGCCGATGGGGCGGCGGCCCGAGGGCGGCTGACGGCGATGGATGGGCAGCTGCGCGAGTTCCATGCGGCGCGCGAGGACCTGCTGGCCCTGCATGCGGCCAGCGAGACCGTCACGGCTCTGCTGCCGCAGTTGCTGGCCGCCAGCGGACGGCTCGCGGCCGCGTTGCCCGCGGCGGAGCTTGCGGCCAATCAGCGCTTCATCGAGCGATTCGAACTGACCGCCCAGCGGGCCGAGCGCGACCTCGCTGTCCTGGCCTCCGGCCGCGGCGATTTGCGGGCAGGGCTGGACGGCCTGGTGGACGCCCAGTCGGTCATGCGCCAGATCGTCGCGGCTCTGGAGGGCGAGGATACCGGACTCGGGCTGCAGCCCGTGCCGGACGGGGCCGGCACGGAGCTGTCCCGGGTACAGGCGGTTCACGGCGAGATCGTCGATGCGTTTCGCGCCGCGCTGGCGGCCGGGGACGGCGCGGTCTCAGCTCAGGGCGCGCTGGGCGCGATCCGTGCGACGGCGAATGAGCTTTTCCCGCTGTTGAGCGTCGCGGCCGACACACCGCCGGGGGCGACCGCCTGGCTCACCCTGGCGTTGCTCGGCGTCGGGATCCTCGTGCTGCTGCTTCTGATGGTGCTGTACTGGCGAGCCGCCGACCTGCGTCGGGCCGCCGACATCCAGGCCGCGCAGAATGAGCGCAACCAGCAGGCCATCCTCCGGCTGCTCGACGAGATGGGCTCGCTGGCCGATGGCGACCTCACGGTTCGGGCCACCGTTTCCGAAGACATCACCGGGGCGATCGCCGATTCGATCAACTACGCCATCGAGGCGTTGCGCGAGCTGGTCCTGACCATTCGCGATTCGGCGGTGCTGGTCGACGGGGCCGCCAAGCATACCGAAGCGACGGCCGGGCGAATGGCCCAGGCCTCGGAACGCCAGTCACGCCAGGTCAAGGCCGCCTCGGAGTCCATCGTCCAGGTGACCCGCGCCATCGAGGAGGTTTCGGGTAACGCGGAGCGCGCCTCTGACGTGGCGCGTCATTCTGTGGACGTCGCCCACAAGGGTGGCGAGGCGGTTCGGCGGACCATTGTCGGCATGAACACCATACGTGAGACCATCCAGGACACCTCCAAGCGGATCAAACGGCTTGGTGAGAGCTCGCAGGAGATCGGGAACATCGTCGAACTCATCAACGATATCGCCGAGCAGACCAATATTCTGGCCCTGAACGCCTCGATCCAGGCGTCCATGGCGGGGGAGGCCGGACGCGGCTTTGCAGTCGTGGCCGACGAGGTGCAGCGGCTGGCCGAGCGCTCGGCGCATGCCACGCGGCAGATCGAAGTGCTGGTGCGGACCATTCAGTCCGACACCAACGAGGCGGTGGTGTCCATGGAGCGCAGTACCACTGACGTGGTGGGCGGGGCCCTGCTGGCCGAGAATGCCGGGGCCGCGCTGGAAGAAATCGAGCAGGTGTCCAACCAGATCGCCTCCCTGGTCCAGAACATCTCAAGCTCCGCCCGTCAGCAGACCGATGCGGCCGAGGACATCACCCGTAACATGACGGCGCTCAGAGAGATCAGCGTCGAGACGTCCGAAGGGGCCAGCGTGACGGCGAGCGAAATCGCCAAGCTGGTCTCGCTGGCCAGTCAGCTTCGCGCCACCGTGTCCGGGTTCCGCCTGCCCGAGGCCGGGGATCAAGCCGACGATGCGCCGCCCACCAGCCGGATCTACCGCGAGCTGCACGCCGACACCCCGCCCCTGGCAGAGGCGTCCGATGAGTTGGCCCTGACCGACGAGGACACGCAGACCCACACGCCGGCGGCAGAGCCCTTGAGGAAACGGTCGGGCTGACGCATGAGTCCATCTTCCTCGCCGCCCGATCCGGCACGACAGGTGGGATCCCCGGTCGGGGATGTCGCCGCGCAGTCGCTCGAGCTGGTCACGCAAGAGCTGAACAGCACCCTCGCCGAGGCCCAGCGCGCGCTCGAGGATTTTGTCCAGGGCCGCGGACGTCAGGAGTCGCTGGAACAGTGCCGGAGCCTGTTGCACCTCGCCCGGGGCGCGTTGCGCATCGTCGAAGTGCATGGTGCGTCGCTGGTCGCCGAGGAGATGGAACACGTCTGCGACCACCTGCTGGGAGAAGAGGGCCGGCGCAATCGCGACGAGGCCATCGAGGCGCTCAGCCGCGCGATGGTTCAGCTGCCGGCCTACCTCGAGCGGGTCATGTCCGGGGGGCGGGACATCGCCCTGGTGCTGCTGCCTCTTTTGAACGATCTGCGCGCGGTGCGGGGCCGCCCCCTGCTGTCGGAGGGCACGCTGCTCCTGCTCAATCTGACGCCCGAGCGTCGGACGGCGGACGCGCCAACCCCGGAGGCCGGGCCGCGTGGTGACGCGAATCTGCAGGATGTCGCCCGCCAGATGCGCCCGGCGTTCCAACTCGCGCTGCTGGGCCTGATCAAGTCCCAGGATCAGACGCGCAATATCGAGCGTCTGCAGCGGGCTGCGACGCAACTCGAGGCGGCGTCCCGGACGGACCCTGTACGCCAGCTCTGGTGGGTCGTGGGCGGTGTCCTGGAAGCGATCGCCGACGGCGGACTGGAGCCCGGTGTCACGGTGAAGCGTCTGCTGGGCCAGGCGGATCGCCAGATCAAACGCCTGATTTCGGAGGGTGAGGCTGGCGTCGCCGCTGATCCGCCGCTCGATCTGCTGAACAACCTGCTGTATTACGTGGCCCGCGCCAGGAGTGGCGGCGAGCGGGTAGAGGCCATCCGTGCCTCGTTCGCGCTGTCGGAACTCCTGCCTGGCGATGACGAGGTCGCCGCCGCCCGGGAAAGTCTGTCCGCGCCCAGCATCCGCCTGATGCAGACCGTGGCCGCCGCGATCAAGGACGATCTTGCGCGGGTGAAGGATGTCCTCGACATCCACGTTCGCACCGGCAGCGACGACGTGGCGGCGCTTGCGCCTCAGCTGGAGATGCTGAAAAAGATCGCCGACACCCTCGGTGTGCTCGGTCTCGGCGAACTGCGCGGAGATATCCAGAACGAAATTCGCCAGCTCGGCTCGTTGGTCCGCGGTGGAGGCGCCGTCGACGACTCCACCCTGCTGTCCATCGCCTCGGCGCTGCTGCAGGTCGAGGACAGCATCGATCAGCAGCTGGTGCGCATGGCCAGCCCGGTGGGCGGCGATGAGGGCCGCGCCACCGATGAGCCAGCACCGGATGATCAGCATCGTCAGGTGACGGTCGCCGTGCTGCGCGAGTGTGCGGTGAATCTCGCGCGGATCAAGGACGCGATTTCTTCGGCGCTGGCGCATGCCGGGAATCCCGTACTCCTCGACGAAGTGCCGGGGCTCCTGCGCGGCATCACGGCGGCCTTGCTCATGCTTGGGAAGGAACGCGCGGTACGGGTTGTCGAACACATCGGAAGGGTGGTGCGCGAGCGGCTTCGTCCTGGTCGTGCCGACATGGATGCCGCGCAGGCCGACCGGCTGGCAGATGCGATTGTCAGTCTCGAGTACTACATGGAGACGCTGGCGGTCGGGCGCAGTGAACCCTGGTACATGCTCGATAACGCAGAATCATGTCTGGCGCTGCTGTTGCCTGCGAAAGCGACGATGCCAGCGTCGGCGGCGGATACAGAGGACCCGCGTGCCGAAACGGTCCCGGTGGCCCCCCGCGCCCCGGAACCGGGCGACCGCCCGGCCGTCGAGCCGCGAATGCTCACCGAGGATGATGCGAGGCCGGACCCGGAGCTGCTGGAGGTCTTCATCGAGGAGGCCAAGGAAGAGCTGGTGACCCTGTCCCGGCATTTTCCAGCCTGGCAGGGGAACCGGTCCGATGCGGAATCGCTCGTGGCTGTCCGCCGCTCGTTCCATACGCTCAAGGGCAGTGGGCGCATGGTCGGTGCCCAGCTCATCGGTGAGTTCGCGTGGAACGTCGAGAACCTGCTGAACCGCCTGATCAACGGGACGCTCGACGTCAACGACGACATCGTCGCGTTCATCGGCGATGCGATCGACGTCCTGCCGCAACTCGTAGAACAGTTGGAACTGGGCTTGACCCCGCGCGCGGATTTTCGCGCACTGATGAAGCAGGGGACGGCGCTGGCCAGCGGCGACCTGCTCGCAGCCCGCCAGGCCCGCGAGGCCGCGGCCCTGTCGCCTGGCGTCACCGGCCAGCCGGCGGCGAAGGCGCCGGAGTCCGTCGAAGAGCAGGTGGCTGAGCCGAAGTCACGCGAGCCGCAGATGGATCCTGTGCTGCGGGACATTTTTCTCAAGGAAACCCGTGGCCACCTGCAGACGGTGCAGGCGTTCCTGGAGCAGGCCAGAGGGGCACCCTCTCCACCGCGCCCCACCGATGGCCTGCACCGGGCCTGCCACACGTTGCTGGGCAGTGCGCGGATGGCTGGTGTGAAGCCCGGGGAGGCGCTCGCCGAACCCATGGAGCGCTATGTCCGGGGGGTGATGGCGGCCGCTGCGCCGGTGACCCCGGCAGGCCAGGCTGCGCTTGCGACCGCCATGCAGCAGATCGAACGGCTCACCGCTCAGCTGGCCGACGATCTGCCGATCGACGTCGACGCGGTCGCTGTCGCCTCGGCGTTCGATGCGCCGATGGCGGAACTCGACGCGGCCGCCGAGGCGGCCGCCGCTGCCGATTCCGGACAGTGGCAGACCATGACAGGCCCTGCGCCGGACATTGCGGAGGCACCGGCCGAGACGGTCGATCCTGAACTGGCGGCGATTTTCAGTGAGGAGGCTGCCGAGATACTCGAGCAGGCCGATGACCTGCTGGCGCGCTGGCGCCCCGGTGACAGTGGCCAGGTGATCGAGTTGCAGCGACTGCTGCACACGCTCAAGGGCGGGGCCCGCATGGCCGGCCTGGTGTCGATGGGTGATATGGCGCACGAGCTCGAATCGCTGCTGGAGCGTGTGGCCGCGGGACAGGTGACAGCCTCCCCGCGCCTGCTCGAAGTCCTGCAGCGCTCGACCGATGCCCTGCACGGCATGCGTGATGCGGTAGATGCGGGGCTCCCGCCCCAGGTCGATGCCGACCTCCTCGCGACGCTGAAAGACCTGCTCGAATCGGCGCCGGCTGAGGAGACGCCGGCCGAGGAGACGCCGGCCGAGGAGACGCCGGCCGAGGACGGCGGAATCATTGTCGAGGAGTACGATGACGAGGAATTTGCGGCATCGATCACCGGACTGACCTCGATCCTGGAAGACCTGGACATGCCGTCCGAGCCTGAGCCTGAGCCTGAGCCTGAGCCTGAGCCAGAGCCAGAGCCAGAGCCAGAGCCAGAGCCAGAGCCAGAGCCAGAGCCAGAGCCAGAGCCAGAGCCAGAGCCAGAGCCAGAGCCAGAGCCAGAGCCAGAGCCAGAGCCAGAGC